>CAXXSM010000052.1:0-35348 GCA_963663405.2 bacterium | reverse complement strand
CATTTCTATTCGTTTTCATTCCCATTACCGCATTCACTCAAAACATCAACACACCAGAAAATTTCCCCGATCCAATATTCAGAAAAGCGGTTGAAGCATTCATGGGTGTGGAACCTGATGGAGAATTTACTGCGGCGGAAGCGGCGATTAAAGATGGAACGTTGGATTGTTCGCACAATAGTATAGCCCTAACAATTTTTTGTGGGGGTTGGAATCCCAAACCAGAATGCTATGTACTTGGTATTCAAGATATGACTGGGATTGAATTTTTCTCCGCATTGACCACTCTCGATTGTAGTTTTAATTCATTAACCAGTTTGGATGTTTCCAACAATCCTGCTTTGATCGAACTTGATTGTAGTTACAATTATATAAAGAATTTGGATGTCTCCAAGAATACCGCTTTGGAATGTCTAATTTGCAATGTCAATCAATTGCAAAGCCTGGATGTTTCCAATAACGCAGTTTTGATAAAACTTCTTTGCAGTAGAAATTTAATTTCCCGCCTCGATGTCTCTAATAATACCGTGTTGACTCACCTCACATGTCAAGCGATAGAATTAAACACTCTAAATGTTAAAGGCGCTGATGCCTTAACTTATCTTGCCTGCCATTGGAATCAAATAACTCGCCTTGATGTCTCGCATAATCCCTTATTGAAATATATTAACTGTCAACTTAATCAATTAACCAGCTTGGATATCTCACACAATCTCGTATTAAGAGATCTCGACTGTTCCGGCAATGATTTAACTAGCCTGAATATCTCCCATAATCTTGCACTAATTAATCTCGTCTGCTCCGGCAATGATCTAAAAAGTCTAGATATCTCAAAAAATCAATCTATGCGGCGTCTTGATTGTAGTGGAAATCAACTAACCAGTCTTTCAAGTTTTGTAGCCAATGAGAGTCTAGGATACGGAGATTGGGTAGATGTTCGAGATAATTTCATTGGATGCATTGATCCAGAAACGGCTCTAAATGAAATCCAAATTCTTGAAAATCGAATTGGAAAATCCTCTGAATATGGAAAAGGTTTTGCGTACGAACCACAGAATGAATGTGAAACAGCAGTATCAGATTGGTTTCTGCATTAAGAAACGTGTAAAGATCAATCGTCTATCTCCACGGATGGACGAAGTGATGTTATCGTAGGTTTCAATTTCCGCAATTCATTAGTTTTAAACTTAAATATTTTCGTAACTGATTTTTTTTCTGGATTAGATAAAAAATCTTCCTTAGATGCGTCCTCATCTATGGTTTCTGGATTTTCGATTCCCTGAATAAACAGCGGCTTTTTCTGAGCGTCCATTTTCTGACTCACCTATTTTTTGGAATTGAACGACATCCCTATTTTATATTATATAGTACACGTCTCTCTTTCTATAACAATAGTTTTTCAATACTATCACATCATTACCAACAATCAACAAATGTCACATCAAAATCATTATCTCCTAAAATCAAAAATCCACGCCGAAACACCCCCATTCCTTCTTTCTCCAAACCCGTCCTTCGGATACACTGGAAGGAAAACAGGAGCGGATTGTTATGGTTGAGTATCCTTCTTTAGAGAAATCGATCGAGCGGGTGTTGCGGGGGGGGCTTGTGATTCCCGCGCATCCATTGGCTTTGACGGCGGAGCGGAAACTGGATGAGCGGTATCAGCGGGCTTTGAGCCGGTATTACCTCGCCGCAGGAGCGGGTGGATTGGCGGTGGGGGTGCATACGACCCAGTTTGAGATCCGTCAGCCGGAAGTGGGTCTGCAGTGCTGGAATTGGCGTGCTGAGACGATTGGCGGCGGAGACGATCTCTGAGTTTGAACAGAAAACGCCCGATTCGTCCATCGTGCGCATCGCTGGGATCTGCGGCCCAACACAGCAAGCTGTCGCCGAAGCGGAACTGGCGCGGGAATTGGGATATCAAATCGGAATGCTGAGCTTGGGAGCGCTTTCGAAGGCGCCGGATGAAGAACTGCTCGCGCATTCCCGCGCCGTGGCCGAGGTGATCCCTTTGATGGGATTCTATCTCCAACCGTCGGTGGGTGGACGGATTCTGCGCTATGAATTCTGGCGTCAATTCTGTGAAATCCCCAATGTGACCGCGATTAAGATGGCTCCCTTCAACCGCTATCAGACCTTCGATGTCGTGCGCGCCGTGGCGGAAGCGGGCCGCGCGGGGGAGATTGCGCTGTATACGGGGAATGACGATAATATCGTTCTCGATCTTCTTACGGCGTATGAGATCATGGTGAATGGAGAGCCGGTCCAACTGCGGATCGTGGGCGGGCTTCTCGGTCACTGGGCGGTCTGGACCCAATCGGCGGTTACACTTTTAAAAGAAGCCCACGCGCTAGCCCACGCGCTGTCAGAATCGCAATCCCCCGTGCCGCAGGAATGGTTAACACGCGCCATTCAAGTCACCGATTCCAACGCCGCGTTCTTCGATCCTGCAAATCAGTTCGCGGGCTGTATCGCCGGGATTCATGAAGTGTTACGCCGGCAAGGATTGATGCAGGGACGGTGGTGTCTCAATCCCGACGAAGATCTTTCCCCCGGCCAGAAGGAAGAGATCGACCGTGTCTATGCCGATTATCCCCATCTCCATGATGACGAATTCGTCGCGCAGCATCTTGATGAATGGCTGCGGTGAAATTCAATAAACGGGGGATTGGATATATAATAAAGCAGAATTTATTTATCACTTGAGAACCAAGCGGAGAACTATCATGCCGATTAGTGAGAAATTATTGGAGATTCTCGCCTGTCCACAGACCAAAGCCCCAGTGGTATTGGAAGGCGATTGGATCGTCTCGACCGATTCCGAAACCCGGAAACGCTATCCCATCAAAGACGATATCCCCATCATGCTCGTGGAGGAATCCGAAGAGATGGATGAAGCCGAATGGCGCGCCGTCATGGAAAAACACGGCGTCTCCATCACAGAAGAATAATCCTCAAGCGCACTATTCGAGCGCTTAAGCCATTCCCCGATGGGAATACGAACATATAATTATGGTCTTCGATCTACATTCTCTGATCCCGGCTTCGAACGGTCAGGCCCGGCGGCTGCATGAGGAATACGTCAATCCCGTATTCTCCAACGTGTTGGATTTGATTGGATTCTCGCATGAATACACGCATGGCCGGGGCTGTTATCTTACGACGCTGGACGGCCGGGAGATCTTCGACGCGCTCAGCGGATACGGCGTGTTTGGGATGGGCCGGAACCATCCCGTGATCCGTAATGCGATCCTGCAAGCGCTGGAGATGGAACTGCCCTCACTGCCGCAGATGGATTGTTCTCTCCTCAGCGGTCTCTTGGCGGAAAAACTGATCGCGAAAGCCCCCAAGGGATTACAACGCGTCTTCTTTACGAATTCCGGTACGGAATCGGTTGAAGGCGCGATCAAGTTCGCCCGCGCCGCGACGGGCCGCCCCTATATTCTCTTCAACCAATCCGCCTTTCATGGTTTGACGACGGGCGCTCTATCGTTAAACGGCGATGAATCGTTCCGGGAAGGATTCGGCGATCTGCTGCCCGGTTGCAAGAAAGTGAATTTGGAAGATCTGACCGAAGTTGAGGAGACGCTGAAACAAGAGAACGTAGCCGCCGTTATTCTTGAACCCATTCGCGGCAAGGGTGTCTATTTTCCGAAATACGATAACGTGTACCCCACGATTCAACGTCTCTGCCGGAAGCATGGAACTCTCTTAATTGCGGATGAGATTCAATGCGGTCTGGGCCGGACGGGAAAATGGTGGGCCTGTGAACACTGGGATCTGCAACCGGATATCCTGACCGCCGCGAAAGCCCTTAGCGGCGGCCTCATCCCTGTGGGCGCCATTCTCTACACGGAAGAAATCTACAAGAAGGTCTTCAGCCGTCTCGACCGCTGTGTCGTCCATTCCTCAACCTTTGCGCAGAATTCCTTAGCGATGGTGGCCGGATTGGCGGCGCTGGATGTGATCGAAGAAGATCGTCTTCCCCTGCGCGCGGCGAAACGGGGACAACAGCTGCTTGGGGGTTTATCTCAATTGAAGGAGAAGCATGAGTTTATTAAGGACGTGCGGGGGAAAAGGCTTGATGATCGCCATGGAATTCGGTCCGCCTCGTTCGCTGCTGCTCAAACCCGCCTGGGCGCTGTTGCACGCCGCGCAGAATGGTCTCTTCGCGCAGGCGGTCGTCATGCAGCTCTATCAAAACCAAAAAATCTTGACTCAGGTCGCGGGACATAACCAAGAGATTGTTAAATTACTGCCGCCACTGATCATTACGGAAGAGGAAGTAGACCGGTTGATCAACGCTTTTGATTCCGTCTTGGATAAATGTAAACGGTTTCCCGGCCCGGTTTGGAGCGTGGGCAAACAATTGGCCGGCGCGGCGGCGAAACAGCGTTTCAACGCATTTACAAAAAAGGGAGCGGCCTCCCTCACTGGCAGCGCGGAATGAGAATTCGTCTTTTTCGTTGTATCCACTTTCTAGTTTCCCATCATCCCCGTTGGATCGTTCTGCTTTCATTCAGCGCCGCCGCATTGGCGGGGTGGTATGGAGTCGAGCATATGGAGATGATCGCGGATCAGGATCAGCTCATCTCTGAACGCTTGGACTACCACCGCCGGTACCTCGATTTCATCGATCGATTCGGGGATCTTGAATTTTTATACATTGTCATAGAAAGCAAAAACGAACAGGAAACTATCGCGTTCGCTGACGCGCTCTCGGCCCGCCTGAAACAATGCGCGGACGTTGGCGATGTGATCTATGCCTTCGATACAGCCTGGATTAAGGACGCCGCGCTGTATTACGCCTCCCTCGATGATTTAAAACGTCTTGACAATGAATTGGACCAACATCGGGATGATCTGCGGGATCTTTACAGTGTGAGTCATATCGATGAAATCCTCGATCGTATGACAAATGAACTGCGCGTCTCCACCAGCCGGACAAAAATAGCCACGGAGGAAATCGAAGAGGATCTTTCGATTCTGCTGGATGCGCTGCAGAACCGGCGGGATGATTCATTTGAATCATTCTCCGAGTTAGAAGACGAACTCGCGCAGGTGAAATGGGGCGAAAAAAAATATAACTGGTCCACCGGCAAACGCTTTTTAATCATGCTGGTAATGCCAGCCAAGGATTACGCCACCTTAAGTGTAATCGAAGAGCCTCTCAATCGTATCCGCACCGATATCTGGTTGACCCAACAGGATTTCCCCAATGTGCAGGTAGGATTGACCGGGCGCCCCGCCTTGCAGGCCGATGAAATGCGAACGACGAACAACGATATGCTGCGCGCCAGCCTGTTGGCGCTCGTGGCGGTTCTTCTCTTGTTTGTGATCTTTTTCCGCGAACTAATCCGTCCTTTCTTAGCGGTCATCGCGCTCTTGACGGCGATGGGGTGGACCTATGGATTCGTCGCGCTGACTCTCGGTCATTTGAATCTGCTCTCGCTGGTATTCGCTTTGGTACTTATCGGGTTGGGCGTCGATTTTGGGATTCATTATCTGCACCGCTATCAAGAAGAGTTGGATCAAACACGAAATCCAGCGGGTGGGATCTGGAACGCGCTTCAGGGTGTCGGCAGCGGGATTATTACTGGCGCGCTCACGTCGTCAGTAGCGTTTTTACTCGCGCTCCTTACTGATTTCCGGGGATTGGCCGAACTCGGATATGTTGCTGGCGTTGGGATTCTCTTCTGCCTGGTCGCGATGCTTCTCACGTTATCCGCCTTATTAGTCACATACGACCGCCATCTTCGAAAAGGGAATTCGATCCCCACGCCGGTTCATCTCTTGGGATTGCGCCATGTGTCGCGCTATCCACGTTTGACGGTGATTTGTTTTCTCGTTCTTACGATTGCGCTTCTTCCATACGCTTTTCGTGTCCGCTTTGACGATAACCTTCTCAAATTACAGGCCGATGGGCTTGAATCCGTCACGTATGAACGCCTATTGATTGATCAAGCCGATCATTCCACTTGGTATTGCGCGTTTCTGGAACCTTCGTACGAAGAGATGCTAAAAACCGTCGAGACCTTAAAGAAAATCCCGTCCGTGGCTCATGTGGATAGTTTGGATGATGTGTTGCCGAATATGACAAAGACGAAGCAAGGACTGATCGATTCCGCCAGCAAAACGCTCTTCTCCTTCCCCATCAACAAGCGCTATCACTACTTACCCAATCCTAAGATCTATGGTGATCTGACGAAACGGCTCGATACTCTATTCGCGCAAATTGAATTACTGAAAAGTGGGATTGAACAGTTCAAAAACGCGGAAGAAGAATTAAAAAAAATGGAATCCATGATCCCATCAAATATTAATGAGAGCGCCTCTATCGATCCCCAATCCATCCCCCCCGAATACGCCGGTATGGCTGAGCAATATCCCAATTCAGCGGCTCTCAATGCAAGCGAAATGGCGAAGAACGCCGATGTGGAGATCGTCTCCGCAACGGAATTAGTCAATCAGCGGAAGGAATTGGAAGAGAAACTGGAGGAACTGAACGACGCGCCGCTGGATCAACTGAAAGAACTGAATCGATTGTTAAGCGGCCCGCATGGTGAGGTGGAAGCGCGTCTTCAAAATGCGAATTCCATATTATTTGAACAGCCACGCGCATCGCTGCGATCGCTGGCGAAACTACTTTCTGAACCAAAACCCACTCCTTCGAGCGTTCCCTCCGCGTTTAAAAAAATATTTGTCGGGAAAGACAATTCGCTTCTGGTGATGGCGTATCCCAAGGAAAACATATGGAATACAGAACGGATGCGTGAATTTGTCAGCGATATGCGCGCCGTCGATCCTAACGTGACAGGTGTGCCGATCCAAGTTTATGAATCCAGTCTCTTAATGCGCGACGCGTTTATCAAGATCGGAATTCTCTCTTTCATCGTCGTAGCAATTTTAGTGATGTTGGATTTTCTCTCACTAAAATCCTTATTCTATGTATTGTTCCCACTGGCGCTGGCGGTGTTGTGGCTTGTGGAGATCATGGGCCTTCTTGACGTTCATCTCAACTTGGCGAATTTCTTCGCAATCCCCATTTTAATCGGTATTGGCGTAGACGACGCCGTCCACTTTGTCCACCGGTTCAATGAATGCAAAGACGTGGACAAAAGCCTTTACACAACCGGAACGACGCTGACTCTGACAACGCTGACCACAGTCGCCGGATTCGGCAGTTTAATATTCGCTTCGCATAAAGGACTGGCGAGTTTAGGAATATTGATGGCGTTGGGATCGGGGATCTGCTGGTTTGCGAGCGTTGTCTTCCTGCCTACGTTGTTAAAAATGATCTATCGGAATCAGTCCGAATAAAAGCGCGTGTTCTGCAATCCAAGAGCGGCATTCTCTCCCCATACTTTCTTTTTACCGTAAAGTGACCTTATAATAGTTGGGTAAAAAACGGCGTGGAATCGAGTGGGATTGGAAATGTTGATTGCGAATGAAGACGCGCCGGTTGAATCCAATTGGGATACCATCATGGAGGAGAAGAATCGTGAAACGAAGAGAATTCAGTAAAACCACAGCGGCCGCCGGCGTGTTGACAGTGACAGGGATGAACGCTCTGCAATCCATGGGAGCGAATGACCGTATCCGTGTAGGGATCATCGGCTGCGGCGTACGAGGAGGTTCCCATATCTCCATGATTATGGGCTGCCGGAAACAAGGGCTGAACGTGGAAATCTCGCATATCTGCGACGTCTGGAGCGTCCACCGGAATCAGGCTGTCGAGGCGATTCAAAAACAACAGGGCAAAGCCCCGATTGCTGTCGTCGATTATAAAGAAATCCTCTCCTGTGACGACGTGGACGCGATCACGATCGCCACACCCGATCACACCCACTCCCGCATCATGAAGGAAGCCGCTGAAGCGGGGAAGGATATCTATGTCGAAAAACCGATGGCCATCGATCTTAAAGGCGCGTGTGAATCGGTCGACGCGGCGAAGAAGAACGGCCGCGTCGTGCAGGCTGGAACCCAATGGCGCAGCGATCCCAACTACATCGGCTGCGCAGAGACGATTCAATCCGGTGTGCTCGGAAAAATCACCCGCGCCGCCATTTCACAGAATTTCATACAACCCCGCTGGCGTAAAGATTACTCGTCCGTAAAAAAGGAAGATGTCGATTGGCCGCGGTTCATCATGGACGCGCCGAAACGCCCCTTCGACGCCAAGCGGCTGCGGCGGTGGTATCTCTATCGGGATTACAGCAACGGCCTGCCGGGATTATGGATGTCTCATTACTTAAATTTTGTCTCTTGGTGTATGGAAGATCCGTTCCCCGCGTATGGCGTCGCAAGCGGGCAGGTCTATCTCTGGGGTGATGATGGACGGCAAACCTCCGACACGCTTAGCGCCATTCTGGATTATCCCAAAGGCTGGCAGCTTAATTTCTCTATGAGCCTCTGCAATTCGGCGGATACACACTGCGTCTTTTATGGAACGAACGGGAAATTGGAAGCGCTAAAGCGGAAACTCTCCGGCGACGGCGGGGCCGGGCCGGATCAGATTAAAGGTGAATCCGATGTTAAACCGGTTCCCTCCACAGGGCACATGCACAATTTCCTGGAATGCGTCCGCACCCGCGAGCAGCCCCGGTCAAATGTCGACGCGGGTTTCTCTCATGCGGTATCGGGCATCATGGTCGCCGAAGCCATCCGCACAGGCAGACGGGTGGTGTTTGATCCCGCCAAACGGGAATTCGATTTTTCTTGAATTGGCAGGAATGAGACAGCATTACAACAATAAGGAAAATATATCATGTTCAAAAGACAAATACTCTGTATTCTTGTAGTTTTTATCTTAACCGGATTGATCGTATCCAGTTTTTTCCCTCCAGCATACGCCAGTGAAAAAGAAGACGAGGGTATGAACGTACAAGCGGAATTAAGAAAAGACCGCGTGCGGATCAAAGTTGATGGAAAACTTTTTACAGATTACAAATTCTCCGATGATCTGAAATACCCTTATTTCTATCCGGTCAACGGTCCCCGGTCGGGCGAAAGCGTCACGACGGAAACGTCGGAGCCGTATCCCCATCACCATTCGCTCTTTTTCGGCTGCGACAAGGTCAATGAAGGCAATTATTGGCAGGATACGCTGGAACGGGGGCAGATTATTTCCGAGAAAGTAACAATAGAAAAGGCGGAAGGCGCCTGTGTTGAATTCACTCAAATCTGTATCTGGAAACGGCCCGGCGCTGAATCTCCGTTCCGGGATACTCGCCGCATTCGTGTTTCCGCTCCCTCATCCACGCTGCGTGTCATTGATTTTGAATTGACCGCCACTGCGTTGATCGATGTAACGATTCTCAAAACGAATCACTCCCTCTTTTCCGCCCGGATGGTTCCTGAACTCTCCGTAAATGAAGGGGGAACACTCGTCAATGCGCAGGGAGACACGAGTGAAAAAGGCACATGGGGCGTCCATTCTCCGTGGTGTGATTATTGGGGAAGCCGCGATGGCGTGACAGAAGGTCTCGCGATTTTCAACCATCCTGGCAATCCCTGGACACCGCCTCCTTGGTTTACGCGTGATTATGGATTTTTCTCCCCCACACCGATGTACTGGCTTGAAGGGGATCGTCTTGATTTAGATGCGGGAGAGGGAGGAACCTTGCGATACCGAGTCGTCGTTCACGAAGGAGATACAAAAACTGCGGGTATCGCCCAGCTCTATGACGAATATCAGCGAAGTATGGAGTAAGCCGGCGCTAGGTAAATAACACTCTTTTTATACGCTTAACACCCTAATCCATCCTATTTTTCCTTACGATATCCTTCTTTTTCTTTCATTTAGCCGTTTCGTCTTTTTAAAAATGAATCTACAGTAAAGGCAGAAACGGAATTCTTGGATTGCTGGAAGAAGAGAAACGAATCGGACGCGCAGGTTGAGTATTGTGTCTTCTATCCTCGAACAAATAGAATTTGATTTGGTCGAAAGGCTGGAAAATCTGCTGGACGACTTCTACTTCGATATCATCGAAAGCGGATTGAAACAGTCCACCGCCGAGAAGCACACTGCGAACGCCGAACTCTTTATCGTCCAATACATGGCCTTTCAATATTTGGAAGGGATCGAATCCATCACGCCGGAAAAGGTTTACGATTTTCTCAGTCTTTGGTACTTTCAAAAAATCCCCTTTCCCAGTGTTCACAATCATTCCAATCTCATGGTTTCTTTGAAACGCTTTTTCTCGTATTTAGAAAAACAGAAGCGGATGGATTCCAAACAAGCCAAAGCCCTTAGAGCCGTTTGCAACGAACGGAATTATTTCAAGAAACATTTTTCAGAATTCTGTTCCAATCCTTCTTTGGAAACGAGATATGAGGAAGACGAGTATGAGGAGCCGGATCTCGAAACCATTGAAAAAGATTGGATCTTTGATGACGATATCTTCCGCTCTTTTGTCGAGATTCCCGAAGAGGAAGAGATCGCCTCGTTCCAAGATGTCATCGACTTGATGAAAATGTATATCAAAGAACCGGGGCCGCCGGATAATGTGATCTCCCTGGAACAGTGGCGGAACGGGAACACCAAACATAAACGCAATCCACTGCCACAGGAAGCGCCATTACCCGCCACAATCCAATCACTGCGAGAGCATTGTCTAGAGATTCATTGCATGAATCTTATTTTTATCCGCTGGCTGGATCGTTGCGACTGCCGGATTGCCGAACTCCCGAAAAGCCTGTTTAGCTTTTGTGTGAAGGGAGATACCTTGTTGACCTATATTCTTTCCATGTTGGAATACGAGAAACTCCCCAAAGAAGAGATCGTCAACGTTCACAAAATGCTGGATGTTATGGACCGGATGCTCTGGAATGTCCGGCGCCGCATCACCTGCGAACTCGGACTCGATCTCCGCCTTCTGCCGTTATAACCAAACATCAAATATAGAGATCGACGTGCGCGCCGATTCCCTTTGGTTGGAGTTTGATCTGCTCTCCGTCATCATTGGATGTATTCACGCGGGATTGTTTTTTTTCAGAAGGGGTTTCATCCATGAATTTCTCAAACTGTTCGTTGACAAACTCGGACGTGCGCTCGTAATACTGGGCAAGATTGCTCTGCAACCGGCTTGCGGGAACCGGCCGGAAAAGTGATGTAGTATTCGATAGATGATTGACAGCGGTATCCAAAGCCATCAGAATCCCTCAAGCAAATAGCGCTGCCCCGAAAAACTGCAACCAACGTGCCATGCGGATATAAACAAGGTCAAAAATCCATAAATATAATAATTTGAGCAAGTTAGGAAGTTATAAACAGAATGTGGTTCAAGGATTAAGAACAATAAAACAGGCAGAAATTTCCTAGTAAAATAATAGTAGGACCAAAATTTTCCCCGTTCGAAGTGATAAGAAACAACCTGGTGTTTCCCGCGCGTCTTGTCCTTCCACTTGGAGTGTGGTAAAGATCAATCAGGGAACATATATGGATTTAAGGAATCAGAGAAAACCAATGACTCAAGAAACCATCGAGAGACTCACGCTGGAAAATTTCACGGCTTTCAAAAAACTGGATCTTCAATTCAGTCCGGGAGTCAATCTCTTTATCGGCGCGAATGGGACGGGGAAAACACATATTTTAAAAGTGCTTTACACATCCTTAGTAGGAGCGAAAGAAGACGAATCCTATTTTGAAAACTTGATACATGTTTTTCTGCCTCGAGATGGAAGGCTTGGAAGGCTCGTACGGAGACGGGAAAAGGACACCAACGCGGAAATCAAGATCTATCGACCGGCGAAATACATATCCATTTCAATTCCATCCCATTTGAATAATCATGAAGGAAGTGGAACATCGAAAGGATGGCATAAAAACATCCCATTTCCAGTCTATATACCTACAAATGAAATTCTTTCCAATGCCCCAGAAATCCTCTGTAGATTTGAAACCCGTAAATTAGAGATTGAAAAAATATACCCGGATATTATCACGCGAGCTTATTTGCCTGAAATCAGGAGTAAAATCGATCCAACAAGAAAGAAACTGCTTCAAATGATCCAAAAAACGATCAACGGAAAAGTGATTAAAAAAAATGAATGCTTCTTTTTAAAAAACAAAGAGGGAGAACTTGAATTCACTCTCCTCGCGGAGGGAATGAGAAAACTGGCGTTGCTCTGGCTTCTCATCCAGAATGGCAGTTTGGGGGAAAATTCTGTTCTTTTCTGGGACGAACCTGAAGCGAACTTGAATCCAAAACTCATGGAAACCGTCGTAACAATAATTCTAGAGCTTCAACGAAACGGCGTTCAAATTTTCCTTGCGACTCACAACTATGTCCTGCTCAAAACATTTCACCTTTTGAAAGAGAAGAACGATCAATTGAAATATTTCTCATTGTATAGAGATGAAAAAACGCAGGATATTCATTGCAATGACACTACAGATTATACCAATCTTGCACCTAATCCGGTCATAGAAGCTTATGTTGATTTATACGGTCATGAAATAGAATCAGTTTTACAATAAGGAAAAAAAATGAAATTCTTTCATGAGGGTGAATTAAAATTTGGATTTCCGCAAGATGTAGATGTGCTGAAACTGGATGAGGAAGGTACGGTTATTCCACAAGGAATGAGTTTCGTCGATTTCATCGTTGAACTTGATGATAAAAGATACATGATTGAAGTAAAAGATCCCTTCCATACGCAAGCAACTCGAGAATCGTCGAAAGACTTTCTTAAAAAGCTAAAAACTAGAGAATTGATCTCAAAACTCGTTCCGAAATGCCGGGATAGTTATACCTACCTTCACCTTATGGAAAAGGATGATAAGTCAATTATTTTTATTGTTCTCATCGTATTGGAACCAGGCAGCATTTATGATAATGACTTAATTCCTATGAAGGAACATTTATTTGATAATATCCAGAAAGAAATGGACTCCCCATGGAAAAGAAAATATATCAATAATTGTTTTATTCTTAATCTGACTTTATGGAAAAGATTGTTTAATGAGTTTTCGATTGAACGAATTCCGGAGAAAACTGTATAGCGCCTTATCTAACGCAAAAAAGAAATTCACATATAACCACAAGGAGGAAAACACAATGGATTTACAACGGCGGGAAGTGTTAAAGGTTCTCAGCGCGGCTTCTTTTATGGGGATGTTCGGCGCTGGGGCGCAGGCGCAGATGTCAGCGGTGCGGAGGCAAAAAAAACAGACGGACGAACAAGTCTGGCGCGTCTTCGAAGAACCGTTTCTGTCTGAGATCGCGTTCCCTCTTGGCGGGATCGGGACGGGAACCGTGTCTGTCGGCGGCCGGGGCGCTCTGCGGGATTGGGAGATCTGCAACCGACCTCACAAAGGGCGCACACTCGACAGTTCCTTCTTCGCTCTCTGGTATCAGGAAGAGGGCCGCGATCCACGCGCCTGTATTTTGGAATCCCAAATGGCGCCTCCTTTTAGGGGTGGATTCGGATTGAGCCGATCGCAATTACCGGGAATGCCCCGATTTCAGAAAGCCCGGTTCCTTGGATCGTATCCCTTCGCGCGGTTGGAACTGGAAGATTCACGGGTTCCCCTCGATGTATCCCTGGAATGTTTCAATCCTTTCATTCCCAACAATGAAAAGGATTCCGGCCTGCCGGTGGCCATCTTTTATTGGCAAGTTTCCAATAAGAGCAGTAAGCCTGTCGATCTTACCATCATGGCGTCGCTTCAAAATATCGCCGGCGTTGATGATTTCGGACAGAATCTCAACGAATATGTGGATGACGGCTCGTTGCGCGGCTTGAAAATGACGACAAGCAAGCACAAAGAAGATTCCATCAACTATGGCAACATGGCCTTGGTGACTCCTTTCGATCAAGTCACCTACACCACCCATTGGGACCGGGGAGGCTGGTTCGACGCGCAAAGTCTTTTCTGGAATGATTTTTCCGATGATGGACGTCTCGACAGTGTGACCGAAGCGTCCCCCAGTCCGGATGGAAAGACCGATGTCGGTTCCGTGGGCGCCATGCTCAAGCTTAAACCGGGAGACAGCGCGACAGTTCCCTTCTTGATCTCTTGGTATTTCCCCAACCGGGACAATCACTGGAACCGGGAAGAAGCGGTCAATGGGAAAATCGTCGGTAATTTCTATACAGAACAATTCAAGGACGCTTGGGACGCCGCCGCGTACACAATGAAGAATTTGGAACGCTTGGAGCGAGAAACCCGGCTCTTCCACCAAGCGCTCTTCTCCAGCACCCTGCCGCCGGAGGTATTGGATGCGGTTTCCAGCCAAGCTTCCATTATCCGCACGAACACCTGTTTCCGCGATAAAGAAGGTAAATTCTGGGGTTTCGAGGGCACGTCGGATACACAAGGCTGCTGTCCGATGAACTGCACGCACGTATGGAATTACGAACAAGCGCTCGCGCATCTCTTTCCCCGCTTGGAACGCACCATGCGCGACACGGATTTCAATTTCAACACCAACGAGGAAGGTCACATGGCGTTCCGCTCGTTAATCCCCCTCGGACTCGCTCGCTGGCAATTTAAAGCCGCCGCGGATGGGCAGATGGGAACCATTATTAAACTCTACCGTGAATGGCAGCTATCCGGGGATATGGAATTCCTGAAAAGCGTCTGGCCCGGCGCGAAACGCGCGCTGGAATTCGCCTGGAAAGATTGGGATCCGGATAAGGACGGCGTCATGACCGGTGAGCAGCATAACACCTACGACATTGAATTCTGGGGCCCGAATCCGATGATGGGCGCGATCTACCTGACGGCGCTGAAAGCGGGGGAAGAAATGGCGCGCGCTCTTGGTGAGGATGATTCCGCCAAGGAATACAAACGCATCTACGAAAGTGGACGGGTGAAATTGGACGAGCAAACCTGGAACGGAGAGTATTACGTACAGGTTTACGATAAAGCGCAGGACACCAAATATCAGCTGGGCGTTGGTTGCCTGTCCGACCAGCTTTTAGGGGAATGGATGGCCCACGTTGTTGATCTAGGCTATGCGCTTCCTGAAGAGCATGTCAAAAGCGCGATTCTTTCTGTCTATAAATATAATTTCAAAGAAACCCTTTTGGATCATTACAATCCACAACGCATCTATGCGCTTGGAGATGAAGCGGGCTTGCTTCTCTGTTCGTGGCCTAGAGGAGACCGGCCGAAACTACCGTTTGTCTATTCTGATGAAGTCTGGACGGGGATCGAGTATCAAGTCGCCGGTCATTTGATGTATGAAGGTTATATCAATGAAGGCCTTAATATCGTCCGAGCTGTCCGTAACCGTTATGACGGTGAACGGCGCAATCCTTGGGACGAGGTGGAATGCGGTCATCATTACGCCCGCGCGATGGCGAGCTGGTCAGTTCTACTGGCCCTGTCCGGATTCCATTTCTCCGCCCCCCGGAAAACGATTGCTTTTCATCCGAAAATCAATGAGAAACAATTCACCTGTCTCTGGGCGGCTGGCCCTGGTTGGGGAACGTACGAACAAACATTGAAATCCCGGTCGTTGGAAGCCGAAATCAAAATGCTGTATGGAAGCGATACCACTTTGAACATCTTCTCGTTGCCCGCTCCGAAAGCCGCTCAAGAAAAGAACGCCATCGAGACCGATGTAGCGGTAAATGGCGCCAACCAGCCTGCGAAAGCATCCATCGAAAACAATAAAGTGATCGTAACTCTCGATAATGAGGTAAACTTAGCTCCCGGAACAATAATCCATTTCCGTTTGCATACCTGATAAAATTAAAAGCATTAATAAATCGTCAGATAAAATCGTTCATCACATCCCCCCAAAAAATCGATCCGCCGGAATTCTCCTTCAATTACACTTTACGAAATCCTTACTGAATCCGGAATAATAAAAATGATCTTTCATACATTGAATGAATCCAAACAGCGATGCAGCTATTGATAAATCCTATTTTATTTGATATTAGTCAAATGATTGTTAGAGAGATATACATTTCTGAGAGTAAATAGGAGGTTAAAAGATGAAAAGTTTATTTCGAATGAGTTTGATCGCGCTTCTTTTTGTCGCAGGAGTGAACGCAGGATGGGCGGCCAATATAGCTTTATTGGTTCCCACTGGCTTGTTTCTAATGGGAGAGGATCCGGTGAACATTCCGGAAGATAAAGAATTCCTCTTGGAAACAATGGAAGTTGAACAAGCCGGTCTCTATTGGCTCGTTCTTCATTTGGAAAACGATCTGGGGCATACCGTCAACATTTATAACTCGGATGAGGACGATCCCGGTATCGTGGAAGATTCGAACGACTTGATCTTCATTTCCGAAGCGCTTGGTTCGGGATCTGTTGCGGCGGACTACCGGATTTCGTTAAAACCAGTCATCTTCGCCGAAGCGTATATTTTGGATGATATGGGATTCACGGGGGGATCGTCGGCGTTTACCGGTGACGCGATCGCGACTGAAATCAAAATTACGAATCCCAGTCACCCAATTGCGGCAGGCCTGCCGGAAACATTCACCGCGACTGTCGTTGATGAGACTACTGGAGAACCGATTATGCCTACGTTTTCCACGATCACGGACACTTCCATACTGCTGGAAGGAATCGGTGAGGTTATCGCGGTTTTGCCGACCTCGATCGATGTCTCCAATGATGGATCGGAGAATTCTCCTGACGCGCCCATCGTAATCGCTGTCGAGCAGGGGACGGAATTGGACGCTGGGGATACCGCCGACGCGCGATGGATCTTTCTCGGATACTCGGATGACATTGAAGACACATTCGAGGATTATGGTGGCAAACTGGACACAAAAACTCTGGCGGTTTTGAGCGATGAAGCAATACTGCTGCTGGATAATTGCATTACCTGGGCGCTCGGAGAAGAACCCGTCCGTGTTTCAAATTGGTCGATTCAATAAGTTTTTTTCATACAATTAAATTTAATCTATACCGGATCGCTTTCCTGTTTCTATAAAGCGGTCCGGCTTTTTTTTAACCTCTATTAAAAAAATTCATTAAAAGCAATCTTTCTATTGATTCTTTAATCATTATTTGATATAAGTCAATAGATTTATTGATAGATATACAAATTCTTTTCACCGAAATGGGAGGTCAGAAAGATGAAAAAAACATTGTGGGTATGTTTCATCGCAGCGGTATGCGCTAGTGGAATGAATGCGGGGGCGGGAAATATTGCGGTTTTGGTTGAAGGTGGATTGTTTTTAATGGGGGAAGATCCAATCAATATTCCAGAAGATAAGGAATTCCTCTTAGAAACAATTGCTGTGGAAGAACCGGGCATCTATTGGCTCATTCTTCATCTGGAAAATGATTTGGGGCACACTGCCAATATCTATAATTCAGATGATGACGATCCTGGCGTAGTGGAGGAGGCGAACGATTTAATCTTCGTTACTGAATCGCTGGGTTCCAGTGCGATCGCCGGGGATTATTCGGTCACGAATAAGCCGTTTATCTCAACGGAGTTCTACGTGTTGGATGACATGGGTTTTGCTAGCACTGCGGCGTTTACCGGCGGCGCCTCGAATGAGGGATCCATTGTAAAAATTGTGAATCCCGATCATCCCATCGCCCAGGGGCTTCCGGAGGAATTCAGTATCACCGTCGACGATCCAGACACGGGTGAACCGGCGATTGTCACGTTTGGGGCTGTGACTGATCCTTCTGTCTTATCCGCTGGAGAAGTCATCGCTGTACTGCCAACGTCGATTAATGAATCCGATACAGGAGCGGAGCTTCCGGCGGACGTTCCCATTCTGATCGTAGCCGAGGCCGGTTCCGACGTAGGAAACGATACCCGCTGGGTCTTTCTCGGCTATTCGGATGTCGAGCCGCTTCCAGAATATGGTGGAAAGGAATTAACCCGGACGATGGCGCTTCTCAACGAAAATGGGATCAAACTACTCGACAACGTAATCGCCTGGGCGCTTGGGGAAGAACCTGTTGACGTAGCAAATTGGGCGATTCATTAACGGAAGAAATCGTGCAATAAATTGATTGTTTACACTGGGCCGTTTTTCATGGATTTTTATGAAAAGCGGCCCAGTATTCATTTTAACAGAAATTGGGAATGATGAGTTTTTGGTATTATGGGATTTGTAGAATCACCATATTTTGTCTGAATCAGGATAGTCAGGATGAAAGGATGACCAGGATATTTTACTCTTTTTCAAAACTTCTCCCATTCGATGAAAGATACTTATTATAAAAAATTCTATCTTGAAAACCCTTCTGTTTCTATCCTGTCCATCCTGATTCAGACAAAAAAATTTACCAATTTTAATTCTTCAACGCCGCGACGACCTTCTCCGCTCCTTCCGCGAGGCCTTCGGCTACGATGAAGGGGAAATCGGCTTGTTTGAGGATTTCGCGGGCTTCTTCGGCGTTGGTGCCTTGGAGGCGGACGACGACGGGGACTGTTACGTTCACTTTTTCCATCGCTTGGACGATGCCGCCCGCGACGCGGTCGCAGCGGACAATACCGCCGAAAATATTGACCAGCACCGCTTTGACGTTCGCGTCGGACATGAGAATTTCGAACGCGGCGGCGACACGTTCGACGCTGGCGGTTCCTCCGACGTCCAGAAAGTTCGCGGGCATGGAACCGGAGAGTTTTACCAGGTCCATCGTCGCCATCGCCAGCCCGGCGCCGTTGACCATGCAGCCCACTTCACCGTCTAGTTTAATATAATTCAGATCCCACTTGGACGCTTCGATTTCGAGCGGCTCTTCTTCGCTCAGGTCACGCAGTTCCAAGAAATCTTTATGGCGGAAGAGGGCGTTATCATCGAAGTTGATCTTCGAATCGAGGGCGATCACCTTTCCATCTTCCGTCACGACCAGGGGATTGATCTCCGCGAGGGAAGCGTCGCTTTCTTCGAAGGCTTTGTAGAGTTTTAAGAGGAAATTCGAGCAGGCGAGAGCTTCTTTTCCTTCCAGTCCGATACCGAACGCCAATTGGCGCGCCTGGAAGGGGAGGAATCCGGCGGCGCGATCCACGTAGGCTTTCAGGATTTTTTCGGGGGATTTCGCGGCCACTTCTTCGATCTCGACGCCGCCTTCCGAGGACGCCATCACGACGGGGCACTCCGACGCGCGGTCGATGACAACACCGATGTAGAGTTCCTTTTTAATCGGCAGCCCTTCTTCAATCAGAACCTTGAGCACTTCTTTGCCTTCGGGACCGGTCTGGTGGGTGACGAGATTCATGCCCAGCATTTGTGAGGCGATTTCCCGCGCTTCCTGGGGAGATTTTGCGAGTTTGACACCGCCGCCTTTGCCGCGCCCTCCCGCGTGGATCTGAGCTTTGACGACAACCACATCCGTTCCCAGTTCCTTGGCGGCGGCTTCCGCGTCCTCCGGTGTGGAAGCCATTGTTCCTCTCGGCACGGGCACGTTGAATTTCCTAAGCAGTTCTTTCCCCTGATATTCGTGTATTTTCATCCTGCATTCTCCTTATGATTAATTATCAAGACGATTTTTCGTCAGAATTTGATTACAAGTTCGGATACTAAACGTGGATCGCCCCAGTACACGGACGCTTTTGATCCGTTTGGTGAATCCGGAATAATCTCAAAATAAAATACAATGTCTTTCCCTGTATGGGAAGATAAATCAATCGTCTCCTGGCGCCAAGGCCTTCCTTGGATTTCTTTTGAGGGATCGATCGTTTGCCGGAAGGGAATCCATTCGGCGCCGTTGCGTTCTTGGAGCCGGATCTGAAATGTGATCGCATCCTCACTTTGAACAGAAGAGTCCAACGCATAAGTGAATGACAATTGCGCGCCCGCTATCAAGGAATTAATGGAAACCGGCAATTGAACAGGCTGTGTGGGAGAATCGATTTTCAAGGCGAATTGATAACCATACCCATTATGCCGTACGAGAACATCCGCGCCGGGGAGTTGTCCAGCCGCCGCTTCCCGGAGATGGGGCAGGAGACGATTATTGTTCTGATCGGACCGGTAGTATAACTGATAATTCTCATCATGATAAAATTTTTGGTACCCGTATTGATTAAGGACACCAAACATTTCTTCGCCGATTTCCCGGCCAGATTCTATTTCCACTTGATCGTTGACATTCAGATACAACATAACGTAATCCGGTTTGAATAAGGATATGTACTTTGGAGGCTCGCAGAGGTTATCCATATACATATATTGAACCGGCATCTCCGCATAGTAGGCAAGCGGGTCGACTCGATCCGTGAACAACCGGTAATTGTCCGGTTGATTGACACCAGCCCGGATCGCTTTTCCAAGATGATATTGATCGCTAAAGTGAAGCGCATGGAAAAACGAACCACGCGCAACGCACACTGTGGTGAGTATCAGAAAAAGAACAATTTGCGCGTTGGATGGCAGCTGGCGAATTCCATAAGCGGCCAACAGGCAGAATGCGGGAACTAGATAGTAGAGACAGTAGGGATGGATATGCGCGGCTTGTGGAAATAACACGATATAGATGAGCCCATGAATAATAAACGCTCCAATCACCCATTCCGCGCGAGTGACCTTTCCCTTCCGTTTCGCAATACAATAGACACCCCAGCCAAACGAGATGAAGGCGGCATAAAACAAAGCGGCTGTAAAATAGAATTTACAACGTTGTAACTGGATATCCCATAAATTCCAATTCAGAAGCGCTGAGAGATACGATTCATACCCAATTCCAGATCGATTGATCCCATGAGACATGATCTGTTCAGTGCCGCTGACGTACTGCGCCCAGACGATATAAGCCAGGCTGACAGAACCCGCGAGTATCAGCGCGATATACGGAATAGCTTCTCCGCGTTTCCGGGAAAGAGAATAGGCGTACAAGACAGGTATAAAAAGTACGTAAGGCCAATCGATCAGCGTCCCAACAATGACCAACGCCCAGAGTAGAAACACGTCGATCCATCTTCTTTCATCTTCCCAACGGAGAAACAAATAAAACGTCCAAATCACCGCCGCCAGCGCATACGGTTCAAAATTGACGAACTGACCATAGATCATGGCGATTGGAACCACCGCGTATAGCGCCGTCGTGATGAACGCTGTCCAACAATCCCATATTCTCCGCGCCAGAAGCAATAATCCAACACCGGCGAGAATCGACATGAGAATCGAGAGACTGCGCGCGGTCACCTCATGAATTCCAAACACCATATAGGCGAAAGCGAGAAGGATCGGCATTAAGGGAGGATGGCTGACATGATAGATCGGCGTGCCGTTCGTATGATTAATCACCGAGAGGAAGGAATTTTCGGTGAATCCATACCGTAAATGATTGATCGCAAGCAGAGGTTGAAACGCCACCTCGTTTTCCCGGATAAAAGGCGCTGTGATCCACGCGGACCGGGTTAGGCCAACGAAGAAAACGAGTCCTATGGCTATCCAAAAAAAACGATTTTTCATGCAATCCATTCAAACAAACGATAGTAAATAATCCGTGCGATTATTCAGATTCTTTCTCTGCGGTCTCTTTTTCCGCGGCTTTATTCTCTTTCGTTTCTTTCTTCAACACCGCTTCCAATTTTTCTTCCAACTGCTGGATGCGATCTTCCAGTTTTTTATTCTCGTCCTTCATTTCATCGAGTTTTTTCGCATTTTCAGCGGCCAGTTCGCTTCCCTGATCTTTGCGGATTTCATTGATCGCGCGGTCGGCCGAATCACGTACCCACTTGCTATGATCGTCATCCGCGACGCGGCGAAGATGGGGGATCGCTTTTTCATCCCGCAGTTCACGCAGTCCGGAGATCGCCGCTTGGCGAATGGAATCAGAGGCGGAACCGAGATATTCCAATAGTAATTCACGGGTCTCTTCTTGATGTTTTTCGATTTTTTCCGCCAAGCCTCCAATGAGCCGGATCGCGGTGATTCGCACGTTTCGTGGATAAGGATCCTTTGCGTATTTCACAAGCGCTGGATAGACATTCGGTTCTTCCAGGTCTGCGAGCGCGTTCAATACCGCTATGAGTATCGTGTTCTGATAACTTTTCCGGTTCAAACCGGCGCGAAGAGTTGAATAGCAGTTTTTGGGATTGACACGAGCGAGAGAACGGGCGCTCTCCGCAATGACATGAATGCTTTCATCGTTCTTGAAGCGTTCGCGCAGCGCCGCGTCGACTTTGTCGTCTTTATAGAATTTCCCTAACGCGGAGACAACCGATCTTCGCACTTTAGGATGTGGATGAGCGCAGGCTTTCAAAAGAATATCTTTCGCTTTCTTTGAATGATTCTTCCCAAGCGAATCGGCGGCTTCCTGCTGAATGCGGTAGAACGGATCGTCGAACAGCGCGCGTTCAAGAGCCTCAATGACTAAATCGGAATCATACTCCGCTAACTTTCGAGCGGCGCGCAAACGGACGATGCAGGTCGAACCATTCTTCAGATCTTCAATCAGCATTCCCTCCGTTTTTTCATGGTCCAATTCCATCAACACTTTGATCGATGGATCGATGTTGACGCTTTTCGGTTGTTTTTCGCAGTCAATCAGGGCGGTCTCTTCTTTTTTAGCGATATCGATGGTTTTGATGAACGCCCCGTCTTCCGTGACGATTTCGATTTCCAAGGGGAATGCGAATGGGGCGGCGCCTTCTTCCATTTTCTGGGTTTGTTCGATGGTTAATTTGACTTTCTTTTTATCAGCGAGCCATTTGTGAGTGACTTTGAGTTTTGGATGACCGGGGCGGAAGATCCATTGCGCGAAGAATCGCTCCATCGGTTTGCCCGTGATCTCTTCAATGGCGTCCATCAATTCATCCGTGTCGGCGACGGTCCCGGCGTTTTGCTTGAGATAGTGCGCGATGCTTTTTTTAAAGAGATCCTCTCCGAGTTGATGACGCATCATGTGCATGACACAGGCGCCCTTAGGATAGGAATGGCGGTCGAACATTTCTTCTGGATCATCGAAACGGTTATCAACGATGGGCCGTGTATACTGGTGGCTTTCATTAAAGTAGCTCTCCATTTTGCCCAAGATATTGATTAGATACTCCGATTCCCCCTCCGCATGTTCCCACCAGACAGGTTCGAAGAAAGTCGCGAAACTCTCATTAAGCCATAATTCCGGCCAGGATTCGCAGGTGATAAGATCGCCAAACCATTGGTGCACCAATTCATGAGCGATCAGCCCATCCATGTCGGTGTCCAGCCGCGCTTCCTCATCAATCACAAGCCGGTCGGTCATGGTGGTGGCGCTGGTGTGTTCCATGCCCCCGGCGTTGAAATACCGGACGCAGACCTGCGCGTATTTTTCGTAGGGATAGGGATAATCAAAATAATCGCTGTAGAATTCAATCATCGCAGGCGTCTTGCCCATGCTTGGACGCGCGTCTTTCCCCAAACCTTCTTCAACGTAATACTCAACAGGAATACTGTTCCACTCATCCCTGACAATATCGAACTTACCCACAACGATACTTATCAGATAAACCACATGCGGAATCTTCAGTTTCCAGCGGTCCGTACGCCAATCCCCCTTTTCTTTGGAATCGAGGAGCTGGCCGTTGGATAGAGTGGTGAATTCTTTTGGAACGGTCACCAGGATTTCCGTCCCCATGCGATCGTCGGGATAGTCCGCGCAGGGGAACCAATACGAGGCGCCAAATGGTTCAGAAAGGGTGTGCATCTGATCGGGATTGACGGGCGCCACGTGTTTGGAATCGGTGAAATACATTCCTTGTTTAGGCTGGGCGGAATACGAGATTGAGAGGTTGATGTCCTTCTCTGGATCCAAGGCTTTAGGAAACGTGACGTAGATTTCATTCTCCGCGTAGCTCCATTCCAATCCTAAATCCGGATCTGATTTGACATCATGGATTTCCATCTCCATTGCATCGAACCGAATGGTTTTCACATCACCGTGAATGGGCTTCAGTTGATAGTGGGCCGTTCCTTCCACTTTCATCTCACTCATCAAAATTTTGATTTCCAACTTAAGGTTTTGGAAATCAACAGTGCGGGCGGGCTTATAATGATGAGGGTAGGCGCCATCCGTTAATTTCGGAGGAAAGGCGTGGAAGGAGCCTTCATCGGCGCCGATGGCGTATTGAGTCAATAATAGAAACGAGAAGATAAAGAGAAGATAACGGTGGATATGGAACACGTTCATGGTTTTCTCCAATATTTATATCGGTGGAAATAAAGTCAGAAAATTGATTATAAAACAATTTTTAGAAATTGCCGAGGAACAGCGGCGGTCTGGTTGGTGTTTCTTGATTTGTATGTCTGTTCTGAAGAGACCTCCGATAATAACCATCCATTCAAGGGTGGACGGTTTTTTTTCGTATGTTTTTTATCCCTATTACACACTGAGTTTAGCGTTTTCAATCTCTAACAATGTTCGTTTCAATCCAAGCCCTCCACCATATCCACCCAGTTTTCCACCAGTGGCGATGACACGATGGCAGGGGATAATGATTGGAATCCGGTTTTTCGCCATGGCGGTTCCAACGGCGCGCGCCGCATTAGGGTAACCTGCGAGAGCCGCGAGTTCACCATAGGTGACGACATGCCCGTATGGAACTTCACACAACGTCTGCCAGACATGTATCTGAAAGGGCGTCCCAAACAATGCGATAGGCATACGGAACGTCTTTCGTTTTCCTACAAAGTAGTCCATCAATTCTTCCTGCGTTTTTTTGCAGACCGCGTTGGTTCCTCGTTCGGTTGGGAATCCGAGTGAGTCTAGATTTTGAAGCGCTCTTTTTTCCGCGTTAAAACCAGTAGAAATCCAAAGAAGCGCCTTCTGCGCGCACCCAACTGCAATTGCCCCAATGGGACTATCGAATACCAAAACGCGCGCAGGTGTTTTTTGGGTTTCACGATCATAAATCTGGATACGCATTCGTCATTCTCTCCCACTGGATTTTCAAGGAATTCGGATGAGTCTGATTATCTTAATCCATAAAATCCATACAAATTCAAGTGATTCAGGATATTATTTAGACGTATTCGAAAGAACGAAAGGGGCGCTCATTATCAAAAAGAGCCGATTTCTTTTTTTTCTATGCCTTATCGCCATGCCTGGATGGACGCAAAATTCCTCGCAGGTTTCAATGGCTTCCATCCATTGGATAGGGTTGGATGGCGCGTATAACATGCGTGATATCGGAGGGTATGGAACAACGGATGGAAAGCGCGTTTCATATGGCGTTTTATACCGGTCAGACCGGTTCCAGATGGCTACAGAGAGAGATTGCAGGATACTGCGGGAATTAGGGATTCGTTCATTGATCGATCTACGTTCTCCAGAGGAAGTGTACGTGGCTCCGGACGCGGAATGTTTGCGTTCTTTTCTTCGCTTTTCTCATTATCCAATCTATATTACCGGTTCTACGTATCAAGAAGCCTACTATAACATCGTCACCACCTACTCGTCCTCCCTCGTGAATGCGCTCAAGACGATCGCCGATCCCGAAAACCTGCCACTGGTCTATCATTGCACGCAGGGAAAAGACCGGACGGGAGTTTTAACCGCTCTGATTCTCGAATTACTCGGCGCCGGCCGGGAAACGATTCTCTTTGATTATCTGAGTTCGAATCAAGCTGGTTATTACGTGGATGAATCGTGGCTGCGGATGGTTTTCGACCGGATCGATGAAGAGGGAGGGATCGAAGCGTTTCTTCTCCATCGAGACATTGGGGCGGATATCCAATCAGCGATTCGAGCGAATCTGTTGCAAATTCCATCAAGCGCATTGGATTGGGAATTGTATGTAGAAGATTAATTTTTTGGGGTAGCGCAAGAAGAGAAACTTCTAAACGTTAATTTTGCAAGTAAGAATAAGAATACGCCTGGAGGGATTCGAACCCCCGACACCAGGAACCGGAATCCTGTGCTCTATCCAGCTGAGCTACAGGCGCATATGGAGTAAACCATACAATAAGCGGAGGCCTATTGGTTAGATTTATTAGGGTTAGTTTACTCCATTCGGGAGATTTAGACAACGGCTTCGGTGGATTCTACGTCATCGTAAAAGAGGTATTTTCTCCAGACCTGACGTTTCTCGCCGATTAACCGGACCAAGTGAAGATAAGTCGGCAATGTGGGGCGTTTGGGGCGGTGGCGGAGCGTCATACCGATCTCTTTGAGAAGCGAGTCGCCTTTTTGGTGGTTGCATTTCTTGCAGGCGCTGACCACGTTTGTCCAAGTGTCTTTCCCGCCACGCGAGATGGGGATCACATGATCGAGTGTGAGATTCTCCGGCGAAAAACGTTTTCCACAGTACTGGCAGGAGTATCCGTCCCGCAACAGGATATTGCGCCGGCAATAGGGGATCGGCCGGTAGGGCAGAGTGATAAACCGTCGCAGGCGAATTACTTCCGGCAGTGGCATGGTCAGTATGGATGAGTGAATGCGCCGATCCGACTCTTCCACCAGATCGGCTTTCTCGGCGAGAAGCATAACGATAGCGCGCCGGGCCGTGCAGATATTGATCGCCTCGTAGCTGGAATTCAGCACAAGAACCCGGTTTTGGAACAGATTGACAGAATGGCGATCCGCTAGAATCTCATTCATTGTCCTGCCGCGCGCCTACGTCCATAAGTGATAGTGTTGATCGGCCGAGAGAATGCGGAATCCGTTCTTCTCATAAAAACGGATCGCTCTCAAATTGTCCGCCATCGTCCGCAGTTCCACCAAACCGGCGCGGCGCTTGAACCATCCAAGAGAAGCGTCGAGAAGAAGCTTTCCGATTCCTTTTCCCTGTGTTTGACCGTCGACGGCGATAAAATCGACGACGCCGATCGTTTTACCGATATACGGCTCGAGAGAACGGCCTATCAATAAAATGGAAAAGCCAATGACTTGTCCATTATTTTCCGCGACATATATATGTTGAGCCACTCCGCCCACACACTTCCGGATCCAATCCGCGAAGAGTTCGCGCGCGTCTTCCCGTGAAAAGCGGGGCTCGTTAAAAAAATGGCTGTAACGATGATTCCGTCTTCCGATGTCTTGCAAGGCGTGAAGGTCTTTTGAATCAAAGTCACGAATTACAGTATCATATTTATACTTGGCGCCGCTGTCAATATTCTCCAACGGCGCGGATTCCATCGCCATGCGCACCGACATTCCCACCGGCGCGAATCCCTGCAATCCCATCATATAATCCAGTGTGTGGTTTTCCGCGCCGATCCGGATGGAATAGACACTGCCGGATTCAGTACAGATCGATGTCCGTAATTCGTTGACGATCCGTTCCACAATGCCTTCATCATCCATAAAACAATAAAAGGGCTGGATTTTGTAATTTGTGACGCCAAAGCGTTCCGAGTGCATCGGCGATGGCGCGGTTCCCATCACGGCGGCCAATTCACCATCCGCCAGCAGAAGCCGGATGGGAGATTCGCTGGACGAAGCCTCAATCGATTGGAGCAACCGATCGCGATGAAAATCCGAAACGGCTTTCTCCGCTAAATAAGAGACACACCGGGCAGGGCGCGTCTCCGCCTCGCGGGCGAAGGCCCGTTCAATGAGTGGAAAATCACTTTTCTCCGCCGGTTTGACTTGCAATGCCCCGCGTCCGGCCTTAGATTGAGTGGAAACAGCCATTCTTTTTTCCTCGTATTTAACATGATATTTATTAAGAAAAGATTATCTAGTTTCATTCAAAGACGTTTTTTATCTTTTTTTTCTTCAAAAACGATGCTCCCGGCGAAGACGCGGGCGTTTTTGAAACGTCTCCCGAAGGCGGAGATTCATCTGCATTTTGAAGGCGCGATTGGGGCGGGAACGATCCTCTCCTTAGGAAGAAAATACAACATTCCAACGATCCGCAGGCGCCGTGACGCCGAAAAAGCGCTTCAATTTTCGACTGCTACAGAATTTTTCCATCAATTTCTATTCGTTTCTTCACTGCTGCGCGAGCCGGAAGATTTCTATTACGCCGCTAAAGATTTGAATACGCGGCTGAATGAAGAGAATATCCGGTACGCTGAAATTACCTTCGCGCCGCATAAATTCATGCGCGCCGGTGTTGATTACCTACCCATGATCAAAGCGCTGGATCGTGGATTGAACGGCGAACCGGCTCAGGAATTCAGGCGGCGGCGGTTTCTCATCGATATTGTGCGCGATCTGGGGCCGGAAATGGGGATGGAGATGATCGAGACCGTCAAATGCTTTCCACATCCATCCGTAATTGGGATCGCGCTGGGGGGCAGCGAGCAGTTCCCGGCGCAGGATTCAGCGGCGATCTACGAATTCGCCGCGTCCATTGGATTGCGGAAAACCGCCCATGCGGGCGAAGGGCGAGGCGCTGAATCCATCTGGTCAGCGTTGAAAACCTTGCATCCTGAACGGATCGATCATGGCGTGCGCGCCAACGAAGATCCTACGCTCATGGCGTATCTGGCTGAGAATAAAATCCCCCTTAATCAATGCTTGACCAGCAATGTGACGCTGGGAGTGGTTACCTCCCATGAAGCCCACCCGTTTCAAGAGTATTACAAGCGCGGAATCCCCATCACAATCGGCACTGACGATCCCGCGTTCTTTCAATCTACTTTGAGCGAAGAATTGGAGAAACTCATTCTCTATCAAGGAATCCCCATCCATCAGATCCCAAAAATCATCGCAAACGCCATCCACGCCGCATTTCTTAGTGAAGAAGAGAAAGAAAGTATGCTCGCTGAATTTGAACGGGAAACGCAAGGGTTGACACAGGAATTCAATTTGGAGAGTGAAAAATGATTTCTAAAACTAAAAATATTGGAATTACGCAAGGGCGGGAAACAATCATTACGTTGTTTATAGCCATCTCATTTCTCGTCCTAATGAATGGAAAAATAGGTGCAAAAGAAATCTCTGATGAAGGTATGAAAGATTACCTTTCTAGATACGGCCATCTATTTGAAAACTTGGATCGATCAAGTTATATTCCTTCCAAAAAAGTGTATATGGAAGAGAAAGTTGAAAGTTACAAAAATGATATGATCAAACAATATGGTAAAGTGATAACGGAAGATGATTTGAAAAGCAAATATATCAACCAATTATTGGATGATTATGAGAAAAAAGAATATAATAAAGATGATGCGATTGAAAATTTGAGAAAACTACTGGATTTGTCTTCCATATGCTTTTTTGCATCGGATTTGAACTGTGTTGTGCCGCTTCGCCGGTTAAAGAATCAATTTGAACTTTCAACGTTAACGTATGAAATCTATTTTATTGGGGGAATTTCCCGCCGGAAAGGAAAATCCACGGAATATCCATTAATCCATCTGGCGTTACAGTGTGGCGAAAAAGCGGTCGAACCTTTACGTGAATTGATCTTGGATGATGAATTGAGCAGCAAAAACCGGGTATGGGCGCTCGGTACACTTTTAAAATTGATGAAAAAGAAGCGAAAATCGTTTCTTCCATGATCTATGATGACATGATCCCGGTTTGGCAGGGACGGATACGCACAATACAATCGAACAAAAACATCGAACCGTGGGACATCCCTTCCTATGTAGAAATTCCGCCACGATTTAAACAACGGCTTGAAGCAGGGAAACTGCGGATGAAGCCGCAGGAGTAAGTGGATTTAGGGAGCTTTGTTTTGAATCACGGATTGCGCGGATAAGGCGCGGAGATCACGGAGTTTTCTTCCGTAAACTCCACGTATCTCCAAGTCATCCGTGGTTCAAACGAGCAAAGCGCGGAAACCACGTTTTCTACCATTTAAGACAAGGGCAGATAAAAAACCTTGCCCTTGCTACCCTATCTAATTTATACAGTCGACTCAACCCCTGATATTCAATACTGAACAGGAACCATAAGCGGCTCATTCTGCTCTCTCACCGCGCGGGTGTTGTATTGAAGGAGATATTCGATATGTTCTTGATCGTATGGATAGGTTTCGTCCTTTCCATATGGATAGCCGGACATCTCTTTAAAAGGCAGTGGTTCGACGGTTTGACTGTAAGTGGTGCTGCAATCTAGATCCTTTGCCCAGCCGGTTAAACGCAGGAAATACGTGACCGCTGGATCGGCGGATTTTGGTTCGAAGCGCAAGGCGATCTCGTCTCCCGGCCCCATGATGACGTACTTGTCATCGAATCCCTTCAAAAGTGGTAAACATCCCCGAAACGTGTATAGAAACCAGTGGAGTAATCCCAGCGCAGGTTGGAGGTTCGTTTGGAATAGTCATACCACCGCGGCCCCGCGTCCGTCAGCAGATAACTCTTGGAAAATCCACCATTACGCAGATCGGCGGAGATCATTTGATGCTGGCGGATATCGAATCCACCGATGATGGGAGACGTATCCACCAGAATACGATCCCAATGAATTTTTAACGTTGTGACAATGCGGATCGACCGGTCTTCCGTTAGAAAGACGTTCGAAAGATCCAAGGGAGTTGTCTTTAACTTACCTGCGGGGAATCCAATTGGATTGAGAACAGTCTCCCATTCCCCATCTTTGTTCTTGACCTGCAGATAGGGCATCACGAAATCCAGCGATGGATTCTGATCGAGTGAACGCGCAATGCTGGAGTTGGGCCAATCCAGATATCCAGTGATAAACAGGTAAATCGTCTTCGCGTTTCCTACATCGCCAAGATCAATTTCAAACCAATGCTCTTCCCCGACTCCATCGTACCGGCTGGGGCCGAAGGGGCGCGGGTACCGCAGATCGTTCTTACTAATCAATTCCGTTACATCATTTCCATTATTATCCACTACCTTTTTCGGAGGGCGGGCGTTCTCTGAGATTCCGAACAGTTTAAATTCCGGAAACGGCGGCGTTGTGAAACATTCGTTGGCGATCACTTCAAGACCGGCGGGATGAGTGACGGAGATCAGTTCAAGATCGTCGAGATAAGTTATCTCCCGGAGATCTTCCGTAATCCGCATTTCCAACACGCCATCCCGTTCCCGCAGCTGGTCGCCGCGAATGCGGGCGTATTCATCGGGATCGGGTTCGAAATAGCTGCCGCCTCCAAGGTACAATCCCAGTGGACTCGTGCAGAGCGCGTCCGACACGAATTCGAACCTGTCACCGTTCCATGTATAGATAAACGGACACGAACCGGCGTAACCGGGTTTTTCCGTCACGGAGAAAATCTGGGCGGTGGCGTGGATGACGTTCTGGAAGATTCCATTCGGCCATGTGACACGCAGGACATCAAGTTGGTTGCGGTCCCCCATCCCCAAATGAGTAGCGGACGATGTCACTTCCTTCTTCATCCGGAACAGACCGTCTTTGACCAGAATCTTGCTTCCATAACCGAAGGTCGAATTCTTTTTTCCCAGAATACGCAATGTGATGGATTGATTATTATCTCCACCCTGATTTTCTAATGGGAGAAGATCGCCGGCGCCAGTTACAGCGAGAAGGTCAAGATCACCATCGAAATCAATGTCCACAGGAAGCGCTTTCACAGCGCCCTTTGCGTTCTGCGCCGCTTCATTCGCCGCAATTTTGAACGGTTTTGGATACTGGTTCAACAAAAGGCGCGGGAGATTGGAAGGATCGCCGGGCAGTAGCAAACAATCCTCAAATCCATCATTGTTCGCATCAAATACCGTTCCCAGAACACTTCCATCGAGACGGAGCGAATAGGGCCGGAGTGGTTGCACATTCCAATTCTCATCCACCATCCAGACCAGGCATCCAGCGGAAGCCCGTCCAATAACAGTGAAATCCATCCTTCCATCATTATTGAAATCTTTGCAGAGAAGATAAAGCGATTTTCCTTTTGTGACGGGAAGAGAGAATTCCACCGCTTTTTTGAATCGGACTTCCCGCAGGTTTTCAAAGATTTTAATTTCACCAGCGGTTGTTAGTTGAATCGCTTCTAGATCGTTGTCATTGTCTAAATCTGAAAACACGATCGAGACGCTTTTTCCGAGGGAAAGCCCATCTACTGAATCAGTGATTTCCTTGAAACTTCCATCACTGTTGTTCTGGAAGATCAAATCACCCTGTTGGGGACGGGCGAGGATAAGATCCAAATCACCTTCATGATCGAAAATCGGCCCAAATGGCGCCGTTTACGTTAGGAAGATGAAGCGCGGGAACCGCATCGATGTATCCTTCATCGCCATCATTGCGCAGCAGAATCGAATCGTCTGGTGAATACAGAAATAGGTCGACATCGCCGTCGTTGTCGTAATCCGCTTCGGCGCATCCGGCCCAGGTTTTTTTATCATTCAGTAATACGGGTTTTCCCACGTTTCCATCCGCTTGAACGGAAACCGCAACGGCGCCTTTTTCCAAGATAGAACTAACGTATTTTCAAGTCGATCGAGATCGGGAAAAACAGCCAAAGGAACGCTCTTTTTCCCAACCGCCTGGTCAAGCGCATTCAATAATTCTTCCTGTGGAACCAGCTGGATGGTCAGATCCGAGGTGAAATTCGGCCGTTGCTCCACGGGGATATCAAATTCGATAGGTCCTAAATAGATCCCTTCATCGACAGCGTCGGGTGGACGTTGTTCTTCCGTTTTCTTTAATTCGAGGAATTTTTTTTGATACTCCTTCGCCTTATCGATCTGGCGGCTGCGGATGCAATATTGAAACAGCCGATAATAGGCGCTGGAATGACGGGGATCGAGTTGGATGGTTTTTTGAAACCAGATACCCGCCTCATCGTCTTTCCCCAATTTAGAAAGTCCCAATCCCATATTGTAACAAGTAGCGATATCGGTATCGTCTTGTTCGGCGACTTGTTGAAAATAATGGACGGCTTCGGTGGATTGACCGATTTTCTTATGCGCCAATCCAAGCGAATACAAAGTATAAGGATTGTTTGAATCGAGAGTCAGGGCTCGTTTTAACGTCTCAATGCTCTCATCGTTCCGTTCGCCGTGATAGTACGACATGCCCAGGTTATAGACATCCGAGGCCGATTCCGGAACCATCGCGGCGGCCCGCTCGAACGCCTGGATCGCGTTTGCATAATCTTCTTCTTCCATAAACGCCTGCCCCAGCGCGCGAAGCCGGTTCAGTTCTTCGTTCGGTTCATCCGCCGTTGAATGAATGGTGGAGAAAAGAAGAACGGCGCTGATTAATGTGCAATAAATGAGAGCATTTGATTTCATGAGTCCAATCCGTTTCTTATAAACATTTAATACAATGAATGAGGTTTCGAATCGAATTACGATTCAAGCCGGTATATTATTTTCATTTCTCGGACGTTATCTAGTCTTATCGATCGATTGTGGGATATTCGATTGCCTGCAGGTAATGTGAGATGAAGTGAATCCCATCCACTAAATACAATCCTGTTTCATCTTTTTCATCATAGAAGAACTCACAGTCTGTCATATAAACCATCATGATTGAGATCACAACGTGCAAATGAAAATGAGTTGCATGAGCTAATTCGAACGAGAAAGCCTTAGAAACTCATTTTCATATAAAGAAAATGAGTGAGAAAAATAACAACAGGTTAATAAGAAACCATATAAGTACTACCTTTCTTTCCTCTTTTTCCATGGCAATCAAAATAAAGAGGATTTCTCCACATGGGATAAACAGAACGGCTAGAAGCCAGATACATCCTTGACTGGCGGACGTAACGATCAAAAAGATCTTTAATAGGAAAGTGCTGATTACTAAAATTAGTGTAATACAAATTACGAGGTATTCACTAAAGCTGAGGGAATTTCATACTCTTCCTATCGATTATAGGCTCATTAGAAATGCGTCTATATTCTGCGGAGGCGGTTTCCGGTGTAGGGATTCTCTCGATTTTAGGCTTCTTTGTGGAATTCGAGTGGGTGGTATTCTAGCAACGGTCTTTGGAGCATTGGCTCTGACAATTTCCTGACCGGGAAAAGCGGCTTTGAGTTGTCTTTGTATCGTAGGTATCAAATTCGGCCCGCGAAGCGCGATCCCTTCAGCGACAATTTTACCTGATGGATCAATTAAAAATGGAGAAGGGATTGAGATCACATTATATAGAGAACCGATTTGATTCGAGATATTTCTGACATGCGTCCAAGTTAACTTGGTTTTATTTACGAATTTTTTTATCGTGTTTGTGTCCTCGTCGAGATTGACCCCCACGATCTCAAAAAAAGATGGATTGAACGCCGCATGGGCGCGCTTTAAATAAGGAATCTCTGCACGCTTGGGGGGCACCAACTCGCCCAGAAATCGATTAGTATCACTTTTCCACGTGTTTTTCAAGATCAAACAAATCCCTATCGATTGTCCTGCCTTTAAAAAGCGGGCTTCTTTTCCAACTTCTACGCTCTTTGCATAGACGGATTCACTCCAAAATAGAATATTGTGATGGATAGGGCAACAATTATTCGAAATAGGCATTTCATTGATTACACTCCTTTTCTCTTTTAAATACTATAATCTATAGAACAATATAGTTATTTTTTTGACAATCAATTTCAAGGATCCAAAAGCAATATAGACCAATTCCAACTTTTTTGTTAATAATCATTCACTGAATTATGGGAATCGATGTATTTTAATGGGAAACTAAGAATTGGTCATGATTTAACCTATGGAAATAGAAACACTCTCCATATCCATTCTTTTCATTTTGGAATCTCTTGATGGAATTCTTTATTCAGGGGAGCGCTGACTAATATTTATGTGGAGAACACATTCCATTTGATTGGACGGCGCAAGTACATTTTTCTCATTTTAATGATGATTAAAACACGGAACATTCCATTCCCATTTCCATTCTTCATTATCTGAGGTATCTTAATGCCGGATATTTTTTAATGGATTGCCATATTTATCTGTTGCTTGGAGAGCGCGTTCCATGACAAGGGAAAAAATCCTATCACAGAGTCCGAAATCGGACTCGACTTTGTACCCGAAGGAAAAGACGGTCTCGTCACACCGATGATGCGGATGGATGATGAAATTATGTCAATCGTCGCCCGCGCCCTTAAAGAAGACAAAGGAGGGGGAGATGTAACCAGCATCTCGACTATCCCACCACGAAAAAGGATCCGCCCGTGTCGTCGTCAAAGAAACAGGAGTGCTGTGCGGCTCCCAGATTTTTCAGAGGTGATCAAACAGGTCGATGAAGGCGTTGAGGTGAAATGCTGGGCGAAAGAGGGCCAAACACTCTCCCGCCAACAAAACAGTCTTCACGCTGGAAGGCTCGCTCGCTTCCATTCTGGCCGGGGAACGAGTCGCGCTTAATTTCCTTGGAATTCTATCCGGCGTGGCGACAACGACATCCGAACACGTCCGTGCGGTTCGGCATACGAAAGCGAAAATCATGGACACGCGGAAAACCACACCCCTTCTGCGGCGTCTGCAGAAATATGCGGTCCGGGTGGGTGGTGGAACAAATCACCGGTATGGGCTCTATGATATGGTAATGATCAAAGACAATCATATCGACAGCTGCGGGGGAATCGCAAAAGCGGTAGCGGCGGCGAAGAAACGCTGGGGGAATACATTCAAAATCGAAGTGGAAACG
>CAXXSM010000051.1:0-21701 GCA_963663405.2 bacterium | reverse complement strand
CGCGTTGATCAGCAGATGGTTCACAGTCGAGAAAATTCGCGCCCAGCGCCATGTCGTCAATGTAGTTATTCGCCTCATCCCGTTCCCAGTGGGGCGTAGACAAGTTCTTTATCATTTCCTGGATAGGGTATGCCCCCAATTTGGTGAAATGATTCTGCAGCGTTTTGAATTGGTTCATGGCGAGATTGTGACCGAATCCTCGCGAACCACAATGTGATAAAAACGCCACATGCCCGTCCCGCAGACCAAACACTTCCGCGATTTCTTTCATGGCGGGATCATCCGAAACGGAAACCACCTCGCATTCACCAAAATGGTTGCCACCGCCGTACGATCCCAGTTGAGTCATTTTATTATTGAAACTGGGCAGAAGATCGTTTTTCAACAAGTGGTCCACACGGCGTTCGAGAGCCTCTTGGGTATCATCGTGTCCCAGGTGAAAACTATCTTCACAGCGATGCCGCCATTCCCTTGGAATACCCAGTATCTCACAAATTGTTTTTGACGCGCCTTCCGTTGCGACGATCTTGCCTAATTTTGGATGCACACGCCGGATTTCGGCGCTTGGCGCTGCCCTTTTCCCGCGCCGGTCGGCGTTCGCTCTGTGATGGCGTTGATTAACTCCCGCCGGATTCTTTTATCTTGAATTTCATCCGCTGGCAAATCCAGTTGCAGTAAACTCATCGAGCATTTGATATCGACACCAACCGGCCCAGGATAAATATGACTGGGAGACGCCATCACACAACCAATGGGAGCGCCATACCCACAATGCGCGTCGGGATTTAGCACCAGACGCTCAACGCCGGGCGCTGTCCGTGAGTTCATCGCCTGTTTGAGCGTAGTCGCGTCAAATGTCTCCCGAATCGCTTCCGTCCCGAATAATCGTGACCGGCTCCAATCTGGAATCCGGTGTAGGAAGAATCGCGGTCGCTTCTCCCGTTGGGATCATTGTGTTGGTTTTTTCTAATATTGCGTCCATGTTAATATCCTTTTTATTTCATATAAACCATCAAGATCGAGATCACAACTGCAAATGAATCGGCGACAAAAATGTCTGTGAGATCCTTCCGGAGAAGGTAGAGAATCGAACTCTAGCTTTGGTGAGCTTAACCATGTACTCACAGGCGCATTCGCCGATTCATTTTAAATGTAGTTTTAATCAAGCGGCTTCAGTGGTTTTCAGATCGATCGACTCGATATGATTCACCCAGAAATTTTCTTCCAATGAATCAGCCGAAGCCGATGCGATCAGTGAAAAAACATGATCGGAGAATCCAGCGATATTGATTATATCTTTCTGCTCCGGCGCCTGTGTGGTTGCGTACGGCTGAACATCAATACAAATCATCTTCGCTTGGGGATTCCGTTTTTTAAATTGCATCCACTCGTTCATTGTTTTCGTCGGATCATTGCCGATAAACTTCTTCCAATTTGTATCAATCCAAGATTGATTATCCGATATGTAAATAATCATATCGCCCGTTTCTTTTTTCTTATTTAGATAACGCAACGGCGCGGAACAATTGGTTCCCCCGCAAGGGATGGACGCTAAACGATTTGCGTTTGTCATAACGGTATCTCTGCCGTTCAATTGCCGTTTCACAACTCGATCGTGAAACGGGAGTACAATCGTTTTATTATTTTTGCGCAACAACGCCGCAGCCAGCAACGCCGCTGCATCAATACAGCGAACAGCCGACGCCGCTCCTTTTCGGTATCCAGTCACAGGCGAATGCATCGAACCGGAAACATCCGGAAAGACAAAGATTTTACCTTCCAATACTGAAACATTTTCCAGAGCGATTTCCATAGCGTCCTGCAACGCGTCCCGTATTTCAGCGGGAAATCCGTGGAAGCGGCGCTGTACGCCATCATAATTTGATAGGGAAACACTTTTGCTTTCTGTATCAATTCTTTGTTCCGCAGACGGGAAGCGATCAAATGAACCGCTGATTCATCCGTATACACTCCATGCCGCAGGAACGAATTCAAATTCATCCGCGTCATCTGCCATGAGGCCCGCCGGGCGATCGCCATCCATTCCCGTTTCCCTAGATTCAACGCGGTCAACATTTGGAACGGCACATCCGGTGGCGAAAGAGAGTCACGTTTATCGCACTTTTTTATACTGTTCAAAATCCTGGACGATCAGCGGTAAATCATTCAAATTGTAATCTTTTCCGATAATGTACGCGTAAAGCGCGTCCCGCATATCTGTTCCGGGTTTAGGGTGAACCATTTTGATGATGTCACCCATAGATGGAGAATTCCCTACAGAACCGTTGAATATCTGCTCATCAGAACGGCTTGCGAGCCATTGTTTCACCAAGCGTTTTGGCAGTGAACCCAGACTCTTCCGGCCAACAACACCTGACCGCATAATCTGCACAAAGTTACGCAGCATCTTCGGTGAATCGATAACTCGATCGAAAACTGTCGATAAAAGAGCCGTGCTCTTTTATAGAAAGAACGGCGCAAAGTAAAGCGGGCAAGTCTTTCATGAATCCTTTTTTCTACCGCATAGACAGCGGTCTTGGCGATGAACTCAGCGTCCACTTGAGAACAGACTTTTAAAATAGTATTCAGCTGCTGAGCATCTGTCGCATAAAAAGTTGAATACAAGGTTCCGGTTGCGGCGTACTGCGCCAACGCTTGTTTCGGCGTCATTTTATATGCGGCGCCACCCGCTTCATTGATATGATCTGTTTTCGGAGCCATTGTTCCGAGCAAAGTTTGAAAGAGATTCTTGTTCGCCATGAGGCTCTCCTTTAGGCCAAAGTCTTGATTCGCATGCCTGAAAGTTACTCATAGGAGTTACAGAATTCGTGCCAACTTTGATTTCTTTGTTCTTCAAGATACATAAGTCCATAATTCACAAATAGATATTTTTATTTTTAATAGAGACTCTACTGATTTTGAAAAAAATTATTTCTTAAATCTTTATAATTTTATATATTAAATTATAATATTCTCTATTATGAAAAAAGTTGTGATTGGAATTCTTGGTTCAACCTTAGATCGGGGGAAAGGGAATAAGCGTTGGGATAGCTGGCGGCCGAGTCTGTCCTTGTTCCAGCATGAAGAACTTCTCTTTGACCGCTTTGATTTAATCTATCAACCTAGGTATGAAAATCTTCTAAACGTAGTGGTTTCGGATATTCATTCCGTCTCACCGGAAACAAACCTATGTGTTCATGAGATGCCCCTGAAGGACGCGTGGGATTTTCAAGAAGTCTATGCGGCGCTGCATGACTTCACCCGCCATTATTCCTTCGATACGGATCAGGAGGAGTATTTCGTTCACATCAGCACGGGTACGCATGTCCTGCAAATCTGTATGTTCTTATTGACGGAATCACGTCACTTTCCGGCGAAGCTGATCCAAACCTCTCCTCCACGCCGCCGCCAATTCCATGAGCCTGGCGTTTATACGATCATCGATCTTGACCTTTCTAAGTACGACCGTATCGCGCAGCGTCATTTTGAAGAGAGAACGGAAAGTCAGAAGTTTTTGAAATCCGGAATCGATACGCGCAATAAACAATTCAACAAATTGATTGAACAGATCGAGCATGTGGCGATTCACTCGAAAGATCCATTGCTATTGTATGGAGCGACCGGTTCGGGAAAAACCAAACTCGCACGCCGTATATTCGAACTCAAAAAACTGCGCCGTCAAATCGATGGACGATTCGTCGAAGTCAATTGCGCGACGCTGCGCGGAGACGCCGCTATGTCCGCTCTTTTCGGGCATAAAAAAGGCGCGTTTACCGGCGCCATTCAAGATCGTGAAGGTCTGCTGCGTCAAGCCGATGGAGGTTTACTCTTCCTCGATGAGATCGGAGAGTTGGGATTGGATGAACAGTCGATGCTGCTGCGCGCCATCGAAGATAAATGCTTCTTGCCGATGGGCGCCGATGTAGAAACCACAAGCCATTTCCAACTGATCTGCGGAACCAACTGCGATTTGATGGAGGAGGTCCAACGAGGGAAATTTCGTGAAGATCTGTTGGCGCGTATCAACTTATGGACATTCAAACTAGCCAGCCTTGCGGAACGGCGCGAGGATATCGAACCGAATGTGATGTATGAACTCGATCAATTGACACAACGTGAAGGGAAAACGATTCGCTTCAACAAAGAAGCGCTGCGCCTCTATTTGAAATTCGCGCGATCCGCCGAGGCGCTGTGGCTCTACAATTTTTCGCGACCTGGGCGGCTCCATGACACGCCTCGCCACAATGGCGCCCGCTGGACGCATTACGGAAGATGTGGTCCAAGAAGAAATTCGCAGGCTGCAAAACGGATGGACCATTCAAAAACAGTCTCCCGCCACGGAACGTTTGATTGAGTTGATTGGGATGGATCAATTCAAGAAGCTGGATCGTTTCGATCGAGTCCAACTGGCGGATGTGACCGAGGTATGCCGTCAATCCAAATCCCTCTCGGAAGCGGGGCGAAAATTATTTTCTGTATCTCGAAAAAGCCGGAAAATCTCCAATGATTCGGACCGGTTGAGAAAATACTTGATGAAATTCAATCTTACTTGGAAAGACCTGCATGAAGCAGGTTCCGATGAGGATTAGAATGACTTGCCTTATAATCCAGGCTAGTCAATTCTGTGAATAGGGATTCCGCTCATATACTGTAAGATTTCGATATCGGATAGCCGTATGATACATATGTCGCAACGCGATGCGGCCATAGTTGAGGAAAGGGCCTGTATGTTGATTCGGATGATCTCTAACATCGAACACAATCTTCCCGTCCAATGAACCTTGTAAGCGGTCTCCGATCTTGATTAATTTTAATTTATACCACCGATTCCGTTCCACTTTCGGAATCACACCAAAATGCAAATGCTTTCCCCACGGATTCTTATAAACTGATTGAGTTTCCATATCGGTGCGAATCACGTTGACCCGCCGAACAAATTCCCAATGGTAATTTCTTGTTCCGGCTAGAATTGGACTCATTTTCCCGATCATTTTTCAAACCGTGATCGGTGATAAAATCTTCTCTCCCCATCCCGCTGGCGCATAGTATGACCAATCCCAAGCCTTTTGGAGATTCCAGCCGGAACTCTACCTCCAGCCATTGATCGCCCTCAAATAGCTGGGGGCCCCATAGAGTCAAGCGGGTGGAATTGTCGATTTTATCAGGCGTTTTGAAATACAATCCTTCCGGTGTGATTTTGACAATCATGGAATCCAGTGAAGATTCATCTGTCTGATAATACCAACCATCCAAATCCTCTTCTTTTGTAAACGAACAGAAAAATGACTTATTCCATGAATCATCGAGTTTAAAATCCGAATCTGGGCCGTAAGCGGGAGTTGTTATTTTGACGATCTCCGCGTCGACGGTGTCATTGGTTTCAAGCCGTTGCTTCTTGTAATTCGCTCGGATTTCTTTGACCGGAAGGACCTCGATTCGTCAATTGTACATCCCGCATCACCATCATCGGACATCCGACATAAAGCGTATCATTGCTTTTCATGAAACCGGCGGCTTCATGGTTGTATCCCATCAGCGCGCCATTGATATACATTTCAATCGTTCCCGCCTTCTTATCCCACGTCATGACGAGATAATACCATGCTCCGGGCCGCATGGGTATTTTTTCAATAGTGACATAGGGCGGCAATGTATAACTCCATTATTGTCCAGATCCCGCCTGCTGCGAATTTACCCAATATCTGCGGATCGTGATTGTACCAAAAAATCCCAAAATTCATCTTGTCCGCTTGATTCGGTGGGAACACATCGGCAATAAATGGATAATGAAAAACATACTTATCTTCTTCAACTCGATTGCCTGCGTTTGGGAAAAAATCCAAGTCTTCCAATGGTGTAAACCAAAAGGATACGGTTCCTGTTTCGCCTTGGTGTAAATGAGTATCGATAAACGCTTTTGTGCGCAGACTGGTGGATTGAAATCCTGTAACGCCATTGATTGTGACCAAAGCGATGCTTTCCTTCAACAGTGAGATTTGTTAAATCCGTAAGCGGGGCGTAAAAGATATCTTCTGCTTCACTCCCCGCAGCGCTGGACTCTATCAATGAGATATGAAAGACGCTTATGATAGCAATTGTATATATAGAAATCTTTATACATCGCTGAATACAGGACGGAACGATATACATCCGACGTCACCTTTCACAATGAGATCACCAGCGGGGAGTGTAATGAGACTGGAAAATATATACAAAGGATTCTTCCCCCAAGTTGAGGAAGAATCCTTTTTTTAAGAAGTAGCATACAAATCTTAAATTCGGAAATACTTGTTTAACTTCACGCTTTCGATATCTGCTGTTTAAAATCAGGCTTCTTCGACCACCTTCCAGCCCATCCGGTCAGCGAGAGCAAATACCGGTTCTTTTAAATCACCATACGCGGTGACGCGGTGCCAGCCCCATTGATCCCACATGGTGAAGAGTTTTCTCAATATCCCCAACCGGCTCCACGCATAATTTTGTTCGGCAGGCCCGATCATCCGGATCGTTCGCGACCGATTTGCCTTGATGAAAGATGAACTCTTTATTCTGCTGATCGACCTTGATAGACGTAGTCATATACCCCAGCGGAAGAATCGAACGGACGGAGGCGCCCTGCCGGTCTTCCGAGTGTGTCATGATTGAGAATTGATTTGTTGGACCTTCGGGGGCCGAATACTTTTTTGGACGCGACACAATGGGCGTAGATGATTTGACGCTTGGCCGTATCGATAACCGGATCGGAGATATAACCAGGTCGGCCTTGTGTCATCGCGGTAATTCATCACCATCGTCGCGGTTGATTTCACATCGCATTCACAGGCCGCCGATTAAAGCCTCGTTGTTCAATTCATGAAATCCCAAGGCATGGATAGGCGTGAATGTGCCCCCCGTAAAATCCACCCAAACAATTGATTGTGATCGCATTGGCGTCATGTTTTTTCAGAACGTCTTTCATCCCCAGATACATGGCCGCGGAAGTGACAAGAGTTTCGTCCGATATATCGATGACTTCCAAAGCGTTCTTTTTCCAGCGGTAGGCGATCTCGCGGCTTTTGTCTTGATCCGCGTTCTTCCAAGCGTCGTTCACCTCCGCGAAAGAGACGCATTCCATGGGGGATATTCAAAATCGGTTCGGCGGGTCCGGATTCTTGATTTCGAACCGCCAGAATCGTTCGATTGCTTCAACCTCTCGACGCATTCCTCTGTGGATATAGTTTTCAGAGGATCATCATTACAAGAAAGATCACCAGGCTTAGGCGTCCGGGCTATCCGTACACTCCGTGTCGCGGCGACAAAATCACTTAGAGAGCCGCCTTTTTTCACCAGAGCAAAAACATTTCACCGCTTCCGCGACGGTCTTCCATTTCTGACGACGCCGCGAATCCTACGTTGAGGGAGTTTTCACGAAGGAAACCCGCTGTATAAACGAGGAATCCACCGCTGCCAGCGTATTGGAAATCGACGTAGAGAACCGGTTTTCCCCGACGTGGCGATTGTTTGCACGACGCGATTCCAGCAGTTCATCTGATACACGATGTACCCATCGATGTTCTCGGTCTTATCCTGCTCAAGAATAGCTTTCGCCTCATCCGCGCCCTTCGCCATCGAAGTTACGAATTTGAATCCTGGACAGAGGCGGGTCAAATCTTGTTGGACTTTTTCCATGACGGGCACAAAATTAAATCCTACGTTGGGCCAGTCTGGACCAGGTTGAATTTTGTCGTGGAAGTGAATGGATAATCCGGATTTTTATCTCGTTTGATTGTTCTTTGGCGTACAAGCGTTGGGGATTCGAAAGAAGATGCGCCGCTCCGGCTCCAGCAGCGCAACCCGTAGTTAGAAATCTCCGGCGGTTCAGTTGGCAGGTTCATACAATGGGATATTGGTTTACGAGTATTCATTTAGTAATTTCTCCCTATTTGTTCCGATATAATATAGTGAGCGTCGATATCCAGTGGATATGAGAGATTGTAGAACACTTCATCTACGATTGCAAACGCAATACGGCGAACTCGAAGAAGTTATTATTTCTCCCATCCGGGCAATGAAACGGTCGCTGTGGTAGTTTGAGTAATTGTAGAGTGGTATTGCGGATCGGCTTATACAATGGGCCATTTTGGGGATTGTCATCCTGGGTGTACACCCAAAGTTCGTACGTATCCCAAACAACGATTTCATCCCGGCAGTCACCGCTTATATCCATCACGGTGTTACATAATTCAGGATGCCCGTCCGCGAGGGAAATTTACTACACGGCGCCCCCATCCATCATACAGGCCTCCGTTCTATTACATTGGGTGATAGGACAAAGTATTCTTCCGATTTCCCCGTCCAATTGATGGGCAGGCACATGCTGCCATGCTGAACGGGTTCAAAATCGAAGTACAATTCTCCATCCGCATCGAAGAAATGGATAATGCCCTGGTTTCCCCAAAAATTGATAGAAACCGATTCCAAACCGGGCAGGTCATCACGGAAATTGGCCGTCGCTGGATTTTGGACGTGACCAAGGTAGTGATGTTTGAGAATGGTTCCTTTCATATCGGTAAAGAACATTCCTTCATCGCTGGCGGCGCATAGCAGATGGGGCTCTTCTTCCGGTTTGAATTTGAGAATCGCGACACCATCCGCATGATCTTCGATCGTGTTATCCAGACTCCACAATTTCTGGCCATCATCATCGAAAAGGGTATAGCCCATCATCAGTTCATCTTTGCCATCGCCATCCGTATCGTACGCGTATGGATAGTGACCCGTTACACACTGTCCCATCCACATAATATCTAACCGGTCATTCAACGCCCAAAGGTACTTGTAACGGTCTTTGATGATAATATCACAGTCATGACCGATTCCCCGCAAGTCACAGAAGTAGAGTGAATCCCCTAAAATGCGAGGGAAGATATTGTGTCCGCCATGATCGCCCGGCGGTGTTTTCGGTGTGGGAGATTTGTAGAGTGTTTTACCGGTGGCGCCTTCCGCCACGATGATTTCCTGATTCATACAGTATACAACTTCGTTCTTTCCATCGTGATTGAGGTCGTGTATTTGAAAACCGACATCGTTGGTTAAATGATCCTTCCATGGATCCGGTTCGCCGATTTGCCATAGAATTTCACCATCAAAGGTTGTGGCAGTGAGACAGCTTAATTCGCTGTTACGGTCTTTGAGACCATGATGAATCACCTGACCGAACAGGACATCGATCGCGCCGTCGCCGTTTAAATCTCCGAATCGCAGGTTCCTCCCCACCCCAAAATTATCCATTGTCATTTTTTTCCAAACAACCGGTTTGGGATTGTCTGTTTGCAGCAGTTTTTCTTTGATTTCTTTTTGCTGGATTTCCCGTTCGATTCGTTGTTTCTCCGCATACGATGTTGTAATTTTGACTTCGCTGTATCGAGTCGGGATATCGGCGGTTAATGCGACTTTTCCTTGGAGAAAGGTATCATCGTCCGCTTCCAGAATAACCGTTTGATTGAACGACGCATGAATATGTTTGCCATTGACCTTCACTGTTGCGGCTATAAAAGCGCCGGATTTAAAATCCCATTCCGCTTGCGCGAGAATGGTTTCATCCGGTTTATGAAACGCGGTAGCGTGATTGACACGCTTTAAAATCGCTTTTCCTTGATGAATACCGGCAAAATAATAACACCGGTCATTCTTATACCGGAATGCGAAACCACTTTGTTTCTCATCTGAATCGGGCGCAAAACGGACGGTGGCCGTATAGTCTCTCCAACATTCACTGCCCGTGACAATCATGGGATGTGTATGTTTCGTCCGTTCGCGGGAAACCTGACGCATCATCGCTTCGCCGTTTTCTTGAATGACATACCAGGCGCGCTGCGATTCCGGATAAAACCGGAAACAGGAAACTACCCAATTCCCTTTCGGAGCGGTATCTCGCAAATAATGATATTCCACATGCGCGCCAATCACTCCCGATGAAAACATTCCCGGTTCGAGCGCGCTGAAATCTTCATCGAGAAGAACAACGTCATGGCTGTCCGTAAATCCGGATGAGTACGAAAGAAATAGAATTAATGAAATATAAAATATTGTTAGACGAACTCGCATTCTTTTGTTTCCTTTCTGAACGAGATTCCGATTCCAGACAATAGAAAAGATATCGCAATGGTTTTCTGCTTTATAGCATGCTTATTATAACGTTTTCAATCTTCAATTTGTATATCTCTCCTATCCACGATTTAATTCGAACTCAGTGTACAGAACGTTATACTCTGCACGGTCATACTCTGCGTTTCTCATTAAACAAAATACCCGCCTATCGAAAGGATTGAAAAACTCAGATTACGGCGGGTGGCCAGGACAAGGTTTTTCATCTGCCCTGGCGCTACGTCCCGGAAATTATGCAAGGGGAGAAAAAAACCTTCCCCTTGCCACCCAGGTGATTAATATTTACTCTGCGCGGTCATACTCTGCGTTTTTCGTTAAACAAAAAACCCGCTCGTTGAAAGGAATTAAAAACTCAGATTATGCCCGTGTTCAGTATTACAAGAATTAGACTTGAATATGCCGGTAAAACAAATCACAATCCATATGTCTGACAATAAAAACCCAAGAAAGGAAAAATCACGATGAAACGAATCGTTGTTATTTTTTTACTCGCGGTATGTGTCTCCATCGGATCTTTGGAAGCGGAAGAAAACCAATCCTCCCCGAAACTTCGCACCGGGCATGCGCAGACGCCCGAAGAAGCGGCGAAAGAACTGAAGGAATTTCAAAACTCCTATTCAGACTTAGCCGGTTGGAAACTGCGCAAAGAGAGAATTCGCAAGGGGATTCTACAAGGCGCCAAACTGTCTACGCTGCCGGAGAAAACACCGCTCAAACCCAGATTTTATGACAAGAGGACTTATGAAGGATACGCCGTCGAAGAAGTGGCGTTTCAGAGTTGGCCCGGTTTTTATGTAACCGGCACACTCTACCGTCCCACAGATTTCGATGGAGAATTGGCGGGAATCTTGTGTCCGCACGGTCATGGCGGGCGATTCCGGGATTCGCGGCAAACCCGGTGCGCTGTATTGGCCCGCATGGGAGCGGCGGTCTTTCTTTATGATATGGTCGGTTATGGAGACTGGAAAGAAGCGGGTTGGTCACACAAAGATACGCCGGAAGTTCTCCGGCTTCAGACGTGGAACAGCATCCGGGCGCTTGATTTTATTCAATCCTTGGATGGAGTGGATCGCGAACGCATTGGGATGACCGGTTGTTCCGGAGGCGGCACACAAACATTTCTGCTATCAGCGATTGATCCTCGAGTGAAAGTGGCGGTACCCGTTTGCCAGGTGTCCGCGCATTTCTTTGGCGGATGCGTTTGCGAGAGTTACATGCCAATCCATTGGGGGCCTAATCACAAGACCAACAACGCCGAAATCGCGGCCTTGTTCGCGCCGAAACCACAAATGCTTGTCTCCGATGGTGATGACTGGACCAAATATACACCCGAAACTGAGTTTCCCTATATCAAGCATGTGTACAGTCTTTATGGAGCGGATGACAAAGTCGAAAATGTACATTTTCCCAATGAAAAACATGACTATGGCGAATCCAAGCGCATGGCCATGTATCCCTTTATGGCAAAGCATTTAGGATTGGATATAAGCCGTGTGACCGGTGAAGATGGCAAAGTAGATGAATCGTTTGTAGTCATTGAAGAATACAATGATCTATTAGTATTCGGTCCTGACAATCCCTATCCCAGTGATGCGGTCAAACCCAATACTCCTTTGCCATAGCGCATCCAGCGCCCAGTTCAACGATTGTGAATTAAAAATCCAACATGTTTTAAGAATAAAACACCGCGAGAGAAGGAGCGGAATAAAATGAGAAAAGCATTCACATTGATTGAACTCCTAATTGTAGTCGCGATTATAGGAATCCTGGCGGCGATCGCGGTTCCGAATTTCATGAACGCGCGTGTCCGCGCGCAAGTCGTCCGCGCACGGGCCGATCTACGGAATCTAACGACGGCAATTGGCTCTTATGGCGCGGATCATGGCACTTTTCCACCCCATTACAACTTCATTACTGGCGCCGCGAACAACCACTCGATGTATCAACTCTATCTGACTACTCCAATTTCGTACATCGCACGCATTCCCGAAGATTATTTCCGGGCGAAATCTCCTTTCGAAGATCAGCGTTGGTATCCGGATTCGGCGCTGCAAATTTATGTCTATATCAACTACCCCATCAATAAATCGCACGAAACGGATGATGGCCGCAACCAGCCTCCTTTCGATTCCTATCTGATGTGGAGTTTTGGACCCGACCGGAGTTTGAATACGGGTTCCTATTACCCATTGCCCGCGATTGAAGCGTACGAGCGCAACCATCCTGATATCTGTGGGATCTATGAAAATCGGAAAGGCTGCCGCTACGATCCCACCAATGGATTAATCAGTCCTGGAGACATTTACGAATTCGGAGGAGGGGCGGGCAGCACGAGCCATCTGGAGCAGTATGGAGTTTTATAAAAAATGGGAAATCTCGTTGCCGCATATTATCGGTTCGTTCAATAGAGAAGATAATTCCTGACAAACGTGGGTAAGAGGATCATATTCTCTTTCCGCCAAACCCGCGTCGTTCCATCGATGCCATACGATACAAATTTTTCTCCATCGGCTGAAAAGCCCTGAGAATAAACGTAACTCTTATGCCCGACAAACATTCCTATCCTTCTTTCCGTTTGTAAATCCCATACGGAGATATCCCCTTGAGAATGGATCGCCAGAAACTGGGTTCCATCAGGAGACACAACGACGGAATACACAGAATCAGTAAAGCCGCTGACCGGTTCCTCGAAAATGGTTTCCTGACCTGTATCAATATCATATTGATGAATCTCATTTCCAAGTCCATACAGAAATGAATGACTGCTGGGCAAGAATACAAGAGACTTTTCCGGCAGACCGCTGGTAAGAATCCGGTCCGCCTGGAGATCCCATAATTCCACTCGATTTTGGTATGAAAAATAATCATAGTAACGAAAATGCAGGATTAAATATCTTTTATCAGGAGAAAAAACAGCGTTGTCAATTTCTTCATAGGATTCTTTCGGAAATGATTTGACGGTTGCGCCTGTATTTATATCAATGATATCACTCGTCCGCTCGAAACCATCGATGAGAATCCACTCGCCATCGGCTGAGACCGCCGCGGTTTCTCCCGCGAATGTATTTAATTCAGTCCCGCTTTGGATATCCCAAAGTTTTGTTTGATACGCGATTTCAACGGTATTGAATTCATAATTTAATGCCGAATGTTCCGGATCGGCGTAATGAGTTATGATCCGTTGATCTTGCAAGAGAAATGTAACAGGAGAGCCGCTATTTGGAAACATTTTGATTTCCGTATTGTTTTGGACGTCCATGAGAATGGTTTCATAGTGATCGTTAACAATACCTGCTATATCGTATTGGTTGTCTGGATCCACGGCGCGGGTAAGAAACCAATCACCGTTCGCTGAAACCACAAGAGGATTATTCTGATATTTGCGCTCCAATACGCCGGTTTCTAGATTCCATAGAACTCCGGATCCCTCCGGTGTCCCACCAAGGAGATAGTCTTTCTCAATCAGAAAAACAGGATATAAATAAGGATAATCCAGCATACCAAAAGTTTTTTGTTTCATGCCGGTCTCAACGTTCCATTCGTGAACCTGGCCAATATCATCCACAGAAAAAACGGATGAGTCATCGAATGAAAAAGCGGCGTTACGGATATTATGGTCTTCCTCACCAAAACTCCTTATTTCCCGGCCTGTTTCGATCTCCCACACTTTCACCCGGTCGTCATAACTTCCACTGACAAGGTAATTCCCATCTCCGGAAAAAGCGATGGAAGAGATCGTGTGGGTATGACCGGTAAATTCTCGTACCAGCTGACCTGTCTCCTTATCCCATAATTTTATGGAATTCATGTAGCCATCCGTAGCGATGTATTGATCATCCGGAGAAATTGAGAGGAGAGTAAACATATCTAAATTACTTGGAATGTTTTTTATTGGTTGTCCAGTTACCACGTCCCAGTAGGTAATCCCGCTGTTAAAAAAGTCCGAAGAATCCACCGAAAGAATCGTTTTGGAGTCGTTTGAATAGGCCAGGGCGTAAATTCCATATCGGGTTTCTGTAAAAGAGACTTGAAGATTACCTGAAACCAAATCCCATATCTCTATTTTTCCGTCTATCGCCATGACGGCTTGTGAATGATCGGGGGAAACCGCCGCCGTTTCAAATCCAGTTTCTCGTTCTGGAAATGGTTCCGTCACTTCACCGGTTACTAAGTCGTATCGGAGAACACGCTCATATCCCATCGTACTCGCAAGGATGAATCGGCCGTCCGGAGATAACGCCGCCTCGAGTGGTTCTTCTGTCTGAATAATGTTCTCCACTTCCGCCGTGTTTAAGTTCCAAACGAGAATTCCCAATTCCGTTGACAGTGCCAATAATTGCTTATCTGTAGAAAAATAGATAGTATCCGGGAATCTTCCCAGCCCAAAAATTATCTCACCCGATGAACCACGAAACGGCAAATCGGCGCCTGCGGCGAGCCAATTCAAACAACAAACAAAGACGAGAATCCACACGGGCACTTTAAAGGATTTCATTTTTCTCTCTCCCACAAGCATTTTTTTGTTTAGGGCAATTGCCCTGAAGAAATCAAATGAAAGGATATTGAATAACAAAAAATTAAAATAAAAGATAGAACGATCGATTCGAATAAGAACCATTGATGAATTATATCATATAAAGCGAATATATCTGTTCTCAATTCCGATTCCGGGCGCCATACAAAAAAAAAACTCTTATCCAATCCGTTCCACGTACTAAAAATTCATTGCTGGCGCTACAGTATATGAAAATGAAAACTCGCTTTTTCAAGGTTATCCTTATCGATCGAGGAGTTCTGACAATGATTCGAACTGGAAAATGGTTTACACAAAAAATATCAACAATCATCAATCCGTTTGTGTCGCATTGTTCAAAAACAGGAAAAATGACCGGAATCCGAAACGATCTAAAGAGAAGCCGTTTCTTCTTTCCCATAATGGGATTGATGGCGATTGTCTGGTTTCTTATCCGTGTTGTGCCCAAACCGGACAGAGCGGCTTATCCCTGTCAACGGGCGGCCTTGGGAATCGGCGGTGGTTTTCTCGCTTATGTACTAATATTTCTTAGTTCATTTTCTTTAGCCCAAAAGATTCGCCGGCATTTTGCGGTTTCCATGGTTATCGCTTCGATTACCGTTTGTGGTCTATTCGGAGGAATCGCCTCTGTGATCACAGATACACTCCACGCGGAGACGGCGGTTGTTGCCCTGGCGCCGCCAGAAGGAGTGAACCAGCCAATCGGTCAAGCGCGTGGCATTCATCCGGGCCGGGTAGTCTGGGTACAGGACTTTGACGCCACCAGCTGGGATGGTGAAAAAGGGCTTTGGTGGGATGAAGAAAACACCGATCAACAAATCGTCGAGACGATGTTCTCAAAAGCGCTTTTAAGCCTGACCGGTGAGAACGCGGACAGCGCCGCCTGGGACGCTCTTTTCCGTTATCACAATAAAGCGAACAAGCGGGGAGAACAGGGTTATCAAAAGGACGAAACCATTGTCATTAAACTCAATTGCAATACGGATGGAACGCCGGGTGAACGGGGAAAGAAAAAAGGACACGCCAGCACGCAAGTAGTCTACGCGCTTGTGAAACAACTTATCGAAGAAGCGGGTGTGCCCGGCGCCAACATTATTCTTACAGATCCCTCACGACATATTGGAAATCCAATCTATGATAAAATCCGGTCGAATCCCAAGCCGGATTACCAGCGGATTGTATTTGCGGGGAAGGAGGATCGGGATGTTCCTCAATATATATACGCCGAACCGGATATGGACTGCCCAATCTATTTTGATATGCCGGATGGAAACTAGGCAGACCTTTTATTTTCCTAAAATATTCAGCCAAGCTACGTACATGATCAACGCGGGTCAGTTCCGGCCGCATAGTATTTTCGGCCTGACCATGGTGGGGAAAAATCATTTTGGCTCGATCTATGATGGAAAATCTTATATGCCCAGCCCATTACACGCCTTTGCCGTCAAGGACGGCCTTCCTCCCAATCGGCATGGTCTCCCTCATTGTCATCCTTCTTTACTCGGCCATGACGTCACAAATGGAAAAACGTTTTTGTATATCCTTGACGGTCTGTACACATCGTATACACAGACAAAGGATATCGTTCGGTGGTCAACGATGGGGAACGACTGGTTTTCCAGCCTTTTCATGTCACAAGATCCGATCGCTCTCGATTCGGTAGGATACGACTTCGTAAAAAGCGAACCAAATTTAATTGAAGGCAATACCTGTTTTAACGGTCATGTCGACAGTTTTTTACATGAAGCGGCGCTTGCCGGTCATCCACCATCCGGCGCTGTTTACGATCCAGAGAAAGATGGAACGAAACTAACAAGCCTTGGCGTACACGAACACTGGAACAATCCTGTGGACAAACAATACTCAAGAAACCTTGGCGTGGGAGATGGAATCGAATTGATCGCGGCGCCAGGCACGAATAGGGAGAGAAAATAACGGACATCGATTGATCTGTAAAACCGCTTTTTTCTTTATCTTGCCGTCGCGCCTTCCCCAAAGCGGTAGACAATATCACCGGAACTCACTACGCCATTCGTCACCTGGTAGGGGATGCCATTTTCATAGCCCTTGCTTTGCCAATCCGCGTCGGGACCGATGCCCAGCAGCGCCCACTCGTTCATTCCGAGCGGCCGCAGTCCCCACAACTCCGCTACACCGGGAAGGACCAACTTCAGGTTGTGATTCTCACCCCCATATTCCGGTTCCTTATCCCCATAAATATAAGAATCCTGCGATGTTGTGCCAAAATCGGAACTCTGCGTGTTGCTTGCATTTTTGTTGAATGGATCGCGGGGAACGGTTCCAATATAAGAAACAGGTGTAGTTAATGGAGCCAGAACCTGAATCATGGTTCGCGCCATGCTGTTATCGAAAGGAGGAACGCCGAATTCCTTAATTCGTTCTATACCAAGCGTTGTATCATCATCCCAGAAATCAACGAGTAAATGGCCCTTGTCCAATCGGAGGCTTTCGATCGCGGTTCCAAGATTCTTCATGTCCGCCATACCTCGCGCCAGTTTTGCCCGCACCTGCGCGTTGAGAAAATTCGGCACGGCGATCGCCGCCAGAATCCCGATGATGGCGACGACAATCAATAACTCGATTAATGTAAACGATCGATTCTTTCGACTTGTCATGATTCCCCCTTTCCTGTTTAGATTGTTTAACTCGTAGAATGCAATTTACTACTTTGGACACAGGGATTTCCAGCCGTTTTTCAACAGATCGCTCATGGATTGCACTCGATCCCGGTGTTCAATTTGTTCGGCCACGTTGATGTTTTCCATTGGGTCCCTTTTATGATCGTAGAGCATACGCGCGGTGACATTGCCCTTGTCATCTGTCCATTCCGTATACCGGTAGCGCTGTGTTCGGACCGAATCGCCTTTTTGCCAGCGGCTGAATACCGCCTGCTTCCATTCCCGGTTGGGTTCTTTCATCAAGGGGACAAAACTGCTGCCTTGCAAATGATCCGGCTTCGGCAAGCCTGCCAATTCGCAAAGTGAAGGATAAATATCCACATACTCGACAAGTCCGCTCGATTGGATATTGTACCGAAAACCGGGCGCGCTGACGATCAACGGCGAATGCAGTGAGGTTTCAAAATTGCAGTGTTTGCACCACATTCCATGTTCGCGCAGATTCCAACCATGATCCCCCCACAGAATCACAATCGTGTTCTCCCGCAGACCAAGGCGATTGAGTTCGTTAAGCAACTCACCAATCAGGAAATCCGTATACGAAACACAGGCGTAATAACCGTGAACGAGCGTACGGGCGAAATCATCATCAAGCGGGCCTGTGGGGGGAATCCCATGATAGTTGCGCAATTCACCCCAATTGTGCATCGCGTTATCCGGCGCGTCTTTGGGGCGGAAGGGATTGTCCGCCATATTGATTTGATTGCGGTCATACAGATCCCAAAACCGCTTCGGCGCATTGAAGGGCAAATGAGGTTTGAGAAAACCGGCCGCGAGGAAGAACGGCTGATCTTTTTCTTTTAGACGTTTTAAATCGCTCACACATTTTTTTAATATTCGCCCATCAAAATAGTCAAAATCGCCTCCGTCATAGATTTCATACGCCGGACCTCTTCCTTCTGGATTTTCATTTTCAATTTTTTGGTTTTCTTGATTCAAATAATCCCGCCACGTTCCTCCTTCGCGTGGGCTTGGACGCCAGGGCTCTTCACTCCAACCATCCCGCTGGTCATCTTTATGGTGATAGATCTTACCGTTGGACAGGGTGTAATAACCGTTGTTCTTAAAATGTTTGGGGAGACTCAATGAATCCGGCGCATCCTTCTCCGCCCATGTGTTGTAATTAAGAAACCGGTTGCGTGTGGGACGTATCCCCGTCAATAGACTGGCGCGGGACGCCCCGCAGACGGGAACCTGACAGTACGGATGGGTAAACAAGATTCCCTCTCCCGCCAACCGATCGATGTTGGGAGAGATCATCTGTTCGTGCCCGTAGCATCCCAATTGCGGGCGTAAGTCATCGACAGCGATAAACAGCACATTCGGTTTCTGCCCGGCGGCGGCCTTGATTGAGTGTCCTACGCTAAGTGAAGCCGCTGTCATGCCAAGTGTTTTTAAAACAGTTCGGCGTGTCGTTTTGATTGAATTCACGAATCCACCTCCATTTATGTTCTTTTTAAAGACATTATCATGTTTTTTTTGTTTCGATAATAGTGAAGAGAAATAAGATTTGAGGAACAGGGGGATCGAATCGAAAGTGATTATTTCTCAGAGAACATTTCCTACAAAGATTTCGGTGTTAATCATATTACCATACCTTGAATGTCTAGGCTTCCAACAGCCATAATAAATGTTCTAATACTGACTACAAAGAGGATAACCATGACCATATTTAACCACCCTAATCATCTGTATAAATGCGTCGTTACGTTGTTTGCGATTTTTTTCTTATCCATAACAATCGTTCCAACCGTTCTTTCATCCAATTCTAGGATTGATCTTGCGGACGCTGTGGTTGTTGTTCCAGAAGAACTCTCACGAGTCGAGAGCAATGCTGTCGATCTTCTATTAGATGAAGTGGAAAAGCGCACACTGATCCGTTGGAAGACAGTCAACACATGGCCAAACGATCCCGTTCCCGTCATCGCTATCGCTCAAGCGGAATCAATCCAAACAATCGCCAAACCATTGGCGAATGCCCTCGACGCCCACAAACCACTCACCCAAGGAGAGGAAGGTTATCGAATTCTCACCCTATCCAACAATGGCGCGCCGTCATTGATTGCCGCCGGTCATGATGAACGGGGAGTTCTCTTCGCTTGTGGCAGGCTTCTGCGCGAATTTCATATGAGTAGACTTCACATTGAACTGGAAGGTCCGCTCAATGTTGACACGGTTCCCGCGTTTCCTCTGCGAGGGCATCAAATGGGATACCGGCCCAAAACCAATTCATACGACGCCTGGCCGGTCTCGATCTGGGAGCAATATATCAAGGATTTAATTGTTTTCGGAACCAACGCCGTTGAACTGATCCCTCCACGCAGTGATGACGCGGACACCAGTCCACATTTCCCATTGCCCCAAATGGAAATGATGATCGAAATGTCCAGAATGCTGGATCAATACGGATTGGATGTATGGGTATGGTATCCAGCGATCGACGGTGACTATACGAATCCGGATACAATTGAACGGGCGTTGAAGGATTGGAGTGATGTCCTTTCTAAACTGCCACGCCTGAACGCGATCTTCGTCCCTGGGGGTGATCCGGGCGAAACGCCACCAGCCATTTTGATGAATATGCTTGAAAAGCAATCCAAGAACCTGCGTCAATACCACCCCGGCTTAGAAATATGGATTTCCACCCAAGGTTTCCATCAACAATGGATGGATGAATTTCTTGAAATACTGCAAAACGATCAACCCACCTGGCTGGAAGGTATAATATTTGGACCACAGAATTTGATCTCCCTTCCTGAATTACGCGCGCGGGTTCCCAAGCGCTATCCGATCCGGCGCTATCCAGATATTACACATAACATTCGCTGTCAATACGCGGTTCAGAATTGGGATGTGGCGTATGCGATCACGGAACATCGTGAATCGATCAATCCACGGCCCCGCGCAATGGCGAACATTTTCCGTTTATGGAAGGATCAGGCGGCTGGTTTTATCTCTTATTCGGAGGGGTGCAACGATGATGTCAATAAGATCCTCTGGTCATCATTAGGCTGGGATCCAGAAATGAAGGTAATTGATATTCTGCGCCAATATTCACGGTATTTCATCGGTGGAGATTATGAAGATTCCTTCGCGCAGGGTTTGTTGGCTTTGGAGAAAAACTGGGAAGGACCGCTGATCGGCAATGGTGGAGTCTATACAACTCTGCAGTCGTTCCAATCGATGGAAAAAACGGCGAGCCCACAACTGCGATTGAATTGGCGCTTTCAACAGGCGCTCTATCGCGCTTACTATGACGCGTACACACGCAAGCGGCTGCTGTATGAAACACAATTGGAGGAAGCCGCTTTAGACGCGCTGCGTCAATCGGAAGAATGGGGGAGTTATATCGCACTGGATCAGGCGGAGAGTATTTTAAACCGCGCTGTATTAAAACGGCCCGCCCCGGATTGGCGAAGCCGGGTATTCGAATTAGCGGAAGCGCTCTATCAAAGTATCCACATGCAGTTGAGCGTCCCTCGCTATAAGGCGATCAGCCATGGCAGAGGCGCCAACTTGGACTCAATCGACCGGCCACTCAACAACCGCATTTGGTTGAAAAGCCAGTTTGATTCCATTCGTAAATTATCCAGCGAAGAAGAGCGCCGGCAAGCGATCGATCAAATCGTCAATTGGACAAATCCAGGTCCGGGTGGATTTTATGACGACCTTGGCGATCAGAATCACCAGCCTCATCTCCTTCCTGGCCGGGGATATCTCATCGATCCAGAATTCCGGGAATCTTCCCGCTCCGCTTTTGATTACTCACCCGATTTTCGGCAATCGTGGATACGGTTTGCCGAGACACGGTATAAAACGCCGTTGCAAATGCGGTACGAGAATCTTGATCCTAAAGCGCAGTATCGTCTTAAAATCATTTATACGGGAGAGTGGAATTATCACGGTGAAGTCAAAGTCCGGCTGGAAGCGGATGGAAAGAGATTCATCCATTGATGAAAAAACCATTTCCCGTTCAACCCTTAGAATTTGATATCCCCCAACATCTGACTCACGATGGCGCGGTCGAGTTCAGTTGGTTTCAAAATACCGATCGGACCGGCGCCGGCCGCGGATGCCAAGTCGCTGAGGTTTGGCTGATGCGATCTGATAAAAACTAAGAAAAGATTCTATTTTCGCTTACATTACTCTTTTGGCGCCATTAATGGCTGATCGTATATCGATCGATAGCCGCCACCCATATTTCTCGCCAACCATAATCTATAATCCAGTTTTTCTGTTTTAGAGAGAAAACGGTTTTGATTCAGCGCCGCCGCTGTGATTACGCTGATATATTGTTCGCCATTGGCGCCAGCCGTCATGCA
>CAXXSM010000050.1:0-64034 GCA_963663405.2 bacterium | reverse complement strand
TCTCGTTTACCAATTGGTGTCAGATCAATATCCCCCAGATCAGGAGGTCTGAACCTAACAAATCGTCTTCGAAAACTCCACCGCCTCGCGCAGGCGTTGCGCTACCCGTTCCGGCCCAAGTAGATTGAGAATGTCAAAGATGGGGGGGCTGATGGTTGATCCGGTCAATCCCAGCCGCACCGCTCCAGCGAGGGCTCTCATCTTCAGGCCGCGTGTTTCCATGATTTCATTGAACTTGGCTTCCCACTCTTCATCGCTGGGCGCTTTGGCTCCACAACCGGCGGCGTATTGCGCGAGGTCTTCGACGGCTTGCATCGCGTCCGGTTTGAACGTTTTTCGGGCCGGTTTTTCAGGATAGGTTACGCTGTCCTGAAAAACGAATCGGACGAAATCGAACATCTCATCCAACGTGCTGGAGCGCACCTGCGTACACGCCCGCGGCATTTCTCAAGAAGCCCGCTTTCTTTCGCTTTGTCTACTTCATCTTGGGTGAGATAGCATTTTCGATGAATATGGCCGGTGAAATGATTCGTTAATTCATCGACGGACAGCGCGCGGATATGTTCTCCATTCAACCATTCCAGTTTTTTCGGATCAAACACGGCGGAGGATTTATTCACATTTTCTAATTCGAATAATTCGATCAGTTCATCTTTTGTGAAGAATTCCTGGTCTCCGTGTCCCCATCCAAGCCGGGCGAGATAGTTGATCAGCGTCTGTGGCAGATAGCCTTGTTCACGGTATTCAAGAACACCTGTAGCGCCGTGGCGTTTGGAGAGGACGTGTTTTATCTTCCCCCAGAATTTGTGGCAGATGCGCGAAGACGGGTTGAGGGCAACCCAGCGCTTGGTAAATAATCGCTTGCCGAGCGCCGTTTTTAAGATGGTCGTCGCCTCGGATGACGTGCGTGATCTTCATATCGTAATCGTCACACGACGACGGCGAAATTATAGGTTGGAGAGCCATCGGTGCGTACGATTATGAGATCGTCCAATTCATTGTTTTGGACCGCGACATTGCCCCGGATTGGATCATGGATCGTCGTGACGCCTTCGCGGGGAGTTTTGAGACGGATGCAAAACGGGGCGCCATCATCGGGGTGGTTCGCGTCACGACAGCGCCCGTCGTACATTGGATTCTGCCCGGCGGCCATTTGCTCTTTCCGGCGGGCGTCCACTTCTTCCGGGGTACATCGACAGCGGTAGGCTTTGCCTTCCGCTAAGAGGCGGTTCGCTTCCGCGATGTGCCGTTCAATGCGGGCGCTTTGCCGGATGGGATCTTCATCATACTCCATACCCATCCATCGCAGACTGTCTAATATCGCTTCTTCGTATTCGGGTTTTGAGCGTTCTTTGTCCGTATCTTCGATCCGGAGCAGAAACGCGCCACCATGATGACGCGCGGAAAAGATAGTTATACAGGGCTGTGCGAAAATTGCCTACATGAGGATTCCCGGTTGGACTGGGAGCGAATCGGACACGATACGACTTGTCATTCATTGTGTTTTTTTGAACCTCTATTGAAAATAAGTACGCTCATTTTGATTGGGGCGCCGAGTGGAACAAAGAGGATTTTTTGTCTGAATCTGGATATACTGGATTGAACAAGATACCCAGGATTTTTATTGATTGCTATATCTTTATAATCCTGTTTATCCTGACTATCCAGATTCAGACTAATATTGATAAATAATTCTTTCCACCTTGGTTATAACTAAAATGAACGTGCAAGTAGAATTCTAATAGTTTAGTTTTTTATTATATAAATCGGAACTCGTTGCTGAAAATATCCAGGATCTTTTGTGAGGACTGTTTCAGCGCTTTTTGAAAGTCTTCAGTATGTAGATATCCTTTTTTCTGTAATAATTCGATGAGACGAAGCAAGACTTGTCTTTGGCGCAGACTCGCTTCGGCGATTTTATTGACAGGCTCGATTCTTCCGCGTCCGCTTCTTTTTGAATTGGCGAATGATTGGATCGCTTCGATTTTGGTCTCGAATCGTTCAAACAGATCAAGTACATGTCCAATATTCATAAACCGTTTGACAATATTCCGCGGACGCAGCAGTTTGATCTCCCCCCCCGCGCCTAAAGCTTCGCGGTTCAATCGCAGCAACTGCATGATAGACCGGCTGTCAATGAAACTGACACCCTCCATATCCATTACAATATTACACCGATTTTCATTAAGGAGTTTTTCAATCCGTGTTTTCAATTCGGAAATTGAAGGATTTGTAAAATCCCCTGTGAGCGCCAGCACGGTCACATTTGGATGGTCTTCTTGTTGAATAATCATGATGTATCTATCTGATGTTACACGATATTGATCGTTTGTCTATTAACTTGAGGGAGTTTTTAAGGTATTCGAATTCACGGGCGGGACGCCCGCGCTCCATTATTCATCCTTCATTGTTTCCAATGTTTCCCGGGCGATTGCGCTGAACTGATCGCAGAGTTCTTTCATGCCTTTAAAGTAGGGGCGGTAGCGCGTGATTGTTTTTTTGATATTCGCATCCGTGATTTCTTTGCCGCTTGGACGATTTTCCAGCCGCAAGAAAGGGAAGAGAACCCGGTCCGCGGCTTCATCCAGAAACCCATAGATTTTATGCTCTTGGATCAAGGCTTCGTGAATTTTCTGTATTTCGTCCATCTGCTCCTTCAGCAACGTGGGATTGGGTGAAGGACTTTCAGCGATTGTTTCCAAGGCGTTGAGTCTTTTTAGTCCCTCCTCTGATTTCTCCGCTGCGAAGGCAAAGACGTCCAAACCTTCTTTAAGAAGTGGTTTTCCATCGTCCATGCTGGCTCCGAAGAAAAATCCCACGGACATTTGGAGAGTGTTTTGAACCATGCGCTCTTTGCCGCCGTATTCTTCCACCACATCAGCTAAAGTACGGATTTCCGTTCCATCAATGCGCGCTCCCCCTTCGGTGCAATTAATTACTTTGGATTCGGTCTTCTGTATTTCCACCTCTAACGAGCGGAGGTAGGCGAGCCAGAATTTGTTGGTCGCCACTTCATTTCCCAGAACGCCGGGAATGAGGATCGGATCAAATTCTTCCCACTCCGGCGTCTCGCTGATCAATTCGACGGTCATTTTACCGGGTGTCTGCCCAGTCTCAATCCGACGGCGGAAAGCGGTTCCAGCGGCGTGGGTGGTTCCTCCATCTTTGGGAAATGAGAGATCCATGCCTACTAGAATGATGGGTGAGCAGCCAAGATATCGGGCGAGGTTAAAACAGGTTTGACCCACGTTAGTCCCCACCGCCATATAGGACATATCCCCCAAGACATCACTCAGCGCATTGAGGAATTTCGATGCGGGCATTGGCAGGGAGATTTTTGTGCCCATCAGTTTTTTGGGGATTTCATGATAGACGCTAGGGGCGAAGATGAGGATCGTTTCTCCCAGCTCTTCCATGCCTTCAAAATGCCGCGCGTTTAAGTATGTGGGATCGCTTGTGACGACGAGATGCGGATGAATATCCTGTTCCCGCAGTTTTTTCCAAACCGTGTCTACCGCGATGATGACACCGCTGTCTTTCACACCGGCTAATTGGTGAACGTTCCAATCCAGCGATGGCCCCGCGCCAACCACATAAGCGGGTACGCCGGATAAAATGGAGTGAAGCGCCGAGGCGTTGGGATTGGAGAGAACGGCGGGCAGATTACGGTAAATATTCTCTTGGATCATCCCTCCCATTTGCACTTTGGTGCGGAGAAGAATCTCTCCCCCCTGAAGGCATTCCTCGACGGTCTTGAATGTGTGCAAGTAGAAATCCGGCGCCAGTTCCCAAGACGCGGGATGTTTGACGATTTCTAAACCGTTTAAGGTGAATTGGGTCATCCGCTGGTTGAAAAAATCCCGCACATCCTGAGGGGATGGATTGATCAGGAAAAAAGTGGATTTCGTGCGTAAAAACGGGCTGAGATCGACGTATGTGAAGGCGGCGCGCAGGATTTCAAGACTGTGTTCCACAATCACGACGTTTTGCATATTGGCGAGATATTTTTTAAACCAATTCAAAACAGTGATACATCATCCCCGCGCCGAAGATCATTACGTTGTAGACAGGTGGATTTAATTCGATCCTGGCGGCCCATCGCAGCGCTTCGCGTATGGGATCATGGGCGCTATGGATCGGTTGAAAGATACCGTCCTTTTTATATCGCAGAGAAGGCGCCCCGGCGGGTGTGGGAAATGTTTCAACGGCGCCGCCCGGTTCGTTCCAGCGAAGCAGATCCGCGAGAATTGGATCGTATTCGGATAAAAGGCGTAGGTTGCTTTCAAACAATTCTGTCATGTCGCCACGTTCATTTCATCTTCCGGCCACCCCGTTTCCGGGCGGTCTCTTGCGCGAATTGTTCGTGTTGAAGGTTAAGAAGTGACAGTTGTGTGTCGTGGACGGCGCTCGTGTTTTGTTTTTCTTCCATCATGCGTGACAGTTCTTCGAAGAACTGATTGACGTCTTTAAACTGCCGGTAGACCGAGGCGAAGCGGACGTAAGCGACTTGATCCAATTGACTCAATTCTTTCATTACTGCTTCGCCGATGACATGGCTGGGAATCTCCCGGTCGGAGCCAGAAAGGAGTTTATGTTCGATTTTATCCGTGATCTCTTCGATTTGCTGAGTCGAGACCGGGCGCTTTTGACAGGCGATTTGAATCCCTTTGGCTATTTTTCTCCGATCGTAGCTTTCGCGATTCTGGTTGCGTTTAATGATTTTCAGCGGGATATCTTCTATCCGCTCATAGGTGGTGAAGCGATTGTTGCATTGCAGGCATTCCCGCCGGCGCCGGATGCTGACTCCATCTCCCATCGACCGTGAATCAACGACTTTGTCATTCCCGGCCCCGCAAAATGGACATTTCATCGTACGCTCATCCCTTCAAAAATCGAACCGGTTTTGTCAACCATGCTCGACGGATTTTACCGCCAGCGCGTATAGAGTGGAAATGCGTCTACCAATTCCGCAACTTTTTGACCCACAGTTTCGAGCACATTTTCATCCAGTTTCGATTCCAATATATCGGCGATCCAATTGGCGATCTGGGTCATTTCATCCACACCCATGCCCCGCGATGTCAGCGCTGGTGTCCCGATACGGATCCCGCTGGTGACAAATGGAGTTTGAGTGTCGAACGGGATCATATTTTTGTTGACGGTAATAAACGCGCGGTCCAAGGCTTTTTCCGACTCTTTTCCTGTCAAACCATTATGTCCCACATCCAAGAGAAGCAGGTGCGTGTCCGTTCCGCCGGAGATCATGCGGATATCTCTCTGGTTAAAGGTATTCTCAAGAGCCTTGGCGTTGTCGATAATCTGCTTTTGATACGTTTTAAACTCTGGTTGAAGGGCTTCTTGAAACGCGACCGCTTTCGCCGCGATGATGTGCATGAGAGGACCGCCCTGGCTGCCGGGAAAAATATGTTTGTTGATCGCTTTCGCGTACTCTTCTTTGCAAAGGATCAATCCGCCGCGTGGGCCGCGCAGGGTTTTATGAGTCGTTGTCGTCACCACGTCAATTTCAGGAAACGGGTGTGGATGGAGATCCGCGACGACCAATCCGGCGATATGGGCGATATCCGAGAGCGCCTTGGCGCCAACATTGTGAATAATCTCCGCCATTTTTTTGAAATCCAGCGTGCGCGGGTAAGCCGAGGCGCCGAGGATGACGAGTTCCGGGCGGAATTCCTCCAGCGCCCGTTGAAACTCACCAAGATCGATCTGTTCCGTTTCCCGGTTCACTCCATAGGAAGCGAATTCAAACAGGCCGCCTGAAAAATTGACGGGGCTGCCGTGTGTGAGGTGACCTCCCTGCGCCAAGTCCAATCCCATCAGTTTGGCATGGGGTTTCACGAGCGCCAGGTAGGCGGCCATATTCGCCTGCGAGCCGGAATGGGGTTGCACGTTGGCGTGATCGGCATTGAAGAGCTGTTTCGCCCGGTCGATCGCCAATTGTTCCGCGACATCCACAAATTCACAGCCGCCATAATACCGTTTTCGTGGATATCCCTCGGCGTATTTGTTTGTGAGCGGCGTGCCCATTGCTTCTAGAACGGCTTCGGACACAAAATTCTCCGACGCGATCATTTCCAATTTGGAATGCTGCCGGTTCACTTCCAGCCGCAGCGCCTTGTAGATCTCTGGGTCGATCTGTTGTACATGTTCCAACACCAGCCTGCTCCTTTATTTCCAATTCATTAGTAAAAATGTAAAATACGTAATTGCTTCAATGCTGTTATTGAAGACATATTGTCCACCGGAACTTCTCTTCGACATAATAAACCGAATGGGAGGATTGTCCAGGATTCCCGGTCAACGCCGCGCGTTTCTTTCATATGCAGAGATTTTATTGACACGGCGCTGATATTTTCCACCAAAATATTCCGATTTCAACCACGCGTGGACTATATTCAGAATTTCTTCCTGGGCGATGAAATCAGCGCCAAACGCCAGCACGTTGGAATTATTGTGAGTGCGTGAAAGAATGGCGTGTTCTGTATTGATAGGGAGAATGGCGCGGACACCGGTCACTCGGTTGGCCGACAGTAACATCCCGTGGCCGGTCGCGCAGATCAGCACACCCCGGTCCACCTTCCCAAGGGAAACCAACTCCGATACTTGGAACGCAAAATCCGGGTGGTCGCAGGAATGCGCTGAATAGGCGCCGCAATCAATGTAAGAAACGCCTTCTTTTTCGAGCGATTGTTTCAGCGCTTCTTTCGCTTGAAAGCCGCGATGATCGCAGCCGATGGCGAGAGTCAACTCTTTGTTGTCATAAAATCTGCTTTTCACTTGAGGCCACTCTTTAATAAGTTGGGTGATTCCTTCATCAATCAACCGGGCGGCGTTCTCAAAACACGCCTCGTCTCCTCCAATAGGATCGGGGATATCCAAAGGGGCGTTTTGAGGGAGAAAGCCACCTAGAATTCGGACTTTATCCGCGCAGGATGGATAATGTTCTTCGATAAATTCAAGATGGCTGCGATGCATCGCCACGATCAGATCGGACTCTTCCGCCAATTCTTTCGTCAGAACTCGCGAGCGGAATCCATCCAGTGAAGCGCCACGTTTCATCACCGCTTCTTCCGCGCCTCCCGAAGCGGCCATACCTTCCCATGCCGCCGTGCCTGAGGAGAGAACTTTTACATTATTATATAGGCCTTCGTCTTGCAGCCGCTTCCGGAGAAGAACTTCTGCGATAGGGCTGCGGCACGTGTTTCCCGTGCAAACCATGTTGATTGTAAACGGAGCGTTCATTCCAAACCTTTTTCCGTGATGTGTCCAATCCCCGCTTACCGGGCGATTCTCCCAATATAATTAATCGTGTTTTGTGGAGAACGGATCAACCGGAGCCGTTTAAGGAAGGTCTCTTTGTGTGATGACTGGTTCCCAGCTGGAAGCAGTGGGATATGTTAAGCAGCCTTTCCTCACTAAGCGGCGGGCCGATCAGCTGGACGCCGATCGGCAATCCATCAGCGCTGAAACCACCCGGCAAGACAATTCCCGGCAGACCGCCAAATTCAATGGCGCGGTAAACACATCCGAAAGATACATCTCCAGCGGATCGCCGGTCTTCTCTCCCGCCTTGAATGGCGGTGAAGGCGTGGCTGGACAGAGAACCACATCGACGCTCTGAAACGCGGTATCGAAATCCTGTTTAATTAGATTCCGCACCCGCTGCGCCCGGCGGTAGTAGGCTTCAAAATAACCGGCGCTGAGCACATACGTTCCCAGCATAATCCGCCGTTTCACCTCCGCGCCGAATCCCTCGCTGCGGGTTTTGCAGTACATGTCGATCAGATTGTCCGCGGATGAGCCGCGATATCCATACACAACGCCATCATATCGCGCCAGATTACTCGACGCTTCCGCCGTGCAGATCATATAATAGGTAGCGATGGCGTATTCGGTGTGGGGTAGAGAGATTTCCGTACAAATGGCGCCTTGCCCTTCATAATACCGGGCCGCCGCGTCCCAAACCGTTTTGATCTCCGGATTCATTCCCTCGATAGTATACTCCTTTGGTATTCCAATCCGGAGTCCTTTGACATCACCCGTCAGCGCGGCGGGATAATCGGGGACAGGTTGATTGATGGAAGTGGAATCGTTTGGATCGGGACCGGAAATAATCTGCAAAAGCCCGGCGGCGTCCTTCACGTCTTTTGTCATCGGACCGATTTGATCCAGCGAAGAGGCGAACGCCACAAGACCATACCGGGAAACGCGCCCATACGTAGGTTTAATACCGGTGATCGAGCAGAATGCGGCGGGCTGCCGGATCGATCCTCCCGTGTCGGAACCGAGCGCCAGCGCTGTTTCGTCCGCGATAATCGCGGCGGCGGAACCGCCACTCGATCCACCGGGCACACGGGATAAATCCCACGGATTCATCGTACGGCCGAACGCTGAGTTTTCCGTCGAGGATCCCATAGCGAATTCATCTAGATTGGTTTTCCCAATCGGAATCAACCCCGCGTCGAGGATCTTCTGAACAACGGTTCCATTGTAGGGGGGGGATAAAATTTTCCAGGATTCTTGACGAACAAGTCGCTGGGAAATCACGCAGGCAGAAATTGTCTTTCAACGCGATCGGAATCCCCGCCCAGGGGGGGAGATCGTCTCCCTTCGCTCGCCGCTCATCGATGGCGGCCGCCCGTTGTTCCGCGTAATCCTTTAGCACGAGTTGATACGCGTGAATATCTTTCTCAACGCGCTCGATCCGTCCCAGCGTGGAAGCCACCAACTCCCGCGCCGAAAGTTCCTTTTTCCGCAACGCGTCCGCCGCCTCACAAGCGGTTAACTCAAAGGCTTCAACCATATCCTTCCAGCCTCGTTTTCCTCAGGAATAAAACTTATATTAACCCAGTTTTGGACGATTCTGTCAATGTTTTCGGAGGAGGGGGGGGGATATTGTGTAGCTCTATTATGGCCTTGAAGGATTTGATAGAATAAGGGATTGATTGAGTTCGGCGAAAAACATCAAAGTAAGTGATTTTGGTTTCTATCCATATTGGATTGAATTATGTTGACGTTTCTTTTTTGGAATATTGGCAGGCGAAGAATAGAAAAACTCATCGCATCGGCTGCGAATGAGCGGGATGTGGATATATTGATCCTTGCCGAATGCGAGATTCCTATTACCACTCTTTTAGATTCTTTAAATGATGGTCAAAAGTATAAATTTCAAAATTGTTTTAGTATGTCTGAACGCCTTAGAGTCTTTACTCGTTTTTCCGCTGAATTGCTGCATCCTGTTTCTGAACATATCATGCATGGGATAAATAGTTACGTGAGTCTTTATCACTTCGAGCCTCCAATTGGGGACGATATTCTTTTTGCAGCTGTTCATTTACCGAGTAAACTGTATCAAGATGAATCCGATCAATTTATTAACGGTGTCCGTTTGATAAGCATTATCGAGGAGGCGGAACAGAAAGTTGGCCATGCAAGAACACTTATTGTTGGTGATTTTAATATGAACCCATTTGAGTCAGGAATCGCTGGCGCGGATGCGCTTCATGGTGTGATGGACCGTCGGATTGCACAAAAAGGATCGCGTAATGTAAAAGGAGATGAGCGAAAATTCTTTTACAATCCAATGTGGAATTTTTTTGGAGACACTTCTATAGGTTCTCCTGGCACATATTATTATAATAATACAGGTCAGGTTAATTATTTCTGGAATCTGTTCGATCAGGTGTTGGTCCGACCTGAATTGCTCGATAGTTTTTGTACAGAGGATGTTGAGATAATAACGCGAGTGGATTCGATGAATCTTGTCGATTCACAAGGTATTCCAGATAAAGAAATATCATCCGATCATCTGCCTATCTTATTTCGATTGAGGAATAAAAAATGGTTACGAACACTGTAAAGAGAAATCTTTGGGGTGATTTAGGAGATTTAGGCACATTCCGAACACCGGCTAATATTCTGCGGGAACAGGCAAGAATGTTAGGAGAATTGACGAATAATGTCCTCATGGGAGATGTAAAAGTGAGTAAAATTGGTGGTGATTATTTCGAGAATGTATTAAGAATAATCGTGCCTCCACTCGGTAATTATAGCTATGATATGTTACGTGTTGTGTATCCGCCAAAATTATATCCTCTTAAAATATGGGATGGTGTTAATGACAGGAGGCATAATTGTATAGATGAGGATGCTTTTATCCTTAAATTAGAGGAAATTTTACAGTCTGACTCTGTGAGGAATGTAATAAAATTACTTCTTTCACAATGTGAAGAATAAGCTCATAAAAATCATAATCACCATTTTTTTTAGCCATTTATGCTGTTAGGAATTTCAAGTTTGTCTTCTAGCATGATCTATACCTACTCCAAAATAGCCCCATGTTGAATCATATTAGTATAAATTGAAATGTCTTTTTTCTTTAAAGATTAGAAAAACTTACTTCTCCACTTCATATCGGTAATTCCATCGCCGGTTTGGGGCGCTGTCTCCGTTGAGGCCGAATTCAGATACACCTTCAAAACTTTGGATGTTGTCCGCCCAGTGGAAATCGAAGGAGGGGGGATCTTTGATTTCTTGAATCGCTGTTCTTGGGATGGATAGTTCCAGGCCGTTGCCGTTTACATGGTATGTTGCGGTTCCTGTCCGTTTCCATTGTTTGTCGATCCATTCGTGAATGGATGTCATGTTGTCATTTTTCGTTTCAAGATTAATGAGGTAATCGTATCCGAGCCAGCCGGTTTTTGTGTTTTGATCGGCGTCGATGAGTAATAACATCCAGTGTGGATCCGTATGAGGAGTGATTGGATCTTTCGTTTGAGCGAAGAAGAAGAGATTCTGTTCATTATACGCAGCTTTGGAGATAACGAAATCGTTGCGGCCGGTATTGTTTTGGTAGACGAGATCGCCGTATCCTTTGTGATCGCGGTGGATGGTATCACCGATCGTGTCACGGAATTCGGGGGCAACGTTGCGCCAATCGCTGAATGATCCATCGATGGAGATTGAACTGGGGCCTTGGGCCTTAGGACGTTCCCGGGACGCCTTTGAAGCGGCGTATCCAACTCGCCAATTGGTAGTAATAATTATCTCCATGCCCTCCACGCATAGGTTCGCAGTCACGGCTGTATTCCTGCGTGTATTGATCGACAAATAATCCACCAGGATAGTAACTGTCTTGATCGGTGTATTTAGACCATTTTAAAAAACCGGCCCGCAATCCATTCGTTCCATCCCGTCACGAAAACGAATTTTGGATTCACTTCCATCACGCGTGTCCATTGCTCGTCGAAATTCAGCCCCCAGTTGACTGCGTCTTCCCGGCTGTCTTTTTTTCCATTATGCCAACTGCGGCCCATCGCGCCGGATTTATGACTCATGGGTGCTGGTCCAGGGGTATTGGGCAAAGCGTTCTGCGCGACACCCGCGCTCATCTGTTCGATCTCTCCCCGGCTGTTTTTAAAAATATGCTGTGGGTACACTTCTAGCCAACTCCATTGATCCGGGCCCGTGGGACCGATCCAATAATCGGGCATCGGGCGCCGGAAAGTGAAGAAATTCAGCATCTCCTGATCTTTGATATACTCTTTATTGGCTAGCAGAAAGGGCTTGCCGTCCCAAATAAACCACAAGTCTTTCCATTGTCCGGGTTTGTATAAATCGCGCCAAAGTTGATCGGTGACGGGGCAGGGATCGCCGAACGGCGCGATGAAACCGATTGATGGTGTGCGGGCGCCCTCTTTTCGCATAGCCGTGTATTCGCGGCACAACGCTTCATACTGGTCTTTCCAGGTGAAAGGGGGATTGGTGGTGTCGAATAAGATGACATCGACGCCAGCGTCCGTGAGCATAGTGGCGTGTTTCCGAATCACGAATGGATCGGTCATTAGGTAGTATCCCAGTTCCGGCTCTCCCCAGTGATGCGCGCTTTGTTTCTCCGGCCATTTCACAACGCCATCTTCGGCTTTTGCAATGATTTTCGTATTGTCATAAGGTCCACCCCGTCCAGGAATGTGCCAAGTCCAATAGAAGACGCCTACCCATTTGTCTTTTTTAACAGGACCGCATTCTTTGAATCCGGGCGATTGTCTCCCCAGCGCGTCCTCCACGGTCCACGTATCCGAAAAAAACGTCTCTTCCCGTATAAAGCTTACCATGATACGGGGAGGTTTGTTTTTCAGCGCATGAAACCTCAAGAACCATGAAAAACGCCGCGAGTTCAATGAGAGAGATAACATACTTTTTTATACAGATTTTCATTGGATTGTTCCTTTCGATATGAGAAGATCGAGAGAGAGATGAAAGCCTCTTTGTGTATCTAGCCCGATCTTTTTATCGAGTAAAGTCTACGACGCGGTTTTCGAAATTGAAATGGTTTCTACAATACTGTATATAAGACTATATAAAAAACGGAGCGATATAGCGTTATTTGCTTTATTTCGATTGTATTTTTTTTATCTATATAGATATTATGGTGTGTTTAAGTGAGACGCAGTGTTAAGGAAATTTTAAGTATTGGCAGACCGCGCTTAGCTAAAAGGCTCTGGCGCGCGAACCGATATTTGCCTGTCCTGCAAGATTACTATCCTCCCCAAAAAGTATTTCTTTCGCTGGATGAAGGAGAAATTCGAATGAATGAGGAACGAGTTCAGGAAGAGAGCCGTGTGGAGCGGGTGGCGTTGGATGCGTCTAATTTTGAGTTGCTGTATCCGCCGGTTGAAAAGATCAAATCGATTCTTGTAGATAGTTTTCCCTCGCTGGGAAAATTCACCGCATTGCGTTTCCTGGAGTGGGCGCAGCGGAATCCCGGCGGTGTGATTTCCCCTACCGACAGGGAAAACCCCCGAACATTTTATTCAATGGGTCATGCGTCTGCTAAAAACGTGGAATCGTCCCGATACGCAATCGCTTCTAGAGAGCGGAGGGATTGATCCAGCGATACGGCCGGACATGAAAAGCCTGCGTTTTGTTCAGATCGATGAATTCTATCCCATTCACCCTTGGCAGGAAAATAGTTTTTATAATTATGTGAACCGGTTTTATATCAATGGATTCGGTTTGGATTTGGATAAGGCTCTGTTAATCGATTGTTACAAGATCGGTCTTCGATACGATCAATCATTGGACGCCGCTTGGCCGGATGGCGTTGTCGATTTATCGCTGCGCCGCCGTCCGGGAAAAACACCGCTTGAATGTGAACAAAAGTTGCTCCTGCATCGGATCGACCAGTGGTGTCAGGAGTATGAAGAGAAAATCCGGGAAATGGGCGGGATCGGCTTTTTCTTAGGTGGGATCGGACCGGATGGGCATATCGGATTCAATGTTCGTGGTTCCTATCATCATTGCACGACACGCTTGGCCGCGACGAACTACATGACCCAAGCCGCTGCGGCGGGGGATTTGGGGGGGATCGAGATATCGCGCAACCGGCTTGTGATTACCATCGGCTTGGGGACGATTACTTATAATCCCGATTGTACGGCAATCATTATCGCGGCTGGAGAAGCGAAAGCGGATGTCGTTTCCTCAGCGGCTCAGGGGAAAAAGAATGTATTGATACCGGCCTCGGCTTTGCAGGACCTCCCGAACGCGCGGTTTTATCTCACCCATGGCGCCGCGAAAAAATTAAAAGAACGCCAGTATCATTCCATTACCCTGCTGGAGACAATCGAAGATCCTGACATGGAACGGATCGTTATCAATTTGGCGCTTGATAAGAACAAACGCCTTGTGGATCTTCGGCGCCAAGACTTCGAGTCCAACCGATTTGCGGCGGAACTGCTGAAAAAACGTCCCGAATCGGCGGAGACAATGGCGAATATCGTTCGGGGACCGGTTGATCGAAAGAATCGAAAAAGGAGAGCGGCTGTATTCGAACACCAGTTTTCTGCATACAGAACCCCATCATGATGATATCATGCTTGGTTATCTTCCCGCGGTTGTGCGGAGTATCCGTGATACAAGCAATTCCCACTATTTCGCCACCATGACAAGTGGATTTACCGCTGTGACCAATGGGTATTTAGCTCGCCGGTTTGAAATTCTGCGCGCATTTATTGATACGCCGCCTTTTGCGGCGTTGATGCGGGAGGGATATTTCGATCCAGAGAACGACATGGCCCGAAACCGGGATGTCTGGCAATACCTTGACGGTGTGGCGGCGGGCAGCGAAAGCCGGAAACAAAAAGGCTCCGCCCGCCGGTTGCTGCGGGATCTAATCGAGATCTTCGGCCGGTCGGGTTTGGCGGATATCAAAGCGCGAATCGGCGATATCGAACATAGTATAAAACATGGTTATCCAGGCAAGAAAGATCCTGCTCACACACAGCGTCTGAAAGGCATGTGCCGGGAATGGGAGGCGGAATGCCTGTGGGGGTATTTCGGGTGGAACTGTGAACGGGTGCGTCATCTTCGTCTTGGTTTTTACACGGGTGATATTTTCACCGAAGAGCCGGCCGTGGGACGAGATATTCCCCCGATTGTCTCCTTGCTGGAGGAAGTGAGACCCCGCGTTGTCAGTGTCGCGTTGGATCCAGAAGCGAGTGGACCGGATACACACTACAAAGTCATGCAGGCGGTCTCGGAAGCGTTGCGCCAATATGAGGAAAATACCGGCGCCTCGGATCTGCGAGTATGGGGATACCGTAACGTTTGGTACCGGTTTCATCCCAGCGAAGCGAACCGGTATATCCCCGTTTCTCTGAGTATGTTTTCAACCATGCGCAGCGCGTTTATGAATACATTTATCTCCCAAAAAGAAGCGTCATTTCCCAGTTATGAGCATGATGGGCCATTCTGTGAGTTGGCGCAGAAAATCCAAGTCGAACAGTATCAAACTCTGAAAACCTGTCTAGGCCGTGAGTGGTTTCAAGAACATCCCAGCGCTCAGATCCGCGCGACTCGTGGGATTGTTTTTTTGAAAGAACTGGATTTGAAGGAATTTTATACTTGCAGCCGCGAATTACGACGCTCGGCGGAGAATCGGTAAATAGGCGTATAAAAAGACATTCTTACCATCGGTTTTTCATATCTTTCCTTATTGCTTTTATCTTAATTGAAGAAGGTTGGTGGCTATTTATCAATTAATAGTTAAATAGCGTTTTATCTGTTTAGAAAGGTTATTGGAGTGTAGACACATATAATTTGAATTATTCCAACGAGAATTAAACAAAAAATCTCTTTTCATTTCTTAAAATTATACTATAATATAAGAAGAATATGTTTTTATAATGATCGTATTCAGTAAAGAAACATATCGATTTATAATTTTCTTTTATCTACTCAGAACAAGTTTTCTTTGGTGCCGTCGATAATGTGATATAATGGAGTGGCGGTAAAAGGTTCCTGTGAGATGATTTAATAATATCTTGTATGGAATTATTCTTTTTATATCAATTTTTTTTAGATACGAAACGATGTATTTGTCGTAATGCTATTTCGTCAATAATGGATCTTTTACATGTGGAGTCATGATTGTTTAATCTTTTATCACTCTTCATGACTGGAAAAAACGCCATGCAAAAAACAAAACAACAACTTAATCAATGTCATTTATCAGAAGTTTGTTTACTCGGTGGAACGAAGTGCCCGTTCTTTTTTCTTTCTAAAATGGAAAAATATTTACATTGTATCTATCTACGCGAAGATCCAACCTCAGAACGCAGCCGCATCCGGTCCCGTATTCGTACAGATATTTAAGAATCCTCTAAGGACTATGAAAGTTTCAAACTGTTACTCCTAATGCCTTCTCCTCAGCTTGGCCTCTTCTTAAATCAAGCAAGACGTATTTTGTTGTGAATATGGGAATTAATCTATTAACCGCAAGATGATATTTAGACTATTTTTAGATGATTATCCCATACAATCCGTCATGATTTGAGGTTACAACCAGCATAAGAAAATGAGTTTCGGGAGATATCTCGATTGAGAAAGCAATCGAAATTCATTTTCTCAGAAATACTCACATACATCCAAGTATTTTATTGTGCTTAATCGTTCTTTTACTGTTAGTAGTGTCGCCGTTATACACCAAAGAAAGCGGCAAACACTCCCATCCAAATTAAAATCCCTATAAAAATTGCCAGTATCCACCCTTTCATTTTATTCCCTCTATTCACATTAAGAATAATTCATAAAAATCAATCTCATATTACACTAAATTTAATTTAAAATCAATTTTTTTTTGATTTTAATTTTCTCTCAGCGTACAATATTCTTTATGGGAATCACACTGCAATTAGATTTTTTTGAATGGCTAATGAATTTGTGGAAGCGTCTGCCACTTCATCCGGGATTCACAGGAGATTGAGAATATAGATCAAAAAGTAAGCAAAAAAGAAATACGAAGGGGAGAATCAATGGTGTTGTAATGATTTGGGATATAAAATCCGCAAATACATCTTTATAATCTTTCTCTTTTGCGCCTGTAAAGATTATGGCTCTGCTCCAAAAATAAATTGTTACACATTATAATAGTATTTCAAATCAATTGTCAACCGTCAAATTAAGAATAGTAATAATTATTTACTACTAAAAATAACGTAATATATACAGGTTGGGATTAAAATGTTCCTTCTGGATGGGATGTTCTGAATTTCTCTTTCCGCTGTTTTAATTAATTATATTAACGGGAAGTGGTTTTGAATTGGGCTTTCCGGATAGAGAAATAGTCATCGCCGGAAAAAACGAGGTATGCGGTTTTCCCATCTTGACTTATCCACTTGGGGGGAAATGAGTTTGTCTCTCCTGGCCCTACATCCCATTTTTCCGTGAAAAAAACCGTGGTCCACGGTCCCCAGGGTTCCGGCGCGTCGTAAATGCCGAAGCCTCCTTCGAACCGAGGGGATTCACCGGGGAGAACTTGAGACCAGAGATATCGTTTGAGACCGGCGTTGTATGAGATACCGGATCGGTAACATCGATTGGGATGGAAGAAAACACCGCCTCGTTTTTCGATGTCATTTGTCCAGCGGGGATTCCCTTTCTCATCGAGTTTTTGGAAGAATTGATAGGCGCTGCGAATGGTGATCTGGTCTTTGGGAACCCGCGCCATGACCATGTGGTCCGCGGGTTCATACGCGCTGTCTGTGTCCTGGGAATAGATATAAACAAAGTTATCTCGCGCATTATCGTAGTTTTGACCGAAATTCAAGAACGTTGGGCAGCCGAAACTTATCTCAAACTTCCAGTTGCTCCACGTCCAATTTTTCCCATAATCGGATGACCATGCCAGTTGGGAATTACCCGCGTTTCGTACCCACATGTATAAAATCCCATCGATCGCGATCATACCACTGGCTTTTTTGCCTTTGACGCCGTCACCGAGTTGTTCGGCGCTGGATGACCGGATATTGATTCCTTTACAGGCGTGGGGAGGACCAATGATTTTGGCCAATCCAAGGCTTAACTTTGTTGGAACATGGGGCTCAAATCCGAAACCGTCACCGTAGGCGGTGTAAAGGTTCCCATCGGCGCCCCAGGTGATCGGCCAGTTGTCGCTTCCCTTCGCTTGCCGTTGGATCGTGGTGGATGGCGCCCATACGATAACCTGCGATTACGGGGCTTGGAGGATAAGGCGCTTCGGATGAAACGCACTCGATTGACAATGGTATAATAAAGGAGTAAAACGAATCTACGTATCATAACAGTCCTCTTTTTGTTTTTATTTTCATAATGGCGTCCATTAATGGATTGACAAGGCAGTTTTCGATCCCTCCCCAAAAACTGTCTTTTTCCATTTGGCTTCCAAAACGTACAACGATTAAATCTAAACTGGGAACAACGATGAGGACCTGATTCCCTGCGCCGGCTCCCATGAACGCGTCTTTCGGCAGTTTGGATAATACGCCATCCGCAATTGACCCACCAGGCCAGCCCAGCGCGGGGGCAAGGGCCTTCTCCTGGTCCCCGGTAGGGATCGGGCGTTCCTGCGTCGGTTGTGACACGATCGACCCAAGAATGGATTAATGAGAGTCTGGCCCTGCCAATCGCCTTTACGCAGCATTAAACGTCCCACCGCGGAGTTGCCACAGCGCGGGCTGTGTACGAGCCACCTCCCCAATTGGCGACCATGCCGTATCCTTCAACGGGATAGGTTTTTCCATATCCGATGGACCAGTCTTCGTCCGCTACGCCGATTGGATTCATGATTCGTTCATGGAGCAATTGGCGAATGTTTTTATGAGGCGTATCTTGAAGGGCCACGGTTATCGAATACGACAAGAGGGCCATTCCTGGATTGCTGTATTCAAAACCGGCGCCGGGTTTAAACTTCATCGGCGCCCAATCCCGCGCGATCGTGAATGGGTCTGGATCGCGTTTCCAGAATCGGGATTTCCAGCCGCCGGATTCAAGATGCCCCATTCCCGGCAACTTCCGCATCTTCCACACCGGATGAGTGCGTCGCGAGATGGCGGATCGTGATCCCTGCGCGGGTGGGATCGTCTTTCCCAGGTGGAGATATATTTCTCCGCTGGATCGTCAATCTCAATCAGGCCGTCATTCAGCGCTAAGAGCAACGACATGCCGCCAACTAACGCTTTGGGCTAGGGATGCGGTGTAGTGGGATTTTTTAGGCCCTAATTCTGGGGAATACCATTCACAAACGACCCGGTCTCCGCGCGCGACGAACAGACCTTGTGTGGAATGTTCCCTCACTATCGCAAGCGCTTCGGCGAGTTTTTCCTCATTGAATCCCTGTTCACTAGGCGGAGATGGTTGCCATTCAAATGGGATCGGATCCGTTGCCTTTTTCTCTTCGTCCATCAATATACGCAAGGCCGGTGGATTGTTGGTGATAGTATAAAGATGTTTCAGCCGATCCAGGCAGTAAGAATCGCCCGGAGCAAGTTCGTTGTAGATTTTCTCATAGAGCGCGATCGCGTCGTGATAGAGATAGTTCGCTTCATACGTCTCCGCCAAAAGGGTGGGATAGGCGAGGTTCTCTTTCTCTTCTTCGATCAGCGCTTGTAATTCCTTTTCGACATTTTCAATCTCTTTTTGTGTTTCGGGTGTAACCATTCCAACACGGATTTTTTCTTCTGGGATTAGTTCCTCTCCCTGTTCGTTTCGCTTGGTCACATAGACAAAATAGGCTTTTCCGGGCAGCAGTTCTTTTCCAATTAATTCTTTGCTGAGAGTTAGTTTTGGTGTTTCAATGGTTGTTTTCTTGACGAATTGTGGGACGACGCCGATCATCTTGACTTCGTAATACTCGCCGTTCTCCAATGGCGCGAATTGTAGGACGATTGTCTCCCCTCGAATCATGCTATTTCGCGGATAGATGAGTTGAGGGGTAAGGTCCGAATCCCGTGTGACGGCCTGTGCGCCGATATTCCGCCGGCCTGTCCCGCTGGCGAACATCCCCATGCCAAGGCCCGCGATCAATTGGCCTTGCGCTTGTCCGATATTGAGTTCCGCATTGGCGGGAAGGTTGATCATTTTTTGCGCATTTGTGATGAGAACCGCTTTGGAAGCGGCTTTCGTAATCATGCGGTCTCCTATGAACACATCGGCGCCACGGGAAGGAGAAAGTGGCTCCGTTTCCCCTTGCCGGTAGAGTTCCACCGCGCCTTTCACATACATCACTTTCGCGTATGTCTCCGGTTGAGCCGGCTGGCATTGAATAACCGGCGCCAGCAGATAGAAGACAATCGCTGAAAAAAGAGAGAATCTTCTCGTGAGACGGTTCTGTGCTTGTGTTGTCATTATTGGTCTCCCTTGCCTTCTTGATTGCCGTCCAGTATACCGCCCTCGCGGATGTTTCGTAATTCGTATAGTAAAACGGTTCCTTTTCGCCCACGGATTTCGGTTTCTCCCACATTCCGCACTTCGGCGAGATCACGGATCTCATTGTATGTGTCTTCGCTGATCAATAGTTCGGTTTTCAGTGTTTTGTTAATCCCTTCGATCCGGGAGGCGATATTGACCGCGTCGCCGATGCAGGTATAATCGCTGCGTTTTTCAGAACCCAGGTTACCCAATACCACAAAGCCGGTATGAATCCCAATTCCGATCCGGAATGGAGTTTCATCCCCCCTTGATTCAGCGATCTCTTTTTGGACGCGCAGCATTTCGACGCCGGTTTTACAGGCCCAATACGTGTGGTCATCCGACGGAACCGGCGCCCCGAAGATCGCCATGACCGCGTCACCGATGAACTTGTCGATCATCCCATGATTCCGGAAGATGACTTCGGTGACCGATGAAAAATACTGGTTGAGAAAAGTGAGCAGCGCTTCCGGATCCATCGTCTCGGAGAGGGTGGAAAACGAACGAATATCGCTAAAGAGAATTGTCACACGCCGCCGTTCTCCTCCCAGCTTGACCAGTTCTGGATTCGCTAATAGCTGTTCAACGAGTTTTGTATCGGTCGCTTTGGAAAAGAGACGTTTTAGATACCGCTTTTCACGTTCTTCAAAAATGAATCGATAGGAGATTGACGCCGCCGCGCCCGTAAAAATACAAACTACGGGAGTGATAATCCGAATCGCCAACACCCCATACAAGAGCGCCAACGAAGCTCCTGCAATCCAGCCAAAAATCGCACAAATGCTTGCGATAATACTGTTCCGGATCGAAGCGAACGCTGATAGAGCGCAGATTCCCACGGTTATGAAAAACGTTCCCCACATCTGCAGCGCATCATCGGCGTGACGGATGAAATATTTTGATAACAGTGTTTTTATGATATTGGCGTGAATCTCCACGCCCGGTATCATATCGGCCTGGATCGGTGTTTTATGTTGGTCGTGGATCAATTCGCCGGAGGTGGCTCCCAGGAGTACAATACTGTTCTTGAAACGATTGATGTCGAACGATTCGACTCCTACATCCACCGCGGGACTGAAGAGTATCTCGGAATAGATTTCGTAGAATTCATCAACAAATACATAAAACGGAAACGTTTGAATACGTTCTCCATCATAGGCGATGGAAAAAGTCTCGTGGCGCAGAGGAATGGTGATATCCCCAAGAATGGAATACTCTTCCTGATTGAGAACGAGATCCTCCGCGCTTAGATTCTTATACTGGCGAACGATTTGCGCGGCGAAAGAGAGATACTCCATGTTATCGAGTTTACGGGAAATATAGGCGCTGCGGATGCTCTTGTCTGGATCTTTTGGCAGAGAGGTAAACCCGGAGGCTGCGCTTTGGAGCAGGATATCCAATGGTTCCCGGATCAATTCATATTGACTGATCCCATCAGGAAAAACTGTCTCAAACTTACTCGCCAGTATCACCTTTCCATGATTCTCACACGCCGTCGCCAGTTCTTTTTCCAACTGATTGGGATTGTCTAAAGGATCGAGAAGATGAGATTCATTGAATAATTTATCGATACCGATCGCCGTTACTCCCAAGCGCTTCAGGCGGTTAATGACCTGCGCGAATAGAGACGGCGGCCACGGCCATTGCGCAAGACGGGGATCGGGGAGTGTTTTGAGGTTGTCAAAACTGTCTTCATCGAAGGCAAGAATGAACACTTCAGGGATGGGCGCCCCTTCCTCTTGAGGTGGAACGGAACGATGGATCAACAGGCGGTCGTAACACCAGGCGTCGAACGCAAATAAGGGTTCATGGGAGTTCGGATTTGGATCGAAAAGCAGATTGACCGCAAGAAACGCGATCAGGCTCCCGATACCCATTCCAGCGAGACGCCGTCTTGTTTTTGGAGTGACAATCATGGTTTATGTGGTTTGATTTGATCTCTCATTTGCAAAGGCCGGTAGTGTTTCGTACACCTTCTGTTCCTTGAAAATTCGAACCAGTTCGGCGTCAAGGCGATTGTCTTTCACTTCGAATTCCAGAATCCGAAGGGCGCGATCCACTGGCACGGCTTTTTTATATGGCCGGTCGGAAGCGGTTAAGGCGTCAAAGATATCGGCAATCGCCATGATACGCATTTGCGTGACGACTTCTTTGCCTTCTAAATGCTGGGGATAGCCGGTGCCGTTCAGCATTTCATGATGTCCACTAGCGATATCGGTTAATCCCATTAAATTGCGGGTCCAAGGGATACGTTCTAAAAAGTTGCGGGTATGGATGATGTGCGAACGAATTTCTTCAATCTCTTCGGGTGTCAAACTGCCTTTTTTGACGGAAAGACAGTGCAGTTCATGATCGGTTAAAAATCGTTGCTCTTCCCCTTTGGCGTTCCGGTACGTGCGTTGAGCGATTTTCGGGAGCAGATCGGACGCTTCTTCCGGCAGGACTTTGGGTTGGTTGAACGCTTCGATCAGTTCCCATATAGAATCGATCTCCTCAATTTGTACTTTTAATTGATTCTTGTATCGCTCTTCGAATTCTTGATAGATTTCTGAGCCCTCGCCCAGCGCGTTCTTCAACATCACTTGGCTTTGTTCAGAGCAGAGACTCAAACGAATATTCTCAAAACGATGTAAAAGAACCGCATACTCACCGGGATAGAGTTTATTCGCCTTGGTTAGAACGTCTTCGCGCACACCGATCTTGCCGATATCGTGCAATAGACCGGCGTAACGCAATTCCCGCATCTGGTCGCTGGTAAATACTGTATCCGCGTACAGCCCTTCGGTGATATCATTGACCGCTTGCGCCAGCGCCAGCGTCAACTGTGTAACCCGTTCCGTGTGACCGGACGTGACCGGATCCCGCGCTTCAATCGCGTTTACCGAGGCGCGAATAAAGCCCTCAAACAATTGCTCAATCTCTTCGTAGAGAATGCGGTTCTCCAGCGCCACCGCCGCCTGCCCCCCCAACGCGAGCGCCCGTTGCTCATCCCGTTTTGTAAAAGGGATTACCTCCTTTTCCACCACTTCAATGGGACGAAGCGGAACGCCGGGATTTTTTTTCTTGTTGATCAATTGGAGCACGCCGATCACTTCATCTTCTTGGTTTCGCATGGGCAGGGTTAACATTGATTTCGCCCGGTAATTCATTTTCCGGTCAAATGAAGGATTGTATCGGAATACACTGTCTGGAGGGAGATTGTATACATCCGGCAAATTGACAATATCGCCATGCAGAGCCACATGGCCGGAGATTGATTGTTCGGAGATCTCCATTTCCATTTTTTTCGATGGGATCGAGAGCGTTTCGCTTTGCGTATTGGCGAAGTAGAGAATTTTCTTTGTCTTCCCATCCCCATCGGTCTTCTCTCGAATGATATAGATGCTTCCCCGTCGGCGTCTGTAATTTGCCGCGCATACTGCAGGATTAAATCAAATAAGCGTTCCGTGTCCCGTTCGGAGCCAAGGGCCATGCCGATCCGATTAAACTTGTCGAGTTCCTTTTGGGCTGACCGTATCCTTTTTGATAGTGTTTCAATTTCTGTGTGAGATGACGCATGCCGCGCAAGAGACTGAAGGGTTTTTTGAAGGACCAATTTCCCTGGCCGGGTTCCAAGTATGGCGCAGAGAGGCCGGGACGTAATGACGGGCGGAACTTCCTGCTCTTGTTCATCAACCAGAAGAAGCAGCGGCGTAGTAACGCCTAATTTGTCCGGCGCGTTATTCGCGGTGGGGAGAGACAATACGGCCAGCGAATCTCTATCTTCTGGGAGTAGTTCCCGCATCGAGTCAACTTTAACGATACGGTATGTGGGATGATTATGTAAACACGCGCATGCGCCGATAGAGATGGAATCAGAGGATAGCAGCCTTACCTGAAATACGCTCATAGGATCATTCTGCTCCTAAAATGAAAAGCGGCGGCTTTTGCGCGCCTGCTGATATAATGGATTATAACATGGCTTGTAGATTCGGGATACAGTGTTTCATTAAATTCTATATATTCAGTCAATTGATCTATACGCTTCCTCTGGTCCTCTTGATCGCAAGTGGAGAATCTTCTATTATTTTCTTTAGACATAACTTAGTGGGGTGACCGCTGAAAAGCGGTTGAAAAGGGAAGCCGGTGAGAATCCGGCGCGGTTCCGCCACTGTAACCGGGAACGAAACCTCGTGACCATTGTCCATACGGATGAGAAGGTGAGGGAGTAGGATGGCAACGCCCGGGAGCCAGGATACCTGCCTCATTGAGATATAGCGCCTCTTCGGGAATTGAGAGGGTAGCTTGTTTCGTAGAAACATACGATCCCAGTTCACCTCGGTGGCTGGGATTTTTCTTTTCTGTTTCTGCCTATTGAATCTCTTCTCTCTTTTTCCTGTATACACTTTTTCATTAAGGAGAATGATTGTGAAACGAGTATGGTTAAGTGTGTTTGGGCTGTTTGTTCTATTTCCGTTGTGTATGATAACGATGTTCACGGATATTTCTATGCTGTTTGGGGATCGGCGCAACCGCCAATCTCCCGCCAAGATATTTTGGGACAGACATCCAATGTTCCCGATTGGGAGTGTATGAGATAATCGCATGATAGTCATTCTACGTACTATTTTCATCCTTTTGCCTGCGCTGATGGGTTACACAACGTGGGCGCAGGAATTTAAGGAAGAAATCGTTCTTTATACGAGTGAATCCGCTATTGAGTTCTCAAGAAATACGAGCGGATCGATTGGCGTCGATTCGATGGGACGGATTCATATCGTGTATGGGATTCCTGATGAAGTGTCAAAACCACCGGCCAATCAAATCCTTTATCAAATGATTGAGGAAAATTCTGTATCATCCCCCGTCCGTGTTGACAGTGGTGATATGGGTGGGGGAAGACACCCTTCTCTCGTCATTGACGCTGAAGATACCATCCATGTCGTGTGGCATGATTACCGGCACACCTCGGTGGCGGGGAATTACATGGATAATGTTGAAATCTACTATGACAAAAAAACAGTAAATCATTCCTTTTCGGATATGGATATCCGGTTGACGACAACGAACGCCGGTCATCAGGGAGATAACGGATACGTCCCTCAAATCTCCGCCGGAATCGAAAATCAATTGCACATCGCATGGTATGATTTTTCTCTCAATGGAAACAACGCCGATATTTATCTGATTAGTTCTGATAGCAATGGAGATTTTCCAATTCAGGAAGGGATCGAATCGTTTCGTATCACGTCTGTAGAGCAAAATCCCGATGATTACACATCCAATTGGGCTCCCGATCTTGCCGCTCTGCCCGATGGTTCGATCTATGTTATATGGGGATTCTTGAGAGGATGGCAGGGAGCGTATGAACTCAAAGGCGTATCTGTCAATTCGGATAGAGTCTTATCCTCAATAAAAACAATCGCGCCCAAAGGAGGGCGTTTTAACGATCCACCCCGCTTAGTTGCTGATTCGGAAGGCAATCTAGCCCTTGTGTCTACTGAATATGTAGATGGTTTCTATCAGGTTAATCTTCATTACAAATCTTTTGGAGGCGATTGGCAGGGCCCGGTTATTGTGAACGATGGGACGCTGGACGCTTCCCAACCCTGCGCGGCGTTTCGATCGCCAACTGAATTGCTTATTGTGTGGCAAGAAGATTTGGGTGGCCTTAATCAAATTGTTTTGGCTCAAGTGAATCCCTTAACAATGGTCATCAATAATCGAACCATTCTTAGCCAAATCGATCGAGACGCAAAAACACCTGCAATATCGTCGCATCCCGGTTCTGGAAAAACCGTTGCCGCTTGGATCGAACATGGATGGGATGGTGAGTATTCTATTGTCTTACGTGAAACGGAGGAAGCGGATGTCACACCATGGCTTCTTTACTAACAATTCTTAAACATTGATTCTTATGAACCACTACAAACACGGTGGAGATCGTCTTGCTTTCTCACGGCAGTATGGACATGATGTCAACGCGATTCTCGATCTTAGTGTCAATACATGGCCTTTTGAGATTCCCGATGAATTGCGAATACGTCTTGTTGCGGAATTGGATGATATATCCAGTTATCCGGATATCCACGCGGAGCGTTTTCAAAACGCTGCCGCCACCCATCATGGGATCCCGTCAGAATGCGTCATTCCTTCCAATGGTTCAATACAACTGATTTATGCGCTATGCTCTTCTCCACACTATCAAAGCGTGATAACGTTTGAACCTACATTTAACGAGTACCGGCGAGCGGCTGAATTCTATCAAAAATCGCATACATCTATCCATTGTTTTCATTCAAATAAGTATGAAATTGATTTGACATCTTTGGAAAAGTTAATACAAAAGAACCAAATCCTGTTTATATGTCACCCAAACAATCCAACAGGCGCAGCGATCCCTAATGAAATACTGCAGAAATTAATCGAATTGGTCAATCAAAATGATAGTCTATTGATTGTTGATGAAGCGTTTATTGATTTCGTTCCGGATCGTACCGTTGTCCAATGGGTATCGGATCAAAAGAATCTAGTTGTATTGCGTTCGCTGACAAAGTATTTTGGGCTGGCGGGCCTGCGCGTTGGATACGCGATCGCCCATCCAGAAACCGCGCGCCGGATGGCGCGGTTTATTCCACCGTGGTCGGTAAGTTCTTTTGCGCAATCCGCTGGTGAGTGGGTAGTAACGAATATAGAGTATTATAATCAGCGTAAAATCGCGTGGTTAAAAGAAACCCAGCGAATCATGGAAACATTAAGACAGTTTTCTGCTATTGATGTGACCCCCTCTTCTACCAGCTATTTTCTCTTTCGGATTGCGGATGTAAGAATAGCGAAAGCGTTTTACGTCTCATCCGGGCAACAAGGAATTATGATCCGTTGTTGTGATGATTTTTCAGGATTGGATCAAACGTATTTTCGCGTGGGCGCGAGAACACCGGCGGAGAACCAGCGGTTTATAGAAGCGGTTATACAATTATGTAACAGTTAATATATGGTAGAAAATTCTGTCATTCCCATTGCGTTTCTTTTGGACTTAATTTTGGGAGATCCCCATTGGCTTCCTCATCCGGTCCGGTGGATGGGGCAGTGTATCGTAATCTATGAAAAACATGTTCGATCGAGACAGTATTCTCTAACATGGGCTGGGATTGTTCTTGCGGTTGGATTTCCCGTATGTGTATGGCTTATCTCGTTCTTTCTATTAAAAACACTGTATCAATTGAATGTAACCGCTGGATGGCTGATAGAAATTTGGCTGGTTTATCAATGCGTTTCCGCGCAGGGATTGATTCGCGAGACACGAAAAGTGTATCACGCGTTGCACGATGGGCATATGGAAAAAGCCCGTCATTTGTTAGCGATGATAGTCGGCCGGGATACAGATCGTTTGGAGGAAACGGAAATCTCCCGCGCCGCTGTGGAGACCGTTGCGGAGGGCACGGTCGATGGCGTTCTTTCTCCGCTATTTTTTGCCGCGATTGGCGCCGCTCCTTTGGCATTAGCGTATAAGGCGGTCAATACACTGGATTCCATGGTGGGATATAAAAATGAACGATACATGGATTTTGGATGGGCCTCCGCGAAATTGGATGATCTAGTTAATTGGATTCCAGCTCGGTTATCGATCGTATTGATTCCCTTGGCAGCCATTCTTGTGGGACAAAATGCAGGAAACTCATTTCGAATTGGATTTCGAGACCGGTTGAAACATACCAGTCCTAATGCGGGTCATGCGGAAGCGGCGTACGCGGGCGCATTAGGTGTCCGCTTGGGTGGAAGAAATGTGTACCAAGGCCTGGTAAGTCAAAAGCCGATTCTCAATGTAGAGGGAGATTCGGCGCAACCGTCTCATATTCTCAAATCATGGAATACTTTGTTGCTTACATCGATTTTATTCATTGCATTAACTTACATTATGAATTGGTTGATCGTTGTTGGATTTGATTCAATATAACAGACAATTGATGGATACGAAAAATGGAATTGAATCGAGAATCTTATTAAGCTATCTCTTCATTTCTTGACAGAAAGAATCTCTTCTAGTATGATTGTAAAGTATAGTAAAAGTAACAGGGAAGCCGGTGAAAGTCCGGCGCGGACCCGCCACTGTAACCGGGAACGAAACCTTACACGCCATTGTTCGCATATACGAATGAGAAGGCAAGGGATTAGGTGACATTCAGGCCCGGAAGCCAGGATACCTGCCTTTTACTGAAAGACCGAAAGCCGACCGGAAAGAAGCCGGCTGGAGTTGAATGATCCCGCTTTTAAGTAGGTTTATATAACTGTCTTTCCGGTGGAATAATTCTTCCTGCTTTCGGTTGTACTTATCTAAAGGAGTATCGTGGATTGTACTCTTTATCCCCGAAAGATCGTGATGATGGTTTTACATTAATCGAACTACTGATTGTTGTGGCGATTATTGGTATCCTCGCGTCGATCGTCGCATCCAATTACCTTCAAGCCATTGAACGGACCGTCCGGGCCGCCTGTCAACAAAATTTAAGAACGATTCACACTGCGTTAAACGCATACCGGTTGGATTATAACCAATTTCCACCGGCGGATGGAACTGCGGATGTGGTTCCTCATCCTGATCATACAGAATGGGGATGCGGACCCTCGGCCAATGGGTATTGGAGTGGGATTTCCCTTTTGTTGGTGAAATATCAGTATTGCCAGGAAGCCAGCCTGTATTGTCCTGCCTTGAAACGGCAAAACCAACAAATCATTGAAGCTTGGCCCAGCTGCGGCGATACAGAATTCGCCGGGAAAGAAGTGCCTCAATGGCGTTTTCTGCGATACGCCTACAATGCGGCGGCGGAGGACGTTGGCGGATATGAAGGCGGTGATCACAACATCGAAAAAGATTGGGACAGTGACGCATGGTTGGTTCGTTGCATGAGCGTTGATATTGGGCAGTACTATCCCGATCGAGAGATTCGCTTCCCCTTTCGCATCAAACAAGACGAAGACAATCCCCGTTTGACATGGTATGGCGAATATGAATTATCGATCTACGGAACCATTCGTGAACGCGCCGTGCAACTGGTCCGGAATTAAAGGGGGAATTATGACTATGAAAAATTTCTGGTTTGTACATATCGTATTTATCATTGCGCTTACTAATGACGCGCAGGCCGATGTTCCAATATTCGAGGCTCCAGAACAACTGACATTTTCAGAATATGATGTGTGGCTGACTCCGAACACTTGGGGATCAATGATGTTTGATTCCGGTGGCGAATGGATACAGCGATTCAAAATTGAAGGATCTTAGAATAGTGCAAGCGCGAACACTCGAAGATTTAAAGAAGCAAGCGCCTCAACCACCGCGCGAACGGCGTGAGGGTTTGCTCATCGTGAATACAGGCAATGGCAAAGGAAAGACATCCGCTTCGTTAGGCGCCGCTTATCGCGCGTTAGGGTGGAATTGGAAAGTGCGCATCATACAATTTATGAAAGGAAAATGGATCACAGGCGAAAAACGAATCAGCGATTGTTTGCCCTTGGATATTGAACTGTACGCCATGGGAGATGGATTTACATGGAATTCAAAAAATCCAGAACAAGATATTAAAACCACGGAGAAAATTTGGGATTTTGCCAAAGAAACGATTGAAAACGCAGAGCATGATTTAGTGATCCTGGATGAAATCAACTATCTTTTTTCGTATCACTATCTTCCTATTGATACAGTAATAGAAACGCTTAAACAACGGCCGTCTTGGATGCATGTCATTTGTACGGGACGGGGGGCGCCCAAAGAGTTGATTGACGCCGCGGACCTGGTTTCAGAAATCAACGAAATCAAACATCCATATCATTCCGGTATTAAAGCGCAAAGGGGAATTGAGTTTTGAACTCGCTGGATAATCCACCCCATACAGCGCAGGCGATCTGCATTTGGGGAACCGCCTCCAATACAGGGAAAAGTTTGTTCACAGCGGGATTGGGACGGTTGCTTTACAATCGTGGAATGTCGGTCACGCCGTTCAAGGCGCAGAATATGTCAAACAATTCAGCCGTGACCATCGAGGGTGGTGAAATCGGCCGGGCGCAGGCGTGCCAGGCCGAAGCGTGCAAGGTTCCTCTGTGCAATGACCTCAATCCCCTTTTGTTAAAACCAACGGGCGATATGCAGTCACAAGTTGTGCTTCAAGGAAAAGTCGATGGAACAATCGGCTCCGATTTTGGTATCCATCGCGTCAATGAATTCAAACGGCGCATTGCTGAAAGTTACAACCGGCTCGCGTCGAAATATGATGTGATACTGATCGAAGGCGCCGGGGGATGCGCGGAACTCAATCTCCGCCATCGTGATCTAGCCAATCTTTGGATTGCGGAGTATACAGACGCGCGTGTTATTTTAATATCCGATATCGAACGTGGTGGAATCTTCGCCTCTATCTTGGGAACCCTCGATTTGTTGGAAGAAACCGAGAGAGAGCGTATCATTGGCCTTGTGGTCAATAAATTTCGCGGTTCCAAAGAGATTTTTGATGAGGGCGTGAGAATTCTGGAGCATCGTTCGGGAAAACCCGTTCTAGGCGTTGTGCCGTATATCCCGAATCACCATATGCCCGATGAAGACAACGCTTCATTTGAGGCGAGAAAATTCAATATGGTTCAAAATGATCACGCGGTTCGGGTTGGCGTCATCATGCCCCCCCATATTTCGAATAGCGATGATATCGAACCGCTTATCGCTGATCCCCGCTTTTATATTGAAACATTGTACGCGCCGCGCGAGGAAGATAACTATAATCTTCTTATTCTTCCTGGTACAAAAAATGTCATTGATGATCTAGTTGAATTAAAACAATGTGGTTTTGAATCTTTTTTGAAGAATCATTATGACAAAAATGGATTCATCATTGGTGTCTGTGGTGGCTATCAAATGCTGGGCCGCAGGATTACCGATCCACATGGGATAGAAACCCGGCGGGGAAGTATAGACGGATTTTCTCTGCTTTACGTCGATACCGAATTGGTCCCATTCAAAATCACGGAAAACGTTCAAGGCACATTGATGGATACTTCGATTGAGATCACCGGATATGAAATTCACTGCGGCCGTTCGTCCGGTGAAGATACAAACCAGCCTCTCGTATCCATCCACACCGTTCAATCAAGTCCCTGCAGCCGGAAGGATGGCGCCATAGCGACGAATGGCCGGGTATGGGGCACATACCTTCACGGTTTTTTTAATAATGAGGGGATTCGGGATACTCTTTGCCAACAACTGGGCGCCAATAGCGTTATCGATCGGCGTCAACACGATCCATACGAAACGATCGCCTCAACGCTGGCGTGTCATCTCAATCTCGATCCAATCCTCCATGCGATTGATCACGCGAAAAAACTAGCGCGGTAAAGGAAAAAAATCTATGCGAAACCGATTGTTGTACACGGCTGCTTTTTTTATAGTCTTGTTTTCATTATATGCGGGCGCCGCTGAAAAGACGCATCGGATTGTCTCACTGGCTCCATCCAACACGACAAAAGCCAGTGATTTGGGCCTCAGTGAATACCTTGTTGGGATTACGAAATTCTGTATACAGCCAGCTGACGCTACGGACGCTGTCGTAATTGGAACATTATCAAACCCCAATCTTGAGTTGATCGCGACTTTGAATCCCACGTTGGTCTTGGGGGATGTGGAATCGAACCGGCCCGATATCCTTGACCGGCTGGAAACGCTGGGACTCAACGTCCTCCGATTGGGTCCCTCACAAAACTTGGAGGATATCACGCAGGATTTCATGAAGATCGCCGAAGTGACCTATCGGGAAGAATTTGCGAAATCGTATGTCCAACTGTTGAATCAACGCTTAAACGTCATTGACACAGCGCTTAAACAGGTAAAACGAAAGCGGGTATTTGTTGAAATCTGGCCCAAACCATTGATGACCGTTTCTAAGAGAGGTTTCATTCATCATGTGATCGAAAGGGCGGGGGGGATCAATGTCTTTGCGGACGCGCCGGCCGCCTATCCTCAAATCTCCATCGAGTCAGTCATCGCGATGCGACCGGAAGTCATTCTCATATTAACGCATTCCCTAATCGATGACACACGCGTGAAACGGTACCGGGAGTTCCCTGATTTTGACGATGCGATCATTCAACAAGCCAACGCGCCGGAATTTTCTCAACCCAGCCTTTCATCATTCTTGAAATCAACAGAATACTTTCTATCCATCCTTCATCCAACAATTAAGATAAAACAAAGTGAAAATCAGTTAAGAAATGAAGCGGCCAAACCGGAATGATATCAAAAACTACTGCCTTTGTTTTATTACTTACTTTAATTTTTCTCACTGGCTTGATCGTTCATGTCCTATCCGGCCCGGCGGATTTCTCGTTCAAAGAACTGTATGAGGGATTGATGAATCCATCCACATCCGCAGGACGGGTATTGTGGAAATTGCGGCTGCCCCGCGCGCTGTTTGGGATTATACTTGGATCGAGTCTGGCTGTATGTGGATTGTCTCTGCAAGGCCTTTTCCGCAATCCATTGGCGGAACCTTTCACACTTGGTATTTCAAGCGGCGCCGGATTTGGCGCCGTCTTCGCCATTGTGATTGGGATTTCTTCTGGCATTGGAATTTCCGCCTTTGCGTTCGCTGGCGCCATTACCGTCACTTTGCTTGTGTTTATTTTGATGCAGCGAACCTTGTTCTCTAGAACGGCGTTAATCCTCTGTGGCGTTATGGTGGGGTATTTTTTTCAATCCGCTCTGATGTTGTTAGTCGCTCTATCACCAAGCAACCGGGCGCATGGCGCAATGATGTGGTTGCTGGGCGATTTGAATTCTGCGCCAATCGATATGTTAGTGGTTACAGCGTCGCTCTGCATCATTGGCTGCTTTTTTCTGACACGTCAATCTTCCGCCCTTGATCTTTTATCCATGGGAGAAGAAAAAGCCGCTTCGTTAGGAATCCATATATCGTCTCTGAAACGTCAAATCTTTTTCTGGTCGAGCCTGGTCACCGGAACTTGTGTGGCGGCGATGGGCGTAGTGGGATTCGTCGGTCTTATCATCCCTCATGTGTTAAGAAATATTCTGGGTCCCAAACACGCTCTCCTTTTTCCCATGTGCATGCTGGGTGGGGCGGCCTTTGTATTGATTTGCGATTTCGCGGCCAAAACAATTCTTTCTCCCATCGAATTGCCTTTAGGCGTGATTACAGGGCTTATTGGCAGTTTGACTTTCTTATGGATATTCATCCGGAAGGGAGCGTAAACATGGCTTCTTTTTTACTCATCGGCGGTGTAAGAAGCGGAAAAAGTTCATGGGCTGTTAACTATGCGCAACATTATAAAAGTAAGTTATACATCGCAACCGCCGAACCATGTGACGCCGATATGCGGATGCGTATTCAAAAACACCAACAGGAACGTGGTGAAGGTTGGACTACAATTGAAGCGGGAACAAATATCTTGTACGCCTTAGAACAAGCGGGAGATCCATATGATTGTATTGTCATTGATTGCTTGACTATTTGGACAGCCCGTATCATGGAAGAATCAAAATCCCACGATGATCTTATCATGAAATGGGTAGAACCTATGGTGGAAAGAATCAAAGCAATTTCTAAGGATGTAATAATCGTAACCAATGAGGTGGGCATGGGAGTGCATCCCGCCTATGAATCGGGAAGGCAGTATAGGGATTTGCTCGGATTGGTGAACCAACGCTTCGCTCAAGCCTGCGGCAATGTTCTACTTTTTGTTGCTGGAATCCCTACTGCGATCAAAGGTCATTTACCTGAATGATTCTGAGGAATGCATAGAGTGATGGATCAACGAAACATATCTTACATCGATCGTGCGTGGGAACATTTGGATCGATTGACAAAACCTCCACGCAGCCTTGGCCGTGTGGAAGATATCGCAGCTATATTGTGTGAGATTCAACAGACGGATACTCCAAAAACGAAGCCACGGAGCGTGCTTGTTTTCGCCGGAGACCACGGTGTATGCGAAGAAGCGATCAGCGCGTTTCCTCAATCTGTGACGGGTGAAATGCTTAAGAACATGGCCAGCGGAGGCGCGGCGGTCAGTGTATTATCAAAACTTCACCAAGCGAAGCTGCGTGTGATCGATGTGGGTGTGAAACTTCCCGTCGATCAATCATTTGCAGGGGTAGAGCGTCATGTGATTCGAGCGGGAACCCGGAATATGATGAAAGAATCCGCCATGACGAAAGCGGAAATGGAGCAAGCCATCGAAATTGGCAAACAGATTGTACAGGAAGAGGCCGCCCAGAGCGCTAAACTGATTATATTTGGAGAGATGGGAATCGGGAACACGACATCCGCGTCAGCCATTTGCGCGGCGATACTTCAATGCTCCGTTTTAGAAATCACGGGCCGGGGAACGGGGCTGGATAATGCCGGTCTTCAACATAAAATTTCTGTGATTGAACGGGCGATGCAAACTCATGCTGATCAGTTGACCGATCCATATTCTATCTTGACTTGCCTTGGTGGATTCGAAATCGCCGCGATGGTTGGGGGCATGATTGAAGCAGGTAAACATAACTTAATCGTTCTGCTGGATGGCTTTATCGTTTCCACCGCCGCTCTAATTGCGGCAAGCGCCGATCCTGTTGCGCGAACGGGATTCCTCGCCGGTCATGTATCTGTTGAACCTGGACATCGGCAGATACTAAATCATCTGCGTCTCACACCGATTCTCGATTTGAATATGCGTTTAGGCGAAGCCAGCGGCGCGTTGATTTCGCTGCCAATTATTGACGCCGCCGCCACTATTTACAACGAGATGGCAACCTTCGAATCCGCTGGAGTCAGTTCGAAAACAACGTCATGACTACGCTATTGTACCCTCTCAAATTATTGTGTTCAACGATTGCCTTTCTATCATGGATACCAATCCCACAATGGGCGGTCACAGACAAAGCCCTCTATCGAATGGGAATATTTTTCCCCCTTGTTGGTGGAATCCTTGGAGGATTGGCTGCGTTTGTTGTATACACTGCGAATATTTTCTTTCCATATCCAGTATCCATAGCGCTTACCTTGCTGGCTTATGGCTGGATCACGGGAGCGTTCCATGAAGACGCGTTGGCCGATGCCGCGGATGGGATGGGAGGATACGATTCAAAGAAAATTCTGGAAATCATGCGTGATAGCCGCATTGGATCTTATGGTTCATTCGCAATGATCTCGATGTATGTGCTCCGTTATGCCGCGTTAACATCAATTGATCCAAACATGGCTATCCGTAACATCATCTCATACGCCGCCGTGTCACGAATGACAGGCGTTCTTTTTTTGACACTGACTCAAACGAAAGAAATTCCTCCGGAAAGTTTAAGTCGAACAATTCCGTTTTCCAATCAATGGGGATGCTGTGTTTTGGGAATGCTATTTACAACCATCATTGTTTTAACTGTGGCGCCCTCCAATCCAGTTCTCATCCCTCTTTTATTGATTGGTATCCCTTTTCTGGCGCGCATGTATTTTCTTAAAAGGATTGGGTATATAACAGGGGATTGCGCTGGTTGTGTCATCCATATAACTGAAACCATTCTCCACGTCTTCGCAACGGCGGCATGATGAAACAAATCGATCTAATCCGTCACGGTTCCGTGCATAATCCAGAGAACCGCATTTATGGTTGGAGCGATATCCCTTTATCCAATCCACCTGAAGGGATTATAGATTTAATTGATAAAAATATTCTTAAAAAAAATTCTTTGATTGTTACAAGCGATTTGAAACGCTGCAGTATGGCGGCCGAATTTCTCGCGGAGCAATACAACCTTCAACTTTTACAAACAGAGCAAATCCGGGAACAATCATTCGGCGATTGGGAGAATATGACGTGGGATGAAGTAAAAGCGAAGCAACCGGAAGAATTGAAACAATTCTTTGATGACTGGATTCATGAAAGACCACCCAACGGAGAAAGTTTTATCGATATGCGCCAACGAGTGATCGAATTTTTGGAGGAACGAAAAGCACATTCAAGAGCCGAGATATGGATCACCCATGCAGGCCCTATTCGCGCTGTCGTATCCCAGCAAAAAAAAACTGCCTTTAATAGAAGCGTTTAGCATAGACTGTGTCTATTATCAACGGCATACAATCGAGTTTACGATATGATGGTTGTGAGAGCTGTGGGATGTGAGTATCCGGAATGATGGATTAATACACACTCCAATTTGACACAGACGTGGGAAGGTAAGCGCTTAGGAACTCACGTCTTAATAGAACAAAGGTGCGAAGCGTCTCATACGAATCAAGAATCTGTTCGCGGCGTTGTTCGCGTGTGGAGCCGGTATACTCTTCAAGAAGAATAAGATCGTCTAAAAGAAGTTCTTCGGTTTCCGAGATTTTGGCGAACATTCGTTCTTCGGTGAACGCGTGGTTGAATTCGTATCCCAATAGGTCAACGTATTGCTGGTAGTATATTTCATCCTGACATAGCGGTCCGGTAATCGGTCCGGTTTCACGGGACGCGTGTTCGGCTCTTCCATTCAGGGGGAATTCAATAGGCATTTCGGTAAACATGGGATTTGAATCGGTATATCCCCAAGCTTTATCCAGATCCCAGGGGATCATCTCCCATTTCTGAGTGTCTGGATCGAGATATATCCAATGGTTGTTATGAAAACCATCCCAATTACTCAGTAGAACACAAGCGGTGATGTACTGAAGGAACTCATCTACAACCAGGTTCGTTTCCAGCAATTCATGCAGTTTGGTTTGATCGCGTTCTCGCCTTAGCGCTGTTTCCAGAGTATCAATACTTTCCGTGCCGTTCTCCAAATTGTTATGAGGTTCCCAGTTGGGGCTCACATAATTCCGTTTAAATAGATCGGCGTCAGGATTCCGGCCGTTGATTTCTAGAAATCGTTCGTTGACTTGCTCAATCATGATCCGCTGGGTGTGAACGCCATCGACAATCACTCGGAACCAATCGGTCCGGGGAGAAGGGATATCCATTTCACGGAAAAACCAGAAGCCGAGATCTTCCCGGTGGGGAGTGCTTGGACCGGATGTATTGCCTGTTTGATTGCGTTCCGGGAGCATGTTCAGAGTCCGGTCTCCCCGATATTCTTCACCTTTAAGAAACTTGATTTTTTGTCCACTGCGGGAGGTGCGGATCAAGGCGCCGTCGAAAACGAGGGGATTCCGTTCGCCGGGCGGGAGGATAACCGCGCCGCTCATAATGCGTTCGAATTCCATTAATGTGACTGTGCTTTCATAATAGGGCCAGATCACCGATAAGAGTGTATCGACTTCTCCATCATAAACGAAATATGATTCAAAAGGCCGCAGATTCTTCACATGAGGCAGCAGCAGGGAGGAATCGTCATTCAATGTCAGATTCGCGTTGAACCGAATTAGGGATTGAGATGGCATAGCGTGGATTTTCGCTTCGTATGTAGCTGAATCGGCGCTCTCCGCAACGCGGGTCATTAACGTTTGGTTGTAATCCGGTTCAACCTCTGTGATAATCCGTTCTCCTTCATAGAGATTGATCCCCAATGAGAATTGATTGGCGGACAAACTGGAATTCAAACCCACGATCGCCAGAATATTATTTTCATCCTGCAATAAACCGTTGGTGTTTGGGATGGAGAAAATTTCCCAGTCGTTCATGTCGTGAGCGCCTGTGGCAAGGGATTCGTGGGTAAATGATTCGGGGACGTTCGCGCGGGCGGCTTCGACGCCATTCAGATAACAGATAAAACCACCCGTGTAACGAACTTGAATAAAAACATTTTGCATTGTCCCAGCGTCAGGGATGGAGAAATTCCGGCGCAAGTATACGGTTGAATAATTACTCCGCATATCATTCAGTTCAGTGCCATTCCGGCTCCACCATCCCCCCCCGTATCCAAATGTGCCCCGTCCCCGCCGCCAGGATGAATCGTCAAAATCTGGATCGGCCCAAAGGATACCTTCCGAGGGCGCGTCTGTTCCTTTCCAATATTGAAAATTATCTCTGGACGAGACGTAGACTTCCGGCCCTTCATTACTTCCACCTTCGACTCCTTGTTCGGCTTTGAGCCATTGTAAAGTAACTGATTGGATAATGTTTGCGGCGTCGAATCCGAGTTGGACCGTGACCTCATCATTAGATGTTGGATGGGCGGGGATTACTTCATGTGAGAGAATAACAGGCCTGGACTTTGTCCCAATAACGGAATTTTCTTGACCGGGGGTGCCTTCATCATAGAGGGAAGCCCGCCAGCTGTGATAATCATCGGCTGGTAAATCCCAGGCGATCCGCTCTAATGAGGAACCATAACCATCGGCGGAACGGCTCCAGGGTGAATTATCGTTATACCGAAATTCTTCTACAATCGTTCCATCGGGACGCAGTATTGATAACCATTCTCCGCTGTTGGATAATTGTCCTTCATACGGCCCCATGACGAGGGATTGGGTGTTTCTCCAAATTCGATTTTCTGGATCACGAGCCAAGATTAGATAAGAGTTTGGTTCCATGATCGTACCATCCGGAATCACAAATGTTATTCCTCTATCGAAGTAATAACCGGATATATCGATAGAACTGGGACCTGGATTGTACAATTCGATGAATTCCCGGAATGTGCCTGACGTATATTGTTCGTCAGGGGGATTGTAATGAATCTCGTTGATCACTACGTCCGGCCAAACAATGGAGCAGATCATCGTTACACTTAACAAAACAATACCTATTCTCACCATTCATCTCTCCTGAGTAATTAAATAGTCATATTCATACCTGAAGAGGTATGAAAGTCTATCAAAATTATCCAAACCATTCAAAGAGGATTACTAATGATACGGACATTTAATATCTGTTATTGTGATTTATGAAATATATGCTAACAAAAATCTAATATTTGTCGCGATGAAAAGATAATTTGTTCATATTTATTATCACCTTTAAGGGATCATAGAACTGATTCAGGATTATATTATGCGTTGGATTAGGATTAATTTAAGAATTTTCGATGGAAGAGATTTGTATTTTGTGTTGATTTATTGGTCCTCTTTTTTTTCATAGGGATAGATCACATCTTTGATTGAGGCTCCGAGCACTTCGATTTCAGCGAGATCGGCGGTTCCCAGCCCGCATTGTTCCGCAAGGGCGATGTGGTTGTCACCCCGTTGAAATGGGGTAGTTCCTCTTTGGGCGCGCGGATCGGCGTATCCCATGACTGCGGTTCCGACGGCGTCGGTGGATACGGGATTCAGGCCGGCGATGAGAACGCCCGGCTTTGTCAACGAGCCCCCCCAGCGGTTTGGGATTTCCTGTCCACTCATGGCGATGATTCCATCGATGATTGATAGGTGGATTGGACGCGCCGCGCATAGATCCGCGATGATATGGGGCACCCGGTAGCCTTGATCCATCGGGAAATCTCCATCTTTCGCGCCAGGCAGTTCGATGGTTTCTTCATTACGCGGGCCTCCCCAGCGTCTTCTTCGTGGGCGATATCCATGTAGGGGCATCCGTCCGGCGATCGCGTCTTCACTCCCCGCTTCCGAGCCATACCGGCTGCTGGGTGTGATACCAAAAATGTTTTTCATCGCTAGAGTGACACCTGCGACGAGATGGTTTTTCATTTTTGAGAGCGAAACAAAAACATCTGTGTCTTGATACGAATGATTCAATTCAAAAGAGGAAAAGAGATAGCCATCACCTGGAACGGGAAGCGTAGCGTATTTCTTTCCATAGCCCAGGTTGCGGGTATTTTCGATTTCGACATCACCAAGGGCGTAGAGCGCGTCGACATCCCATTCGGCTTTTTCAAGAAGGTCTTCCATGTTGTTCCGGGTATAGGCGGATTCGACGATCCGGACGCGTTTGGCTCCATTGTTAAATAGAACGGATGTGAGCGCGATAGCGGTGTCGCCGTGGGTGATGTAGGTCTCCCCCGGTTTGCCGATGCTGGGATCGCGTGACCGTTCTTCGAAACCCGTCAGGTTCACTTTAATTGTGACGGTTTTATTTTTTACCATCGCGCCGATACCACCGAGCAGGTCGAAACATTGTTCATATGCCTTCTTTACTTCCTGCCCGTATGATTTGCACCGCGCGATCGCGACTTTCGCGTTTTGATTTGATTTCTTCTTTGTCGTTTCGGCTTTTTGGTCAGATTCCGCATAGACGCGGGGAATCGTTCCGCCAATCGCCAATGCGGTTCCCCATTGCAGAAACGAACGGCGGGAATGGAGTGTATGGTCTTTATCTATCATCGCTGGTCTCCAGATATATCCCAGAAAAATCCCTCCTGTTTGCACTGAGCGCGGTAGATCTCAGTTCATCCCGTGCGACCGATTATACTCCTCCACAATTTTTCCTGAAAGTGATAGGATGATACGGCTGTTATTGAATAGCGCAATGTTCAAAGAAGGAGAAGGCTCATGCGAAAAACACTTTTTATTGTACTCACCTTGATTGGCTCGATGAGTTACGCCGATCCGGCGTCCTTACCAACGATCCTTAACGAAACCGGCGTCAGTGGCGGCGTTTTGGTTTACGTGGGTTGTGAAGATGAAGCGTTCGCCGCTTCGCTGGGTATGGATCATTCCTTCGTTGTGCAAGGACTGACGGAGAATCCCGCCGTTTTGGCGGCGGCCAGGGAACAAGTGATGAGCGCGGAGCGATATGGACCGGTCTCGATCGCGCAGTTTGACGGCCGTAACCTGCCCTACGTTGATGGTATGGTCAATCTATTGCTTATTTCTAAGCCAGGGAAATTGACTCGTGATGAGATTACGCGTGTGCTGGCTCCGAAAGGTTTGGCGTTGCTGAAGAACAATGTACAAATCCCTGGTCTTAAGACTCGATCCTTAAAAACGATGGATGGTTGGACAATCTACGAAAAGCCCTGGCCGGAAGCGATGGATGAATGGACACATTATTTGCATGATTCCTGCGGGACATCTCTTTCAAACGACTTGATCGCTGGACAGCCAAAAGGCCTGCGGTGGACTTGCGGGCCATTTTGGGCTAGAAGCCACGAACATACAGCCAGTATGAACGCTATGGTATCCGCAGGCGGCAAGATCTTCTATGTGATGGATGAAGGATCAACGGAATCGATTCAACTTCCCGCTGAAAATTACCTGACCGCCCGCGACGCCTTTAATGGAGTCGAATTCTGGAAACGGCCGCTTCCAAATTGGCACAATCATCTCTATCCGCTTAAAAGCGGCCCTGGCTGGCTTCCCAGGCGTCTCGTCGCCATTGATGACAAAGTTTACATCGCGCCAGGAACTGGCGAAGATCTTCTCTGTTTAGACGCGGCTACGGGGAAGATTCTGCGCCAGTATGAGAATACCGCCTCTACGTTTGAACTGATCGTTTCCAGCGGTGTGATATTCGCCGCAGTCAATCCAGCGGAAGAGCCCTGCGATTACAAACAGGAGAATGCGAATTGTTGGAAAGAACGAGACCGAGCCAACCTGCGCTGGGGCTGGCACAGGGAGAATGGAACGCGTGTAGTCAAAGCGCTGAACGCAGAGACTGGAGAAACCATCTGGAAACGGGAAATGCCCACCGCTCCGATGACGCTGTCCGCCGACGCAAAGAGAGTCTGTCTTTATGACGGTGATTCTATTTACGCATTCGATCGAGAGACCGGTGATGAACTCTGGCGGACCGATGTGTTGGATACGCCCCGCATTTTAACGGGCTATGCGGGGCCTAGGTTGATTCTGTGTGAAAAGCAAATTGTGTTCGCTCCCCAAAAAGAGATTTTTGTTCTCGACGCGGAGACGGGGAATATCATTTGGAACGCTAAAAATAAGCCTCTTTCCGGTCACTACAGTTTGGAAGACTTTTATGTGATCGGTGATAAAATCTGGGCCATGGGACGGGCGAACAAAGGCGTGTTTACTACCTATGATCTTGCCGATGGAACGATTCTCAACGAATACAGTAATCCGATCGACTCTTTCTACATTCACCAGAGATGCTTTCCCGGCAAAGCGACGAAGCGATACCTGCTGCCGCCGATTATGGGCATGACGATCTATGATATTGAAAAAGACGAGTGGGCTATTAACAATTGGGTTCGTGGGTGTTGTGTTTATGGCGCGATGCCTGCTAATGGCATGATTTACGCAGGCCCGAACGCTTGCGCCTGCTATTACCAATCAAAACTGAATGGATTTAACGCGATCGCTCCAGATCCTCAATCCAACGTAGCTCCACCCGTTGACACGCGATTGATCAAGGGACCGGCGTATGGAAAGCGCAATCAACAGACAGAATACTCCACGTCCGAATGGCCTGTTTTTCGGCATGACAACACGCGCAGTGGATACGTGAAGACGGATATAGGCTATAAGATTGCGCCAGCGTGGGATAAGAAATTCAAGACAAAACTGAGTCAAGCGGTCACCGCGAACGGCAAAGTGTTTCTGAGCGCTATTGATGAGCATACGATCTACGCCTTGGACGCGGCGTCGGGTGAAGTGGTTTGGCGTTTCATTGCGGGCGGGCGTGTCAATTCTCCACCGGCTTTATATAAGGGAATGGCGCTCTTCGGTTGCGCGGATGGCTGTGTTTATGCGGTCAACGCATCGGATGGGCGCCTTGCATGGAAATACCAGGCCGCGCCCAACTCCCGGCAGTTGATTTCCTTCGATCAACTCGAATCAGTCTGGCCGATCGCTGGTAGTGTTTTGATCCAAGATGAGAAATTGTACTGTGTAGCGGGGCGTTCCATGTTTCTCGATGGTGGATTGCGGATGGTCGTGCTCAATCCTGAAACTGGAGAGACGCTCTATGAAAACGTAATGGATGATAAAGTCCCGGATAGTGATGATTCCCTGCAGGATCTGTTAATGGGCAAACATATGCCGGTAGCGATGCCGGATATCCTTTCCAGCGATGGCGAATACATTTATATGAAATCTCAAACCTTCACGAAGGACGGAAAGCGGCTCCGAATTCAACCGCAGCGGCCGGATACGCAGTACGATGAGGAGGTTCATCTCTTTTCACCGATCTCATTTTTGGATGACGCATGGCACCAACGAACGTATTGGATCTATGGACGGGCCGCTGGAGAAGGTTGGGCGGAATTTCAACTGCCTCCAAAGCGCGTGCCGTATGGGCGCATCCTCTGCTTAGATGAGAACAACGCTTATTCCTATGCGCGTGATCCGGAACTGCTATGTAACACGTCGGTTACTGAATACCGGTTTTACAGCGCCGGGAAACGGCCCAAACGCAAAGTCGGTATTCCCAACTTGGAAGGGACTCGATGGCCCAAAGGGAAATATCCCACCGAAGAAAAGGACCTTTTAGCTCCCAATACGGTTGACTGGAAAGCGTTGGCGAAGCAGCCCATGAGCAAGCTGACCGCCTTGGATTACAACTGGATCGATGAGGAGCCAGAGATCCAAGTTAAAGCGATGGTGATGGCTAACGATCTTCTTTTTATCGCCGGGCCACGTGATTTGGCGGATGAAAAGAAATTGTGGGGCCTTTCCAATGAAGAGACGTATCAGGAAAAAATGCATAAACAAGCAGAATGGCTGCAGGGCAAATATGGCAGTATCATGCAAGTCGTATCGAAAAAAGATGGAGCGAAACTGGCTTCCTATTCATTAGATTGCATGCCTGCTTTTGACGGCTTGATCGCATCGGATGGGAAATTATATATGACGACTATGGACGGTTCGTTGATTTGCTATGCGCCGGAGGAGAGTTGATTGAGTCGTGATTATCGTCGATTATAAGCGTATTCGTGTTTTTCCTATTGAAGTTTTTTGTGTAGATCGAACAAAGTTTTTACAATCTTTGGAGCGGCTTCGATCTCCACGTTGTTGGTTCCCATCCATGTTTCATATCCTCCTAACTCATGATGGTGAACGGTTGGGAGGTAGCCGTAATATCCATTTGCCAGCGATATTGTAAATGTATGTTTAAATGGGCTATTGTCTTTTAATTCCAAACCGATCTCGACAAATACTTCGAATGGGATGGCGGAAACAGCGGTATCGCCGATCCGGAACGCTTGAAGCAAGATCGCCAACTGGTCTGGGGATTCATCTAACTGCTTGATCCGCCCTGCATAGGTTTTTTCGTGCTGGTGATACGGTTTTGCGTCTTCCGGTTTCGCGAGAACGTCTTCGAAATACGCAAGCATTTCTTGAGTGGGTTTCCGGACGGCGAGAATAAGTTCTTTTTGTCTAGCGCCCAATTCTACCCAATCCTGATAGACAACATCCGGATATACATTATAGACCGCCTGCGCTGTTAATTCAGCCACTTCTCGCATCTTCTGATACGGCGGCAGCTGTTTGTGTTTTTGAGTGAAATTGATATTGTTGATATCCCCGCTGGTTCCGTTGCTCATCATGGCGGCGAAAGGTGGGGTTTGCCGGTCCGCGTTGATTAGTTCCTGAATCCGGTCTGCGAATATTTCATAATAATCAGCGGATACAGCGCCTCTTTCGACGCCGCCTACGTAATGCAGCGAATAATTCGCTAAAAGCGCGATGGGACGCCCATCCACGGACTGAATCGAAAGAAACGCGATCTCTGGATCGGTTGGTCCCGCCGGCCGCAGTAGATTCTCGCTGGCGCGGGGTGGATTCATCCGCACCTGGTCTTTCCCTCCAAACGGATTCGGGATATCGGTTCCCGGTTTCATATACCAGCGCCGGTTGAAGACGGATTTCGGTTCTTTTGCGGAGCCCCATCCGATCTTGGCTGGTTCGAGATTGTTCAACGCGCAACGGACTCCATCGGCGATTCTTTGAATGATAAAACGCTGGTATTCATTGAATGATGTATCGGGAATTAGACGGTTTGGGCCAAGAGCGGAGACCGCGGAATGGCTGTGTGTCGCGGAGATCATAATATTTTCCACAGGAATTTCTGTTTTCTCGTGAATGATCGTTTTGGCTGCGTCACACACTTCTCGCGGGAGTCCTAAGATATCGCAAACAACGAATGCCAACCGCGTTTCCCCATTATCTAAAACAAGACATTTCGCGAAGAGATTATCGTGGATATGCTCCGCCTCGATCGGCGCCCAGCCTCCGATGATCATTCCCCCCAGCGGGGGAGTGATATTACTGGCCACGGCGCCGGCCTTAAATATACGGTCCGCTTGCGCTTCCGATTCAAACACTGCGAAGGATAAAGTTAGAAGAAATAACGCAAAAACGGCGCCCAGTGAGAATCGATTCTCATTCATAATAATCCTCCTATACTTGTTTTATCTTGATCCTTTGACCGATTTTGATTATCGGGACGCTAACAATTCTTCTTCAGTCAAGTATTTTTCTTTATGTCCTGTATAGCAGCCCAATTTGTTTAATAAAGGTTTAAAGAAATTAATCGCTTCCACATAGCGCCGGTCAACTTCGTCAATATCGGCGATCGTATGTCCTTTGACGATCATCGGTGAACATTGTTCGTGGGAAAGGTAACCCTCGTATCCAATTTCCATCGCGGCTTTGATGAACACTTCCCACTCGCATTGATCTTTCGGGCTTCCGGGGACGACTTCCTCCCAGCCGAAAACAGCGCCGCCCACGGTACGTTTGTTGACGATCGAGATTGTATGTGAGTAAACCATCAAGTCCTTCATATCCTGAACGGTTTTCCGGATAAATCCGGGATCTTGGGATTCGAGCAGAGGAAGGTCGAGTCCGACTTTTAAACTGGGCGCCCCTACTTCTTCGATCATTTCCAGTGTTTCTTCGTTATTGCAAGTGATCTCCGGGTGGGTTTGCAACGCCAGGATGATTCCGCTGTCTTCTGCAATTTTAGCCACTTCGGTCAATCCACGGCGTACTTGATGCCATGCTTCCAGCCAATCCTTGCTTTGAGAGACACGCCGGGAGCGGCTTTCAAAGGCTGGATTGCCATAGCCTGACTGCGCATACGGATTGCAAAAATAACCATAAAACGCGGCGAGTACGCGGACAATCTTCATGTCCAGGTCTCTCGCTAACTGGATCGCATCGCGCACGTACAGGATTTCCTTCTCCTGCGGATAGAGGAGTACATGGTCTCCTTCCATGAAGTTCGTACAGCAGACTACGGCTCCCAATTCCATATCCAGCTGCGCGGCTTTTTCTTTTAAACGTTTCCGCCGATCCGCGTTAAAATCCATTGGGAATCCAATTGGACGATGGGCGTAAATGCACATCGCGTCATATCCAAAACGCGCGGCGCGCTCCAACGCTTCTTCCGCGGGAATCGTCTCTCCATCGGTGAAGTAACCGCCGTATCCTACACAGTCAAGACTTAGTTTCATCGCTTGCCTCCTAGACGCGTTTCTTGAATTTAAGGGAATTCACATCTACCAGATCTAAGGCGCATTCTATCGTATCTATGCATTTCAATAAATTGGAACGAAGTGGATCTTTGATCCAGTTTAAAATAGATTTACGATCTATGCCGGTATTCAATCAAAAAACAGGAAAGGATTTATGATGAATCTCCATAAGATTTTGTTTATCATTTTCTCGTATATTTTAATATCTAGTTGTTTTGCGCTCGCGGAAGAGGAACCAGGGATTGGCTCTCGAATCAATGTGAGTGGGGTGTTTCCCCATTTGGCTATGGGGGCCGATCATAGTCCACGCACGGAAGCGGGAACCGGAGCGATGGTTCCCTGGGCGGGCCGGTTGTGGATTGTTACATACGTCGCCCATATGAAAGGCACCGGTTCGGGAACGGGATTGTATGAAATCGATGAGAACTTGAATCTGCGCAAACGTCCGGAAAGTGTAGTAGGAACATATGCGAATCGTATGATACATACGGAAAGTCAGCAATTGATTATCGGGCCTCATCTGATCGATTCAGATGGGAATGTGCGCACGATCGATGGAGTCAAAGAACACCGGTTGACTGCAACGATGCGGCATCTTACCGAACCGGAGCGAAAAGTCTATTTTCTCGCCATGGAGGGTGAACTGTTTGAAGTTGACGTTCACACGATGGAGACGAAACTCCTCTTTAATCTGCTGGATGAATTGAACGTTCCAAAGGAAGCGAAGCCTCATTTTAAAGGTGGCTTTACGGCGCATGGGCGGGTGGTTGTCGCCAATAATACATATGATGAACGGGATTACAACGAATCGTGGCGGGCGGGACGTCTCGGCGCCTGGGATGGAAAACAATGGACTGTGATCGATGAAAATCCTTATACAGAAGTTTGGTGTCCGCAATCATTCAGCAATGCTCTATTCGCAACCGGTTGGGATAACAAGTCTGTGATTCTCAAAGTCCATACACATAACAAATGGTCCACCTACCGTTTGCCGAAAGCGAGCCATACATTCGATCAAACCAGCTGCACGGAGTGGATGCGGATTCGAGAAGTGGAAACCGAACGCGCGTTGATGGACTGTCATGGGATGTTTTACGAAATCCCGTATCATGCGTATGATGGTAAAATCTGGGGAATCCGTCCGATCGCGACGCATCTTCGAGTGATCCCGGATTTCTGTTCGTGGCGTGGCATGTTGGTGTTGGGCGGCAATCAAGCGACGCCGATGTGGTTTGGGAAAACCGACCGGAATTTAACCGCCGGTCAGCCGCAGGCCGGCCTTTGGTTTGGAAAGACGGATGATTTATGGACTTTTGGAAAACCGGCCGGCACTGGCGGCGTATGGCGGAATACCTCTGTAAAAGCGGGTGAACATTCAGATCCATTTTTGATGCGGGGATTTGATAAGAAAGTGGCGCATTTTAAACATGAAGGAGGAAAACCGGTTTCTTTCACAATCGAAATCGATTTTATGGGTAATGGGACATGGGTTCCCTATCAAACCATTTTAGTTCCCGCTTCAGGATACGCTTATCATACATTTCCCGATGGATTTACCGCGGAATGGGTGCGTATCACTGCAGGAGAGGATTGTGTGGCGACGGTTTATTTTATGTATTCGTAGGAGATTGGATAATATGTTTTTTACTTGAAATTACACATTGATGATTTGACTAATCAAGAGATTGTAAGTAATAACGCGCCCAGACATCGCTTTGATTCATTTCCACGGCTTTTTGAAATTCTTCTTTTGCCTCTTCTTTTTTACCAGCGCCTAATAAACCTAATCCAAGGGTGAAGTGAGCGGAAGCCATTTGGATTCGTCTCGAATTTTGTTCACCGAATTTCGCGAAGTAATCAACACTTTCGTCTTCATCAGTTAGGCGCTGTTGGCTGCTTTCAATCATACGATCAAAGATGGTTTTTGCTTCTTCCTCTTGTCCGAGTTTTTGTTGACACAATCCTTGATAGTATTGGATATCGGAGGTTCTCCCAAAGCGCCGGCGTCCACGGCCTCTTCCATCGGATTGACCGGCGGCTTCTTCGAAGCATGCTTTGGCTTTCTCCGTATCACCTATCGCTTCATGGGCAAGGCCCTTGAAATAGGCGTATTGGGGCGTTCTCCAATCGAATTCGGGTTGACCGACTGATAAGTTTTCTGGATACTCCGCCGCTTGTTCGAAATGCCGCAGCGCCGCATCCGCGCGATTGTGTTTTAATTCTTGAAGACCTTGGAGCAGATGCGCGTCTGCGTACAGGTCATGAATATTTTCTCCCCCTTCCCGTGCGGCGAAATAATTGTTGGATAAATATTCAATGACTTGGGGGTAAAGGCCATTCAAGATGAATACCCGGATTTCACGGACAAAACTCTCTTTTCGTTGTTTGACAACTTCATGCCGGTTCTCAAAAAGAGCGAGGCGGCGCGTGGGTTTGGTGTTTCCGAGTTCATACAAGCGGTCCAATTCCAAGTAGAAGAGTGGATCGTTTGGATTGACCGACACGGCTTTCTCATAGGATTCAATCGCCTTGGGGATATCGTTTTGTGTACGGAAATAGGCCCAACCGAGATTCCGGTGCGCCAGCGCGAAATCTGGATCGGCCTCTTTCGATCGTTCCCAATACTCGATCGCCTTTTCCGGTTGAATCTCATAGAGGAGCGAGCCGAGGTAATAATAAGCGCGGTTGTCGTTGGGATTCGTATTTATCGCCGTGTTGAGGACATCGATTGTCTCCCGGCGGAAGGGGAAACAGTAATCGCTGGATTGATTCATGGCTTGCGTGAAATAGGACTGCGCGGTCTCCTGATCCTCTTTCTGTTGATAGAGATAGCCAAGGTAATAGGAAACCAGCGGGAATTGACGCGTTAACTCGTTTTCTGAGCGTTGCGCGCGTTCCAGCATATCAATGGCTTCGTCCCAGAATCCGGCTCCCATGTAATCACAGGCGCATTCCAGATAGGATTGCGCGTCGTCCCGCATCAGACCCTTTAGATTATCAAAAATCCGCCCAGAATTGACCTCACCACCTGGCGCTTTGAGGGAGAGGTAGCAGCCTTCATTCATGGCGACAAAGTTAAGCGGATCGATGGAGAGAACGCGATCCACAATCCATGACGCTTCTTCGTAGTATCCTAGTTTCCGCAGCAGGATCGTTTTGAGATTCAACGCTTTTGTATCGAGCGTGTTTGTCGAGAGGGATTGATCGATCTGTTCGAGCGCGGTTTCTATCTCGCCTTTGAGGCAGGAGAGTTCGGCCAGCTGATAGTAAGCCGCGGAATGGAAGGCTGTGTCCCATGTTGCCCGGTAGAACTTATCATACGCTTCATCCCAACGTTTCTGCGTGCGGAGCGACACGCCCAATTGGAAAAACGCTTCGGTGTTTCCTGGACGGGTGTAGTCGATTGTGATCCGTTCGATCGCGCGCCGGAGATGTTCTTCCGCCTTGGTGAAGAGAGCGCGTTTGTTGTAATGAACGCCAACGATCGTATTCGTTCGTGAGTCGGAAGGGTCACGGCGCAGCGCTTCTTCGTAAAACTTCATTGGATCGACGGTTGGATTGTGAATCTGCTCGATCCGCAGACCCGTAAAATAGAGTTCTTCAATGGTTTTGATGTCGTTGGGTTCGGGCGGGGCTTGAACGGGTTCAGGCAGTGATTCGACAGGTTCACGATGAACCGGCTGGTATGCGATCAACTCGCTTCCGTCCGAGGTGACGAGTGAAATCCGGAGATCGGTCTCCTCGATCCCCTCAGGAATTTCCCGTTCTTTGCAAAATGGATTTTCAGGGCTGATATTGATACGTTCTTGAATTAGGATTTTGTCTTTCGCAGTAATCACCGCCTGCGCGTTTGAATGAGGCGATGTGACATGAAAACCGAATCGGACTTTGTTATCCGGCAGGCATTCGAGATTGACAGCCCCGTTAATGTTAGCGTTTTTGAAGCCTCCAATCTCTTGAATAGGATACCAATACTGTTTGAACGTTTTGACTTCATGTGGTTTGATCCAGCTGTAATCCGGCTGATTGTCGGAGTACGCGCCGACCATCAGTTCCGCGTACGGGCCGTCATCGTCGGTCAGGATATCATCCCATCGCCTTCCAGTGGTTCCAGTTCCCCATTCCCACAGTTTCGCGCCACAGACAATGTGATGGTTTCCTACATGAACAACGCCGGCTTCTTTCCCGTGGTCGTAACCGCCCATGAAATCTTCCTGCAGATTCCAAGCGAAAAAGGAGTTGGAGGATGAGGAATTTTTCCACCAGCTGATATCGACATCCGTATAATCATGGCCACGATAACGGCCTTGGGAGATGGGCCAATTGGTAAAATCGATTTTTGAATGGTAGTCCGCCACCTGAACGCTGGGCGGGAAGATCACCTGATAGTCTTCGTTTACGTGAACCGCGACATTCGCCCAATAGAGAATCGAATGCGGAAACTCGGTTGGATTGAACATCTTGACGGTGGCTTCGACATAGGATTTTCCTGGATAGAGTGTCAGGCCGATGATCCACTTCATCCGGTGGCGGCGTTCGGTTTCTCCGAACCAGATAGTTTTGCTGCCATCCTCATTTTCGGCTAACCGGTAATCGACCGGCATGAAGGTGGTGTTCCGGTGATGGTGAAAGACGCACCACTCGATCCCGCCGGAAATCCAAGCGCCAAGCATGCCGATCAAAGCGGGTTTAATCACGTGTTGGCGGTAAAAGAAATCATAATTGTTGGTTTTATCCAGGGCGGAGAACAGGCGGCCGCCCATCTCGGGCAGGACGATTAATTGAATGTATTCGTTTTCCAGGTATAGAGCTTTGTATGTTTTGTCTTGCCGGTCTTGGCTCAAGCGTTCAATCAGGGCGTATGGATAGACGCGTTTCTGCGCGCCTTGATAGGATTCATTCGTATAAAAAACTGGGTTGACTTCCGGCGCGCCGACTAGATAAGTTGGGAGGGTCATCTCCTCTTCCCACACTTTGACGGATTGAGCGCCGGTTTCCTGCGCGTTAAGCGCCACGCAAATCGAAAAAACGATGAGTGAAAGGGCCAATACATAATTCCATCTTTTCTTTAAATGACTCATGTGTGACTGTTCTCCTATGTTCTCTATATAATCTTTCAATTTAAATACTATCCTCTTTCTTGCTCTATTCTCCAAGACTGAGATTCGGGATAACGGATCATTTCTTCTTAGACCGGCTTGATAAATCGTTGGAATCAAAACGTCATTCAACCTTATCGCTGAATATATCGATCTTATAACATGTTTGAAAATTGTAGTTGATTGGCCATTCTAAATAAAGACGAGTAAAAATAGAAAACGGCGGGAATTCTCATTTTTCAGTACCTTGACGGCTTGTCCTGTCACGGTAACTATGAGCTGAGAAACTAATTCGTATACATTGAACGCTTTCTAGGATTGGGATATATAGAATGAATCAGACAAAGGAAAAACAGATCGATCGTTTACGCGTACTTTGGATTGCATTGATTTATGGGATACTTTTTTTATCCCCACTCGGCAGAATGTATTGCGTATTCGCTTCCTCTCTGTCAGAATCGGCACTCGTTTGGAAGCCAACTTTTCCCCGACTTTTTTTTACCCATGAAAAAATTGAGAATTTGAAAGAGAAAATATCGCGTGATGAAGAGACGCAAAAAGCATGGGCGTTTCTATTGGAACGGGCTGATCGAAATATGAATGACACGCTGGTTTCTAAAGAATACGCCGAATCCGGCCAGGGGCAGCATGGTAATTATGGACGTCCCAGCCAACAAATGAGTCAAATGGGCGCTGTACTCGGGCTGGCGTACCAGATGACAGGCGATGAGAAATATGCGGAGAAACTGCGGTTGGCCATGTTGCATTTTTCGCGCCTAAAACGATGGGCGGGGGACGCGCATCACGATCCACCCTGGCATTCCGAGTTAAATACCGCCCGGTTTTGTTTTGGGTACGCCGTGGGATATGACAGCATCCATGATTACTTAAATGAATCCGATCGAGAAGAAATCGTCAATGCGATTGTACGGCTGGGAATCCTTCCAACACTGCAGGATTGGATCCTGCCGGAACAGAGAATCCACGCTTTAGACTCTATGGGACATAATTGGTGGAGCGTCTGCGTGGCGATGGCCGGCGCCGCATCGCTGTCTATCCTTGATGATCATCCGGATGCGGAGCGGTGGGTTAAGTTGGTCCGTGATTCTTTTACGGAGTGGTTTGCGTATCAGGGAAACGTCTTACAAAACAAGAGCCCGAACTTTGACCGGTATGGCGCGTTCTATGAAAGTGTCAATTATGCGAATTACGCCCTGTCCGAATATTTACTGTTTCGTCTTGCATATACTAACATATTCCCCAGTTCGACTATGCCGGATATACCGCTCTTAGGAAATGCAGGAGATTTTTTTGTCCATACCGCCTATCCAACATCCGATTCAATTCTCTCTGTCAATTTTGGAGATAGCAGTCTGCGGAGCACAGGCGCGAAGACACTGCAATTGTTGAAAGCGAATGGATTTGACAAGCCTGCCTATTCCTGGTATCTCACGCGAACCGATTGGGGATTGCGAGATCCCATCGGTTTAGTCTATCAAGATGTGCAGGTCTGTAATGAAGCGCCGGAAACACTCGCGAATTCGACAATCTATCTTGATATTGGTTGGTGTATGATGCGGTCATCCTGGAAGAATGATGCCACTATGCTCGCTATTAAGTCAGGCTTTTCATGGAACCACGCGCATCCTGACGCGGGATCGTTTATCCTGTTTCACAACGGAAAACCGCTGTTAATCGATTCAGGCAACTGTTCATATAGCCGCCGTGAATATACATCCTATTACCGGCACAGCAAAGCGCATAACGTTATTCTGTTCGACGGTGAAGGGCAGAATCCGGAAGATGTGGGGCATGGCGATCGGGGAGTGGTTCAGCCTGGACGGATTTTACATCGTATGGATTCCAAGGGTATCAAATATGCGCTCGCTGATAATACCGGCCCTACAGCATGGAAATGTTCGCGGAACTACCGCCATTTCCTTTGGATCGATGATGTCATACTGATCGTCGATGACATCAGAACTCATGAGCCTGCGCAGTTGGAGTGGTTGTTTCATTACGAAGGGACCGCGCTGGAGGATGGATCGAATCTCCATATCTCCAATGGAGACCAATCTCGCGTAGTCGTTCAGTTTCTCTATCCAGAAGAGAAATCATTTGTAAGAAAGATTGGATTAAAAGACCACGATCCTGACCGGGAAGTGGAGTATTTGGCTGTGACGCCTCCAGAGAAAATGCGTGAATCGAAATTTATCACCGCTATTCTTCCACTTAATGAAACCAATGAACATTCAGATTATGATGTCCGTTTGTTGGAAGGTGATGAAATGCTAGGCGTCCAAATTGTAAGCGATGAAACGCTAACCGATGTCTTTTTAAATCTTCGAGCGGATGGCAGACGCATGCACCGGAATAGCAACAAAGTGATTCAGGGCTGGGATACGGACGCCTATTTATTTGGTTTTACATATAAAGCAAATATGCCAAAAACTGTCAACGCTATTCAGCGGGGATTTGTGATTTGTGGAAGCTATCTACGGAACGATCGTCACATCGTGTTGGATTCTCTCTCAAAAGTTTATTCCATTTTCTCATGGAGTGGTGGACGATTGAATGCTGTTTTTCAAGGACAGCCGATTATTAATTGTTCGATCTATTCCCCACAACGCACAATTCCAACGGAGCTAAATGGGAAACTTGTGGCTCCGCATTGGAATACTATTGGGAATCAATTTCAAATCCCATAATTGAATCATTTTCGTTCGCCATAGCCTCCTATCGACAAAGTATCATACCTCCCCTATGATTTTCTGTAGTAAAAAACAAGTACGGTGGTCCTATCATGAAACGAATCGCTTTTTTAATATTTGTCTTTGCTTTGTTCTCTCTTCCAGCGTGCGCTTTGGAGATCGCATACACGATCTCTATGCCCCAGCCTGTCACGCATTATTTTCACGTACAAATTGATCTGACGGATGTGGCGGCTGTATACATTGACGTGCGGATGCCTGCTTGGTCGCCAGGGCGGTATTTAATCCGTAATTTCGCCCGTAATGTCCGTGATTTTTCCGCAAAGGGGAAGGGGGAAGGATTGCGCTCGCGTAAAATCGATCAACATACATGGCGGATTGATACAAAGGGGCAATCCCAAATTACGATCCATTATAAAGTTTATGGCAATAATTTAGCGGGTGATTTTTCTCAATTGAATGATTTCCATGCGTTCCTGGATGGGGGAAGCCTTTATATGTATATTGTGGGGCATAAACCCGATCCTGTTCGGTTGACTGTGGTTCCCCCGGATGATTGGATGATTCTCTCCAGCGCCGGGGAGTTGGGACAGACGGAATTTACGTTCCCGAACTATGATTTGATGATTGATGATCTCGTGCAGTTGGGTGTGTTCTTTGTTGAGCGCTTCAAGATCGAAAATACCGAATATCGTGTCTGTATTCTCAACAACGGTGAACGCGAACCGATTCCTGAATTTGTGGAAAAAGTACATAAAATGCAGCAAACAGTGGTGGAGATGCTGGGGCCTCTCGATACGGAATGTTATACCTATTTTTATCATTTCCTTCCGGATTCACGGGACAGCGCGGGGATGGAACACCTTAATTGCTGCCAACTTACGCGCAAGCATGATATCAGCGATACGGGAACGCTGATGGATTGGACCCTCTGGGTTACCGCTCATGAACTGACGCACGCATGGAACGTCAAACGCCTGCGTCCCAAGGAACTGGGGCCTTGGGATTACCAAGAGGAAGCCTGGACTCCGTTGCTCTGGTTGGCGGAAGGGGGAACGAATTACTTCGCGCATATGATTATCACTCGTTCCGGAGTCTGGACAAAAGAAAAGTTATATGAACGTTTGCAGAACGACATTCAGGATTTTCGAAATTCCCCGGCCCGTTTTCAGCGCAGCCCCGAACAGGCTAGCTACGACACGTTTCTCTGGCAGCGATTAGGCGACACGTATGGTGAGTCCAACTGGGAAAACACGTGGCTCTCGTATTACTTGACCGGCCAATTGGTATCGATGTGCATCGATTTTGAAATCCGCCATCAAACGAAAAATCAAAAAACCTTCGAAGACTTTTTCCGGCTCCTTTATCAGCGCTGTTATGAGGAAGCCGAATCGGATAGTTATTATTTCAAAGGCCGCGCTTATACAACTAAGGATGTTTTAAAAGCGCTGGAAGATACTACGGGTACCCGCTGGGATCATTTCTATGAGACGCTTGTCGCATCGCCTGGAGAAATCAATCTCGCTCACTATCTTTCCTTCGCCGCATTGAAATTAAAGACGGAAGATCACGATCCGCCTCTGCCCTACACAGGCCTGACTCTTGCGTCCGGTCAAGGTGGATTTCCAAAAATCACATCCATTCACGATCAAGCCCCGGCGGGACAAGCCGGATTGGATCGCCATGATCTCTTGATTGCGCTGGATAAAGAGCGGGTGTTGTATGGGGATTTCAATACTGTCTTGCGCCGCCATGCTATCGATGGAGAAATCGAAATCACACTCCTGCGGGACGACCGGCTGCTCGAACGAGTTCTTCATCTGCAAGAAGGATGGAATGTTGTGAAATACAAAATCGAAGAAAGCAGTGATTTCCCTCCATTGGCGCGTAAAATCCGCCGGAGTTGGCTTTGGGAAACGAAGTGAATCCATCCGCTCCCGAATTCAATACTTACATCGAGAAAGCGGCGCGGTTGGCTCAGTCCGGTAATTTAGGAGAGGCGGAAGCGATTTTAAAAGAAACTGTTAACCGGTTTCCTAAATCCGCTGACGCTTGGTCTCATCTCGGTTATTTCTATTATAAAACCGGACGATACAGTCGTGCGTTTGAAGCGTTCTCTCACCGGTTGCAATTCAAAGAACCGGATTATGGACTCTGCCGCCTCTTGGCGGAGATGAGCGCCGCACGAGGGGAACATACAGCGCAAAGGAAATGGCTTCAAAAAGCGAGGAAATTGGGTGATCTCGACCGGCGGCTTTTGCGTCACATTATTGTCATCCGTAATAAAGAGATCGTATCCAATTTCTTAAAACCATTGTGGTTTCTTTCTCATCCATTCCACTCTCTCATTCTGTTATTAAAACGAATCGCCGCTTGGAAAACATGGATTCTAATCCGCGCATTGGAGAGGGCCGCTCCCGGATGGATCGCTCCGGAGAAGGGATCATCCCGCTTTCGATTGAGTGAGTTTCTGCGTTTCACCATGCGGTTTGATCCATCCTATCCGCGAATCCTCTTTACCTATCATAAAAATCGTGAAGCGATGATCGCTTCCCGCGCGCTCCCAACGGATCGGTCAGGCGTAAAATTGTTGGATATCGGAACGGGGAAGAATCCGCTTCCATTATATTGGTCCACTCGCGGACCGTCTATAACCGCTTTAGATGGTTCCCTATATGGCTTTGCAGATTTAAACGAGGCGCTTGTGAAGATAGGACAGCGAGGGATTAAAAGTGATGTGACATTCGCCGCTGGAGATGGTTTAAAACTGCCTTTCAAATCTAATCAGTTTGATGGCGTCTCCGCTCTCTGCGCCTTGGAACATATTCCAGGAAACGGCGATATCGAATGTATGCGGGAAATCTACCGAGTTACCAAACCTGGTGGGAGGGCAGTGGTCACAGTGGAGAGTGGACCATGTTTAAGCGAATCATGGATGGAAACTCCCTATGAAATCGGCTATCAAACCGGCGCCGATTCAAAAAGCGCTCAGCCTAAACCAGCAATACAATGGCATGAAGTCTTCTGCCGGAATTATTCTCCACAGGATATGATTCAACGCTTGGGAGAATCCGCGCCCTGGAGAATTGTGGAATACGGCTTCTATGATGATGGTTTCCTACCTTGCCGCCGCTGGCTTGATCCGCTCAAACATCCTATTGGATGTCATCTACCTCAAATGATCCAGCCGCTTTTAGCGCTGCTTTTCTTTCGCCCAGCAGCAAATTCCAAACGATTGACTCCATCGAGTGTAGGGTATCTTGTTTTAGAGAGGCCGTTGGATGATGAGGATTCCGATATTGCGATATAATCTAATTTGGATTGGTGTACATATATGTATAGAAGGTATGGATGATAATGACTGAGTTTGGAAAACGATTGATCGAAAGCGCAGAGCAAGCATTAACTTTTGCTAAAGGGGAAGCCGATCTAAAGAAATACCGCGTTCATATTCCTGAGGAAATTGATGTGAAACGTATCCGCGAAAAACTTTGTATGAGCCAGAAACGTTTTGCTGAGGTTTACGGTTTCAGCCTGCGTACTATTCAAGAATGGGAACAGGGACGAATGACGCCTTCCGGCGCGGCCAGGAATTTCCTTGTCGTGTTGGATAAAGAACCAGAGGCTGTGCGCCGGGCTCTGGCCACCAGTCATTCATCATAATTGACTGTAGTTTTTAATAAAATTTTGAGGTGTAAAGAATTCTGAGTAATGAAATAAAATGGTTGTATTGTTTGAGAAATGATGTTTACTCTGTGATTGTGGCATGGGTATTGAATTTGTATGACTTAAGGGCACAAATGTGGGTACAATACAGTAAAAAGGATGTGTACTTGATCATGGATATACAAAAAGGGAATACACTGAAAATTCGAATGGATACAGTTACTTTTAATATGATGGAGAAGGCAAGGAAGCATCTAAAACTGGATAAGAGTAAATTTATCCGGCAAAGTATCCAGCGGATGGCGCAAGCCGTGATTGATGAGTATGAGAATACTCGGTTGAGTGAAGAGGACTGGCATGCGTTTTTCGAAATGATTGATAATCCACCAAAACCGACGAATCGGATGATGAAAGACGCCCGGAATTACCGGGAGATCGTCAGTGAATAGGACGTTTGAGCTTCTCAATCCCAAGAAACACGATCGAAAATCGTTTGATTGTGGTATTGACGCATTAAATTGTACTTATCCATGTAGTCCGCGCTTATGTAATCCCCCAAATTTATAGACCATTCTTAGTGTTTGACATCACAAATGTTTTGACGTACAATGTACTCACAAGGAAGGAATCACAAAATGCCTGCATCACAGTCTCACGATTCAGCTCGTACGGAGAGAATCAATCTCCGGGCGACTCCATATGAAGCCGAGATTATCCGATCCGGCGCTGCTTCTTGTGGTAAGAAAATTAGTCAATACATTCTGGAATCTGTTTGTAAACAGGCCGAACAGGATTTAGCCGATCAACGCCATTTTTATGTGACCGAAGAACAAATGAAGGCTTTTCTTGAGGCTCTTGACCAACCTCCCCAACCCAAGCTTCGAATGAAACGTCTTTTAGAAGAACCGAGTATCTTGGAAGAACCAAAGTGATTACGAAAGAACAAAAACCTGGAAGCGAATTCACCTTACTCAGAAATTGAGAAATTGACTCCTGAACATGATCTTTCCATGTTTTCATGTGGAAAGCCGGTCATGGATGAATGGCTGCGCAAGTATGCGCTTGTTAATCAGCGGAGCCAAATGACTCAAACCTATGTAGTACAACGATCCGGTAAGGTTGTTGGGTATTATGCTCTTTCCGCCGGTAGCGTGGATAGGAAGGATGTTCCTCTTCGGGTAAAAAAAGGAATCCCCAATTATCCGATTCCGGTCGCGTTATTGACTCGTCTCGCCGTTGATACATCTGAGCATGGTAAAGGATTGGGAGCGGCTTTGCTAAAAGACGCTATGTTGCGTATTAATCGGGCGGCGGATATTATGGGTGTGCGCGCATTGTTGGTACATGCTTTGGATCAAGACGCTCGCGCTTTCTATGAACATTTTGGATTTTCCCCATCGCCATTGAATGAAATGCAATTATTCTTTTTGCTGAAGGATTTACGCGCCCTTTTGTGATGGAATAAACCAAGATATCCAAAAGATGTTGTCACGTCTTGTGAAAAAGAATCCACGATCATTCACTCTCTATTCTTTTAGGGTATTATTTTTTCTTGTGTCCCTATCCATTGTTTATTGCATAGGAGCGTCCTTTGGAGAATCAAGAACGAGTGAGTGACCGGCTTCCAAAACTGTCCATCATTATCCCAATTTATAACGAAGAAGAACTGCTGCCGGAAGTTTTGAAAAAAGTCCGGGCTATTGAATGGGCGAATCGTGAGATCATTCTCGTGAACGACTGTTCGACGGATCGAACCGAGTCGATTCTTGAATTGGAAAAATCTCATCCCGATGTTATTGTTCTTTCGCATACGCGAAACCAGGGTAAAGGGGCCGCGATCCGTACCGGTTTGAGCCGATTCACCGGTGATATTGTAATTATTCAAGACGCGGATCTTGAATACGATCCAAATGATATCATCAGCGTTATTCAACCCATCATTGATGGAGAAACGTTGATCTGTTATGGTTCTAGATTCATGGGATCCGTGAAAGATATGCGGCTTGCCAATCGTGTCGCCAATTGGATTCTGGCTAAAATGGTCTCGCTCCTCTTTCTTTGCAAAATCACGGATGAAGCGACGGCTTATAAAGCGTTTCATCGCTCAGTCATTGAAAAAATACCTCTTGAATGCCAAGGGTTTGAATTTTGTCCTGAAGTGACCGCGAAAGCGCTGAAAAAAGGCTTTACGATCTTGGAAGTCCCGGTCTCATTCGTGGCTCGTACGATTGCGGAAGGCAAGAAAATCGGTTGGCCCGATTTTATTACCGCCGTTTGGACTCTGCTCAAAATTCGGTTTTTCTGGCGCTCATAATCGATCGACTTTATGTTTTAATTTAAGAAACAATCCAGCGTTTCAACGCTGGGAATTGAATCGGATCTCTGAATCATGCAAAAGAAAAAAGCGCTGATCCTTGGCGCGGGAATTACAGGACTCATCGCGGCGTGGAAACTGCTCTCTTCAACAGATGAATACGAAGTGACATTAATCGAGCGGAATAATGCGCCGGGAGGATTGGCGAAAACGATTCAATGGAATGGATATAACCTTGATCTTGGCCCCCACCGTTTTTATACGGATATTCCCGAAGTCAGCGATTTTATTAAAAGCCATTGTGACGATATCATGGCTCCGGTTATCCGTCACAGCCGGATGTATCTCAATGGGCGATACATCCAATATCCGATAAAAATCCTGGAAACGTTGCGGGCGCTTGGAATTGGTTCCTCTTTCCGCTTCTTTCTTTCCGCATTAGGCGTGCTCAATCCATTCGCAGGGGGAGAAGCGAAGAATTATGAGGAATATATTCAAAACAAATTCGGGAATGAATTGTATCTTCATATTTTTAAATCCTTTGCAGAAAAAGTGTGGGGTATAGACGCGCAGAAAATCTCAGCCGAAACCGCCCGTGTCCGTATTTCTGGGAATAATATCTGGCATACAATGAAGGATATTCTTTTCTCCAAAGGCGAAACATCTCTTAAAGAATTCCTCTATCCACAGAATGGAATCGGTTCGATATCCGATCTTTTCGCGGAGAAAATTCAAAGCCTGGGCGCATCGATTCAACTCAATCAAGAATTGATTGGAATCAAGGTCGAAGATGGATTAATGAGAAGCGCGCAAATCAAAGGAAATGAAGGCATTATGGAATATTCGTTTGATCGTATTATTTCCACAATCCCTCTCCCGGATTTAATCCGCTCGATCTCACCCGCCGCGCCGCCGGAAATTCTATCCACCGCGTCACAATTGAAATTCCGTTCAATCGTTCTTCTCTATCTGTTATTTGACAAAGATCTCGGTTTGAACGATACGTGGTTGTATTATCCTCAAAAAGAGATCCCGTTTTCACGAATCAGTATCCCCGATAATTTCTCACCAAAGCCGGTTCGGGAAGGAAGAACCTGTCTTTGCTTGGAATTCCCCTGCGCTGAAGGGGATGAGATGTGGCGCCACAGCGTGGAGCGGATTGTCCAGGACGCGGAAGGCGCGTTGATCGAAACCGGTCTGATTTCGCGACGGTCCGTTGACGCGTTCACGCTTCGCATACGGGATGGGTATCCTATCTATCATACAGGATATGAGACCGATTTGCAGACAGTGTTATCGTATATGCGTTCGTTGAAAAACTGCGGCGCCGTTGGCCGGCAGGGTTTGTTCCACCATAATAATATTGACCTATCCATTCAAATGGGATTGCGGATCGCTGAATCGATGACTCGATCGCCAACGAATTTCGATTCGTGGTACGACGAATTACCGCAATTTAAAGACTATAGGATAGTGGATTAATGATGCGTGGGCGTTTTGCCCGTATGTTTGTTTAGAAGGAGTGATTTCGTTGTTGGAAAGAGCGTGGAAAAAGGCCTATCTCATTGTGCCGCCCACCGGCCGATATATCCGGGAAGACCGCTGCCAGACTCCGTTGGAAGAATTGCACACCGTCGCGTTAAGGCCGCCGATGGATCTGCTTTACATGGCCGCTTCTCTTGAAGATAAGGGTGTGGAATGCCGGATTGATGACTATCCCGCGAAGGAACTGACCTGGGAGGATTTCGAGCGAACCATTCGGGATTTTCAACCAGATGTTCTGATTCTTTCTATAACAACACCGACTCTTGAGGAAGATCTGCAAGCCGCGAAACGGGCGAAAGCGATTGATTCATCCATTATCACGATCACGAAAGGCGCTCATTTTATACATCTCGACCGCCAAGCATTGGAGCAATATCCCCAACTCGATCTCATTATGCGGGGGGAATATGAGGAGACTATCAGCGATTTATGCCAGGGCGGATCGTGGAATGACATCAATGGGATCACATACCGGAACGGCGCTGAAATTGTCCGCAATCCGGACCGGGGATTCATCGAATCTATTGATTCCATTCCATTTCCGGCCCGGCGCCGGATCGACAACTCCCCCTATTACCGTCCCGACACCGGCCAGTTGCAAACCACAATTGTGACCAGCCGGGGCTGTCCATTTTCATGTATCTTCTGCCTCGCGCCAGTCGTCTCCGGCTCCAAAGCGCGCAATCGCTCCCCACAGAATGTCCTGGCGGAACTGCGGAACTGTGTCGAAGAACATGGAATTCGTGATTTTCTATTCCGGTCGGATCTGTTTACGGCGAACAAACGATGGGTGATCGAACTCTGCCAAGCCATTCAACATGAGGGACTTGATATCCAATGGTCGTGCAACAGCCGCGTCGATACGTTGAATGAAGATACGCTGCGCGCCATGAAGGCCGCTGGATGTTGGTTGATTTCATTCGGCGTGGAGAGCGGCGATCCCGGCATGTTGGAAAAAATGCGCAAAAATGTCCGCTTTGAAGCGATCGAACCCACGGTCAAACTGTGCCGCAAAGTGGGAATAAAAAGCAGTGTGTATATGCTAATCGGCCTACCGTGGGAAGACCGGCGGACCTTTGAAGCGACAAAAAAAATGGCGGTTCAACTCAATCCGGACTTCATCGAATATTTCTACGCCTATCCCTTCTATGGCTCAGATTTCTACCAGGAAGCAGTAAAAGAAGGACTTCTAAAAGAAGGAGAATTACCAAAAGCAGCGTACAACCACCCCGCAATTCCAACAAAGTATCTATCCATTAAAGAATTAGAACCCCTCCGCCGCGAAGCCCTCCGCGCCTTTTATCTCCGGCCAAGTTATATCTTTCGCACACTAGCAAAAGCCCGCTCCCCAAAAGTCTTTGTGAATTATTTGCGATATGGGTTTCGACAGTTGTTTGATTTGTTTAAAAATGATTACTAATTACCAAAGATTCCTATTCATATAGAATCAATAGCCCATGACGGCATCCCCCCTTTACCGGAATTAAATATCCATATAGTAACACTTTCCAGCGAAAGTCAAGATATTAATAATAATGGGGAATTTGTGTTTAATCAGTGAGAAGCAAATCGGGTTGTAGATCGTAGATGGCGCATTGGAGAGCGTCAAAAAGTATCTCTATGATTTCAGAATCCCCTATTCAAGCAATATAATATAATATAGGATTGGCTAAAGACGATGGAGAACAAAAAAAAAATGAGGATCCAACCAGACGTATTCCATTTCGATGAAGAAAAAGAGAATTTCGATGATTTTGGGCAGGATAACGGCTTTCGTTATTGGTATGCCACAGATTTTATGAAATTTCTTGGCTACAATTCATTCGAGACATTTAAAAAAACGATAAATAAGGCCATGACGAGTTGCATGACTCTGAATATAAATGTAGCGGAGAATTTCATACAAGAGCGGCGTGAGGTTAGCGGGAAAACTATCACTGATTACAAACTTTCAAAATTTGCATGCTATCTGGTGGCGATGAACGGCGATCCGAAAAAGCCGAATGTTGCCAAGGCGCAAGCATATTTTGCTACTATAACAGAAGCGTTTCAACGATATATAGAAGAGGTCGAGGATGTTGAGAGAGTTTATATAAGAGGGGAAGTTTCCGAGCATGAAAAAAGCCTTTCAGGGATTGCTAAACAGGCTGGCGTACATAACTATGCATTCTTTCAAAATGAAGGATACATAGGGCTCTATAATATGTGTCTCAAAAAATTAAAAAAATTAAAAGGTATTCCGAGTGATAGGACGCCATTAGATTTCATGGGAAAAAGAGAACTTGCAGCAAATTTATTCCGCATCACCCAAACAGAGGCTAAAATTGAAAATGAACGAATATACGGGCAAGATGAATGCGAGACAGCTGCGTATGATGTTGGTAGATCGGTTAGAGATGTAATGAAAAAGCATGGATCAACATTGCCAGAGGATTTACCACCTTCGCAGGACATCAAAAAGATTAAGTCCGATTTAAAGAAAACCCACAAAGAATTAAAAAAGCCAGAACATTAAATACGGTCATCTTTCTATTTTACTGCTTCAAATAACGTTGTGCTTCGAGAAACTTTTGTTTGGCTCCGCATGATTTATTCACAAACATTTGACTCCGCCTTACCAGATTTCGTTTTGGCAGATGGCAATTTGGATAGAAACACCAGTCCGATAATAAAGAATACAATCAGGGTAA
>CAXXSM010000049.1:0-18742 GCA_963663405.2 bacterium | reverse complement strand
ATATCGCAACCTTTTTCTCCTGGCCGCCAGTTATATTTTTTATGGGTGGTGGGATCCGTGGTTCGTTTTTCTGATGTTCATCGCTACGATGATCAATTATATCGGTGGACATGTGATCGCCCAAGCGCCGGAAAACCATCCCCGGCGCCGGATCGCGTTGTACATATCCGTAGCGGTGAGTCTCAGTTTGCTGGGTTTTTTTAAGTACTTTATGTTTTTCCAGCATAACGTGAATTGGATAGTGTCGTGGTTCGGATCGGATGGATTCTCGGTGATTGAGATCATCTTACCGGTCGGGATCTCATTCTTTATCTTTCAGAGCATCAGTTACACCGTTGATGTGTATCGGGGTGTGGCTCCACCTGTGCGATCGTTTAGCGATTTTGCTTGTTTTGTCGCGCTCTTCCCGCAATTGATCGCCGGACCGATTGTGCGGTACAACACCATCGCGGATCAGCTGGTATCCCGTTCGCATACGTTCAATAAATTCGCCTCCGGCGTTGCTTTGTTTATTTTGGGCTTCGCGAAAAAACTGCTGTTGGCCAATACGATCGGGAAAGCGGCGGACGCTGTCTTCGCGGCGGAAGCGCCGGGAACCTTTGACGCCTGGTTCGGCGTGACGGCGTACGCGTTTCAGATCTATTTCGATTTTTCAGCCTATTCAGATATGGCCATTGGATTGGGCCGGATGTTGGGATTCGAGTTCCCCCGCAATTTTAACGCGCCCTATCACGCCGACAGCATCACCGATTTCTGGCGCCGCTGGCACATCTCTCTCTCGACGTTCCTGCGTGATTATTTGTATATCCCGCTGGGAGGCAACCGGCTGGGAGAGAGACGGACCTACGCCAATCTCACAATCGTCATGCTCCTTGGCGGCCTCTGGCATGGGGCCAGCTGGGTCTTTGTGATTTGGGGCGCCTATCATGGGTTGCTCTTGGCGTTCGAGCGTTGGCGGGGGAAAAAGAGCGTTTATGAGAAACTGCCCCGGTTCGTCCGTGTTGGGATTACGTTTGTGCTGGTGTTGTTCTCTTGGGTTTTGTTCCGCTGTCCCACGCTGGATGGCGCGATCCAATATTTCGGCGCGATGTTCGGCGTTTATGGAATGAACGGCGGAGCGAGTCTCTTGGCGGCGGAAATTTACACGCAGGGCAATTTCATCATCATGGCGCTTTGCGCGGCGCTGGCTTTTCAGAATGTGCAGGCGTTTGATTGGGTGGAGCGGTTAACATGGACCCGCGTGGTGTTATTAATCCTTCTCTTTGGATTTTCGCTGACCGCCATGTTCGCCCAGACATTCAATCCCTTCTTGTACTTTCAGTTTTAATGGAGTCTTAGTATGAAAGATCAAAAACAGAAATGGTTTCTTATTGTTGTTTTTTTGTTGATGATATACGCGGTGGGAATTCTCCAAGCGGCGATAGAGTGGAGTGAGGGCGATCGTCCGTTCATTGTGGAACTGTTTACACAGAAACCAACGCAGGCGAATCTGCGGTCGTTTGAAAGTGAATTGGAGAAGAGCAGCTATGTTTCTCAGGCCCTGCAACCTGCGATGCGCTATTTTCAATTTTCGGTCTTAAAAGAAACGGGAGATAAAGCGTTAATGGGACGGGACGGCTGGTTCTTTTACCGCCCCGGCGCGCAGTACTTGATCGAACCGTGGCCTTCGCGGACAGGAACAGTGGATGAGAATCTCGAGATAGTGACCGCCGTCGTGGATTTCCGCGATCAATTGAAAGCGCGGGGGATCGAATTGCTGGTTGTGCCCGCGCCCGGCAAGGCCAGCGTCTATCCAGAAATGCTCGCCGCCCGCGCGTCAACAAGTGTCGAACCAGTGTACGCGCATACGATAAAAGTATTAGAAGAATTGAAAAAAGCGGGGATTGAATTCGTCGACCTATTTGAAGCATTTACCCAATCCAAGACAGAGAGCAGTGAATACTATCTCGCTCAGGACACACACTGGTCAACGGAAGGGATGCGGCTGGCGGCGAAATTAACCGCGCAGCGGTTGATTGAACTCGGTTGGATCGAGCGTGGAAATTCTCAATACGAATTGAAACCGGTTACCTTCTCCCGGTATGGGGATGTCCTTCGTATGATGGATATTCCACGAATCGAACAATTCTATTCACCGGAAGAGTTGCAATGTATGCAGGTTGTGAACGGAGGGAATGGCGAACTGCGAAAAGATGATCCTGAATCGGATATCTTGGTTTTAGGCGACAGTTTTCTCCGGATTTATGAGCGGGATGAACCTAAAGTGGCGGGATTTGTCTCTCACCTGGCGTATGAGCTGCAAACGCCCATAGCGTCAATCATCAGCGACGGTGGCGCGTCTACCCTTGTCCGGCAGGAGCTGAAAAGAAAGTCAGAGTTGTTAGCGGGAAAGAAGGTTGTCGTTTGGGAATTTGTAGAACGGGATATCCGCTTCGGCCTTGAAGGTTGGAAAAAAGTGCCGCTTCCTTAATTGACCGCGAACGTTCCATTCGCGAATAAAGACGGACACTTTCAGTGAAATATTATCCTGTCAAGATGGAATTCCAAGTAGGGAGAAAAAACATGAAGTTCTCATTATTCATTGGAGTATCTTTAGTATTGAGTTCTCTAATAATAGGCATGGATTCATCCATGTGTGTGGCGGAAACGTTCCCTGAAGTGAAAGATCTTCCTCGCAGCGCAGATCTGCCCGATCCATTTCTAATGATGGATGGAACACGAGTGACCACGAAAGAACAGTGGTTCACAAAACGCCGTCCCGAATTGAAGGCGTTGTTTCTATATTACATGTATGGTTATATGCCCGAACCCCCCGGTATCCACGCTACGATACGCAAGACTGATCCAACGGTCTTCGATGGGAAAGCTACACTGAAAGAAGTGGAGATTCGTTTTTTATACCCATCATCCGAAAAAACGCCGCGCATCCATTTGGCGCTGTTTGTTCCGAATCAGGCGTCTGGACCGTTTCCCGTATTTCTCGCGTTGAATAAGTGTGGCAATCAAACGGTCGTCTCGCATGAAGGGGTGACGATTGATCCTGACGCGTGGCGGCATTCGGCTTGTATGAAGGACAACAAAGATGCGCGGGGGGCGAAGGAAGATTTTTGGTGTGTTGAAAATCTGATCGATCGTGGGTACGCGTTCGCCACATTTCATGAAAGTGATATTGATCCCGACAAAGATGATTTCACGGATGGGATTCATCCCCATTATCCGGACCAGGGCGGTCTGAGAGAAACGCATTGGGGAACTATCTCGGCTTGGGCTTGGGGATTGCATCGATGTGTGGATTACCTAGTCGAAGACGGCGATATCGACAACCAGCGGATCTGTGTCATCGGCCATTCCCGGCGCGGAAAAACGGCTTTATTAGCGGCCGCCTTGGACGAGCGTATCGCCTTGGCGGTTCCCCACCAATCCGGCACAGGTGGCTGCGCTCTCAGCCGCAATAACGACCAAGAGACGGTGGAACGGATTAATCAGGCTTTCCCTCATTGGTTCAATGACAATTTTCTGAAATTCAATAATAATGAAGACCAACTGCCTTTCGATCAGCATTTATTGATCGCGTTGATGGCTCCCCGGCCCCTCTTGGATACAGCCGGCTTAAAAGACACATGGGCGAATTACGAAAGCGCGTTGCGAGCGTTAAAAGCGGCGGATCAAGTCTATGAATTTTTAGGCTTGGAAGGACTCGTTGGAGATGGCGTTGTTGTGGGAGACGAACCGATTGTTGGGGAGAATTTTGGCGAACTCCTGCAATACCGGCGTGACACGGTTCATACACTCAATATCGATTATTGGAATAAGATTCTAGACTTCGCTGACGCGCATTTCTCAAAAAAGAATGTAAAGCCCGTCTTGAATCAACGCGTCGATCCCCGCGATGGTTTTTTAATCAAGAATGGCCGACGTTGGTTTCCGATTGGATTTTATGAATTGCCCAAAGATGATGTGGATTTACAAACGATGGCGAAAGCGGGTGTAAATCTAGTGCGCTGCCGCAACCGGGAGGATCTAGACCGCGCCGGGGGCGTTGGCATGATGGGTGTGGTTCCGCTTTCGTTGCAGCAAGGCGCGAGTGATTCATTATTGAAGCAAGTCAAATCTATGATCCATCATCCCGCCTTGGCCGTATGGGAAGGCCCGGATGAAATTGTATGGAATTTCACCGCCGCAAGCAGTCTGTATCGCACTCAAAAAATCCATAAAGTTTCCGGCGCTTGGTGGAAGCAGACGGACACAGCGGTCGAATACGCCAAAGAAAAAGCTCGTACAATCATTCCCAACATGCGGGACGCGGTTCAGGCGATTCGATCTCTCGACGATCGAAACCGGCCGGTTTGGATCAATGAGGCGCTGGAAAGCGATCTGTTATACGTCAGACAGTACATGGATTTTGTCGATATCACAGGCTGCGACATCTATCCCGTGAAAAAGAATGACCGCCGCGTTCACAAAATGGGACCCGCGACGGATCGTTGGATCATGGCAGGGCAGGGAAAACCGGTCTGGATGGTATTACAAGCTTTTGCATGGAGTGAATTGGGCGATTACTACGGCGTTACAGACATCGCTTATCCTACCTTCAACGAATCCCGGTTCATGGCGTATGATGTTATCGCTTATGGCGCCAGGGGGATTCTCTATTGGGGATCGCACTATCTCAAATCGAACGCGTTTCGAGAATCCATCTACGCTTTGACAAGTGAACTTGCGGCTTTGCAGCCGTTTCTCGTCGCGCCGGATGTCAAAGACGTTCAGGTTAATCTCATTGAAATCCCTGAAGAAGAATCTCGTGGAATCAAAGCCATTGTTCGAAGAGTTGGGGATGAGTGGCTAGTGATTCTCGTCAATGAAGACAGCTATAAACACATGGGAGTCGAAGTGACTGGACTTGATGAATTGAATGGACGGCGCCTCGAACAACTCTACACATCGGAAAGCGCCACTCCAATGAATGGCGCGTTAATTACCCGCATGCGCCCTTATGAAGTCCAAGTCTTCGCGACCAGCCGTAAGTGGGAAACCAGCAGATGTAAGGGCAGGGATTTTACGGAATGAAATCAGGAAGCGGGGGAGACGGATACTTCCTGCGATTCCGTCTCCGCGCGAACAAACGGGTCATCTGTTAGAGTTTCCCGCCAGAGATGGAGAGTGTTTATTACTTTCTCAAGTGTTTCCTGCCGGTTAATCGCATACCGCAGTGGGCGGACGTTGCGGCATCCTTTTAAATACCATCCCAGTTGTTTTCTCATTTCCAACACGCCCCGCCGTGGGCCTTTGTATTCCACCGCGAGTTGAAGATGCCGGATCATGATATTAAAACGTTCCTCGAAATGTACCCGTTCCATTTGCTCCCCGGTTTCTAAATAGTGGAGAACCTCGCGGAAAATCCACGGGGCTCCATAAGACGCCCGTCCGATCATTACTCCATCACATCCGGTTTCATCGAGCATCCGTTTCGCAGATGGGCCGTCCACAACATCGCCGTTGCCGATAACGGGGATTGTCAAGTACTCTTTCAGATCCGCGATCCAATCCCACCGCGCTACGCCGGTAAAACCCATTTTGCGGGTTCGCGCATGGAAAATAATCGCGTCGCATCCTTCCCCCTCTAGAATATCTCCGATTAGGCGGTAATTAAGCGAAAGAAGATCCACTCCCGCGCGGATTTTCGCTGAAAAATGCAGGTCTGTGGCCTTGCGCATCGCTTGAATGATATAGACCAGTTCGCCTGGATAAAGAGTCAACGCGCAGCCACCGCGGTTTTTGAACACTTTCTTTGCCGGGCAGCCGAGATTCAGATCGATTCCATCCACGCCCATATCTTCAAGAATACGCACGGCGTCATGCAGGTATTTAGGCTCACAACCGAATACTTGAGCGATGAGTGGATGTTCGCCTTCGCATTCGTTAAGCATCGTGTTGGTTCCACGATTAATTTCACAAATCCCCCGCGCGCTGATTAATTCCGTGAACGTAAGTGGACAGCCAAACGAACGCGCAATCTCCCGCGTCGCGCGATCGGTCACCCCCGCGATCGGGGCGAGCATGACGAGTGGGTATTGAAACGAAGGCTGGATGGATAGCGGATGTACGAAGACCATTATTTTTTTAAGTATGTTTCAAACCAGTTGAAGGTTTCGTCCCACATTTCTTTGGTATAGGTATGCCCCACGCCTTGGTACACGTTTCCTTTGAATTGCTGAGGAACGCCATAAAGTTCATATAATCCAGCTACAAATTGATTAATCTTATTTACACCATCTAAGGGAGAGCCCGCGTCCTGGTCGCCGGTGAGAGTCAGCAGTGGACGGGGAGCGATAAGACCTACGACCGTTTCCATGTCGATCCCTTCTTGGAGCAGATTGGGGACGTAATAGTAGATACCGTGACTGTTCACATTCCCCAACCGGATCAAATCTTGATAGCGAGTCAGGCAGCAGACACAGACAGCCGCTTTGACGCGCTCATCGAGCGCCGCGAGCCACCAAGTCCGGGTGCTGCCCATGCTCATTCCGGTCGCGCCGACACGTTCGGGATCGACTTCTGGACGGGAGAGAAGGTAATTCAACGCGAGCAGATCATCGCGGACCATCATGCCCCACATGGTTTTCCCTTGCCAGATGAAGGTTTTGAATAAAGCCGATTCCGTACGGCTTCCCGATTCCCGCTCTCCCGCCGGTCCCTGGTTCTGCCGTTCGCCGAAGGCGTACGCGTCGATGGCGAGTACGGCGTAGCCTGCTTTGGCGAACGCTTCAGCGGGGGGGATGTCCGTGGGCCAGTTTTTCAGGATTTCCTCTTTCCCGTTATCGTATTCTCCACCGTGGTAATGATTGTAGAGAATGGCCGGTCCCGGTTCGGTTCGTCCAGCGGGGAGGACGAAATATCCATATACGGTATGTCCAGCGCCGTTGTCAAATGTGAACTTCTCCAACGTATAAGCGCCGCAGTCTTTTGTGTCGATCACGCGGGGATTTGGAGTGAACAAAGGCGGAAGATCTCCTAAAAGCGCGCGCGCAGTTTTTTTCGGATTGTGGGGTTTTTGTTCTTCCCATGCTTTCGAATTGGAAGGGCAATGGAGTTTCAAACGATTGAAATTGACCAGTCAGCATCTTGGCATTCTCCTCTGATAAGCCGGTTAAAGCAAATAACGGGATAAAAAGATAAGCCAGCGTGAAAACAATGATCGGTCTCATGAAAACCTCCTAAGTCATAAGGTTTTAATACAAGATGTAACAGTGTAAAGACGAAGAAGAATACTATACCCTATGATAGGTGAATTGATAAAGTGATCGTCAACAATAATCATTTTACGGCGGATAAACCGCCACCGTGATATACTGTACAGAGTAACCGAACCGGATAATATCTCAATCTGTGATTGTACGGTTGATGAAGACGGTTGAGAAATGAGAAGAACAAACGATATTGGAACTTGAATTTCTTTTTTATGATAGTATTGAATTCATAAAACCTTCATTTTGAAAGAACGCAGATAAAACGTATGAAAACATATAGTGTTTTTTTTAAATCTATTCATTTCTTGGGGTATTTGATCGCTTTATTTTGGGATACCCTTATCGGTTCATTGCCAAGTCGTGATCAATGAGATCATGTATCACCCATCTTCGTTGAATGAGGCGGAAGAATACATAGAGTTTTATAACGCGGGACCGGAGGCCGCCGATCTATCCGGCTGGACATTCACGGATGGAGTGGAGTATACATTTCCGGTGGATACCATTCTCGAAACCGGCGCCTATTTAATTCTCTCTCCCTCGCCCGAAGCGTTTTTTCAGCGCTATGGAGAGGCTCGTGTGTTGGGGGGATACCAAGGGGCTCTGAGTAATGAAGGGGAAACGCTCGAGTTAATCAACACTGCAGGGGAATTGGCCGACCGGGTGGAATACAAGGAGGAAGAAGGCTGGCCCAAATCGGCCGATGGTTTTGGGGCGTCCCTGGCGCGCATTCATCCGAATATGCCCTCCAGCTATCCTCAAAGTTGGCGCGCGGAGATTGATGGAGGCACACCGGGCGCCGTCAATACGATTTTGATCGACCAACCATTCCCCATTGTCGCGGATATCAGTCAAAATCCAGTGATACCAAACTCAAACGAAACTGTCCAAATCACGTGCCGAATCGTTTTCAACAAAAACGTCGAAGAAGTCTTTCTTTTTTATAAAGAGGAATCGGAGGAGACTTTCATACCCGCTGAAATGTTTGACGACGGTAAACATAGCGACGGGTTGGCTGGTGATGGTGTATATGGAGGACAGGCGCCGCCTTTACCGCATGGTTCGACGGTGGAATTTTATATCGAAGCGGTGGGAGAGGGAAGCGTCTATGGATATTTCCCATGGAACGCGTTGAAACAGACCGCCTGTTACTTAGTCGATAATTCGGAGTATGAAACGGATTTACCGCTGTACCGCGTGATTATGCGGAAAGAGGATGAAATGGAACTCCGCTCGCGGGATCCGACGAGCGATGTAGAACTGGATTCCAGTTTTGTCTTTGGAGATGACATTTATTACAATGTGAAAATCCGTTTCCGGGGACGGGGATCGCGGCATGTGGAGCCAAAATCCTACCGGCTCAATTTTGCTGATTCACGGTATTTTGGAACAATGAAAAAGATCAATCTGAACGGTCATGAACCGGACCGTCAATTCATCGGTCTTGAATGTTTCAAAACACTGCGCATGCCCGCGTCGGAGAAACGAATGATCGCGCTGGTGTTCAATTGGACGTTTTATCCACATTACATCCAAGTGGAACGCGCGAATCAACAAATGTTGGAACGGCTGTTTGGAAATGGCGATGGGAATTTATACCGGGGGCGAACAGTGGGCGAACTTGGATTACCGTGGGGAAGATTCAAACCAGTATATCTATCACTACATCAAAGAGACCAATCAATTAGAAAACGATTATACGGATATCATCCGCCTGTGCGATGTGTTCTCCAACACTACGGATGAGCAGTTCCCAGATGCGGTTGAAACGCGAATTCATGCGCGGCAATGGATTCGGTGGTTCGCTCTCAAACAAGCGCTGAATGATATTGAGGGCGGTCTGTCTCTCGAACGGGGGGACGATTATTATATTTATCGTTATCCAAAGGATGACCGGTTTTATCTGATCCCCATGGGATCTCGATTCCGTGATCCGAGAGCCATACCAACCGATTCACCATCATGGCACACCGGCCGTTCAGCGGTTGCTGCGTCATCCTGAATTCGGCCCGTTTTTTACTATCAGGAGTTGTATACCATTTTGACCGTTGAGTTGACGCCGGAACTTGTCGATACGATCATCGACCGCGCCGCGCCGATTTCCACCCCAGACCGCATGGAATATTTGAAAAACATGTTTCGCCAATTGCGGGATTTGAATTTGCAAAACATTCCATTAACACTTTCGATCAGCGAGTTCGATAAAGACGTTGGTGAGACGATCACTCTCGTCGATCCAGCGGGGGGATTGGCGCTTCTTCCGTGGAAAAAGCGCGCCTTCGGAAGGTGTGTTCGAATGGACTCTGCCGCAATTTATCGATGACGAATGGGAAGAAGGGCCAGGGTGGTTTTTGGGTATGGGTGATGATGATGATTTTTACTATCCTTAATGATATGCCGGGGAATTACACCAGTGTCTATATCCGGAACAGTTTTGATGTGACCGATCCGTTTGAGTTTTATAATTTGAAATTGTCCGTTGTTGTGGATGATGGTTTCGCCGCCTATTTAAACGGATTTGAAATCGCTCGTTTCAATGCGCCTGACGAAATTCAATTCGATTCTTTGGCCACAGAAAGTCATGAAGCGGACGACGAGATCAATGAATACATTGATTCAAACCCCCGCGTTCTATCTTGGCTCTGGAAAAAATACGCTCGCGCTAGTTGGATTAAACGCGCAGCCCTCTAGTTCCGATTTCAGTCTTGCCGCGCAATTAGACGCCACTTTGAATGGAATCGGTGGTATACGATTAAAAGGACAGTCAGACGCGCTGCATACTAAATATGTTCGAATTAATGGTAAATTCATAGAGTACATCCCCTGGCTCGCGGAATGGAATTATGATGGGATTTTGCAGACAGGAAGGAACTGCTTTCACATTGAGGCGCTTTGACGAGGATGAGATTGTGCGGGAGGAAGAGTGGTTTATGGGTCTATCATCAAGAAGATCCTCCTCAAGATGGTGTGGAAATCTGTGGTGATATTGTATGGGACCGTGAACAGAGTCCGATCATATTGACGAATAACTTAATCATTCCACGCGGGCTCCTCTTTGACGATTGAACCGGGCGTCTCTGTGTTGCTGGCCTCTCAAACGGCGATTGTAGTTTTTGGTTCGCTTCAGGTTGCGGGAACGGAAGAAGAACCAGTGATTTTTGACTCTCTAGAGGCGGAAACGAATTGGGGTGGGATCTATATAGAAGGCGCGGATACAATCGCCCGGATTTCAAACGCGCACTTCCAGCATGCGGAAGGTGGGATTTTCCGCGAAATCACTTATCCTGGAGGAGTGACGGTTCATTACAGCTTCGCCTTTATTGAACAGTGCCTCTTCGAAAAACACGCGGGGGATCGATACTCACAAAGCGGAATTGACGCTGCGTAATAATCAGTTTCGAGAAATGGGAGAGGCGGTTCATTGCATGGAGTCGTACGCCCTCGTAGAAAATAACTGGTTTGAGAATATACGTGGATATGCCGATGCGATCGATTTTGATTACGAATTGAACCGACCTTCAATCATCCGGGGAAATACGATTGTTGGTTCAGAAGATGATGGAATTGATCTTGGTTTCGCGTCTGCTGTCATCGAAGGAAACCGGTTGGTGGATTGCGCGGACAAGGCTATTTCTTTGGAGGGACCTAGTACACCACTCGTGTACAATAATGTGATAATGAACACGAACACGGCTGTCGCAGTCAAGGGACACCTGCCAGCCGGAGTTGATCCACAACACAATTGTTTCCTGCGCGACGGGGGATTCATGCGTATGAAAAAAATCCAGGCCAGGGAGGAGGCGCCGCGCGGGGTGACAAACTGTGTAATCTGGGATACACCCGTTCCAGTGGCGACGGATCCAAAATCAATCTTGAAGATCCGTTATTCAGACCTGCAAACGGTTCCTGTATACACGGATGAGACCAATTTTTCGCTTGAACCATTGTTTTCCCAGTATCGAAACGGGGAGACGTACGTCCATTATGGGGATCGCCCTTGATCGATCGCGGAATGGTGACGGATATTTTGATCGATATCGAAGGAATCATTCGTCCTTCCGGCCCTGCGCCTGATATCGGCGCGTATGAATACGATTATACAACACCTGTCGCTGATTGGATGTTCTATGACTGATGTTATAGACACTATGGAAAGAAGGGAGAGAAAATGCAGAAATGTATTGTTGTGTATCCAGATCATCTTCCAATGGATAAATCTGAATACGCGAAACCGGTGAAATATCTGAATGATCATTTAGAAGATGGCTGGGAAGTGGTTTCCGTGTCATCCAATGCCAATTATTTTCTAATCATTATCGATAATGGCGTTGAATAAAAAACAACAGTTCGGGATTGTTTATACTCCTTTTCTAGATGATTGTTGACTTCTTGATTCTCTTTCGAAAGGCTATACTGATCTCGTAGAGAGACTGCTTTTGTGGCAGTTATAGAATCGAAACTCGGCTGATACTATAATCTCTCCCCATTACAATCAATAAGGACAAATCGGCGCTATGCCGATAACGTAATAATATCTTCAGGATACTACAGAATTTAGTACTATCTAGCTTTGTATTATATTCATTTGACTTGTGAAGACGATAGTTCCTCTATCAGTAAGATCCTGTTTTGAAATGGTGGAATACCAGTTCTGTTATAAACTGAGAGTGGGAGTTTCGGATGACCGAGTTAGATGTGCGAATTGTGGAGTTGAAACCGATGCGCGTAGCCAGCGCGCGGGTTGTTAGTGAGAGTCCGGAAAATGACGCATGGAAGATACTCTGCGCATGGGCTGAACCAATAGGACTGCTCGATGATGCAGAGAACCATCCAGTCTTCGGATTTAACAATCCACAGCCTTCACCCGGTAAAAAGGAGTATGGCTACGAATTTTGGATCCAAATCGGTCCGGAGATCGAGGTGGGTGGTCAAGGTGGAAGCAAAAGAGTTTTCCCGGGGGATTGTACGCTGTAACGACATGCCGGGATCTTTCGCAAGTGGGAGACACATGGATGAAATTGTGGAAATGGGTCCAATCGGACCAATGCCAATACCAATGGCGCAACGTTCACGAACTAGAAAAAGTCCATGATCCCCGCGCTTCCGAAAAGGAGATTATCCTCGATTTATATTGTCCGATTGAATGAAATAATGGCTTGATCTTCGCTTGGAATCTATCCAGCAGGATTCTGGTGAGGGGGCCGGTTATGCGCGAGTTATTTTGTTCTATAGGTAACGTTGTTGAGTTTGTTCGAGATGTTAAAGAAACGTCCTCCGTATCGAGAAGGAGCGTGGATGCTATTTGTCATGGCGCCCGGTATCGCGTGACCGGTCTTGTGGGAAATGGTTGGGATTTGGAACGGTTGTCCGGCTCCGGTCCAACCACGATCCGGGTATCGAATGCCGATATGGATAAACTCATGAAAGTCGTCGAATAGAATTCCCCAAACCAAGCCGCTTTCCCCCCGCGCCGCTGGCTGACGAACGAAAACAGGCTGGTCCGTATTAAAACCAATAGGAATCGATAGAACCATATCATTAATCTTTACTATATTGGAGCGCTTGAATGCCAGAAAACGCAACACCTCAACCGACTGACTTTATCCGCGAGATCATCGCGAAAGATCTGAAAGACGGCAAATGCGAACGTGTCCATACCCGCTTTCCTCCGTGAATCCGAACGGCTACTTGCATATCGGCCACGCCAAAGCGATCTGTCTCACGTTTGGCGCGGCGGAGGAATTCGGCGGTCTTTATAACCTCCGCTTTGATGACACCAATCCAACCAAGGAGAAAACGGAATTCGTCGATGCGATCCAAGAGGATATCCGTTGGCTCGGATTTGATTGGGAAGACCGGTTGTTCTACGCCTCAGACTATTTCGGCCAATTGTTTGAATGGGGCGGTTGATTTGATTAAAAAGGGAAAAGCATATGTTTGTGACTTGAATGAGGATGAAATCCGGGAGTATCGCGGAACCACGGTATTCACAGATGATGGAAAACGCGAAACCCCTCCTGGCAAGGATAGCCCGTACAGGAACCGTTCGGTTGAAGAGAATCTTGATCTTTTTGAACGAATGCGCGCGGGTGAATTTCCGAATGGTTCAAAAACGCTTCGGGCGAAAATCGACATGGCCCATCCAAATCTGAATATGCGTGATCCAGTCATGTATCGAATCATGCGGGCCGAACACTATCGTACAGGGAACGAATGGGTGATTTACCCCATGTATGATTGGACGCATGGGGCAATCTGATTCAATCGAAGGAATCACGCATTCGATTTGTGATATTGGTTTTGAGAATCATCGCCCGTTATACGACTGGTTTTCTTGACGCGCTGGAAGTCTACCATCCCCGGCAATACGAGTTCGGCCGGTTGAATCTCACATATACCGTCTTGAGCAAACGCTGGCTGCGGGAACTCATCGAAGGGGGGTATGTGTCAGGTTGGGATGATCCCCGCTTGCCTACGCTTTGCGGGATGCGGCGCCGGGGGTTCACACCGGAAGCGATGCGAGAATTCTGCCGGCGAATCGGTATCAGCAAAAGCGACGGCGTCGTTGAAATCCAGCAGCTCGAACACTGCCTCCGCGAACATCTCAACAAAACGGCTCCCCGCGTGATGGCGGTCTTAGATCCTCTCAAAGTTGTCATTACCAACTATCCAGAAGATCAGGAAGAGGAACTGGACGCGATCAACAATCCTGAAGACGAATCGGCAGGGATGCGGAACGTTCCATTCTCTAGAGAATTGTATATTGAGCGGAGTGATTTCATGGAAAATCCTCCCCGTAAATTCTTCCGTTTGGCGCCTGGCCGGGAAGTGCGGCTCCGCTATGCGTATTTCATCACCTGTCAGGAAGCGGTTAAAAACGAGAACGGGGAAATTATTGAACTCCGTTGTACCTACGATCCTGCGACGCGGGGAGGCGACGCCCCGGATGGGCGTAAAGTGAAGGGAACGCTCCACTGGGTTGTCCGCCAAACATGCCGTTAAAGCCGAAGCGCGCCTTTACGAATATCTCTTTTCCAAAGAAGATCCCTACGATGTCGAAAAAGGCCAGGATTGGAAGGATAACATCAATCCTGATTCAATGACTGTGATCCATGAGTGCTACCTAGAACCAAGCCTTGCGTCAGTAGAAACCTGGCTATCGTTGCCAGTTCGAACGCCTGGGATATTTCTGTAAAGATCCAGATTCCACTCTAGATCATCCCGTCTTCAACCGGACCGTTCCGCTGAGAGATTCATGGAAAAAAATTGAAGCGAAAGGGTAAAAATAATTTTAATTAAGGTGTAATTATTATGCCCTACGAAGAACATGAATCTTTTGAGACTCCGGATGATGATGTACTACTCTGGAGATACCTATCACTTGATAAGTTTTTATTTTCTTGTTACGAAATCACAACTTTATTTCTGCCGATCAGACAAATTCCGTGATCCATGGGAAGGAGTTTTGACTAAACCCGTAGTTGACTTTTATAAATCTGTAGAATGTGCTGAATATTATGGTTCAAAAGACTCGAATATTCCGCAGATATTACTGGATTTCTATCCAGATATGAAAAAGGGGATGTTTATAAATTGTTGGCATGAAAATGAATTCGAATCCGCCGCAATGTGGGACTTATATGGTGAACAAGGTACAGCTATTGCAATTACATCGACAGTATCTAGATTAAAAGCATCTCTCCTATATGATCTTCCATTCTATATAGGTAGGATTAATTATTTAGACTACGACAAAGGCGTTATCAATCCAAGTATAGTTTTTAATTCCTTTTTACATAAAAGAATGAGTTTTTCCCATGAAAAAGAAGTTCGAGTATTAATCCATAATATACCTAGCAGCGAAGGTAAAATCGATTGGGATAATTCTCTAGAAGAAATGATCGTTGACGTCAAAATAACGGATATAATTCATTCTGTCATTATATCGCCTACTTCACCAAATTGGTTCGCCGAAGTCGTAGAAGACATAACTAAACGTTACATTAATAAGGATATAGAGATTAAGAAATCATCTTTGTACGATTCCTGTATTTATTGATTTAATATTTAGATATCGGGTAACCGATAATAACCATATAGGCTCGTGAGATGAGTCAGAAACAGATTTTTACTCTCCAATCATAATTCCTAATCTTGCTTGATGACCGCGTCAACGTATGATCAATTTATAAAATTTCTATACCCCTATATTTCGTGTACAAACTATTTATAATAGATATGTGAAACGGGTATAAAAACATGGAACGGACAAATGATCGGCTTTCTGAAAAGGTTCTTATCGCGATCTGGAGAATCATGCGGGCGATTGATCTTCATTCAAAAGATTTAATCCGGAATTACGGAATTACTGGACCGCAGCTGCTTTTAATGAATGAACTGAATCGCAAAGGGGATCTTCCACTAAACGAAATCGCCAAGCGTATCAATCTTAGCAATGCTACTACGACTGAGATTATTAAACGATTGGAAAAACGTGGATATATAGAAAAGAAACGAAACGAACAAGACAAAAGACAGTTGGTTGTGAATCTGACATCATGGGGGCAGGAAATGCTGAGCAATGCCCCTTCTTTATTACAAGAGCGATTTATTAATGAGTTCAATAAACTTGAAGAATGGGAACAGAATTCATTGCTTTCGACACTTCAACGGATTGCTTCCATGATGGAAGCAAAAGAAATCGAAGCGTCACCCATTCTCATTTCAGGTCCGATTGATCAACCGTCTGATGAAGAGGTCTGATTAACCCCAAAATTTTTTAGTTTAATATTTTGTGCACGAATAAATCTTATTCAATCCTAACATAAGGAGTTTCTAAATCATGAGTTCAAAGAGTGCAAATGACGCCGACATCGTCCCGCTTTTTACTGTCAGCGATGAGATTGAGATCAAATTTCCTAAAACCGAAAAATCGTATACCCAGGATCAAGAGTATTGTGTCATCACGATGGATGGCGTGGAAAAACGGATCCGATTTCATGACTACGATGAAGTGTTCTCGATTCCCGGCCTGTATGAAAAGATATTCTACGAACATTTAGGCTGCTGTTCTCCCAAAGTAGTCTGTAAACGATTGATTCACGAAATTGAAAAACAGAATACGCCTCCCTCCGAATTGTCCGTGTTCGAAATCGGCGCGGGGAACGGCATGGTAGGAGAAGAACTGAACGATTTGGGAGTGGATAAGATCGTCGGTGTTGATATTTTAATTGAAGCCAAACTCGCCGCGTATCGCGATCGCCCTGCTGTGTATGATAAATACTACGCTCTGGATCTAACCGATATGCCGGAGGATATTGAAGAAGCGATTCTGCGGCAGCGATTAAACAGCCTCGTCTCAGTCGCCGCGTTGGGATTCGGCGATCTGCCTCCCTTGGCGTTTGCGAAAGCGTTTAATCTCATTGAGGAAAATGGCTGGATCGCCTTCAACATCAAAGATCAGTTTCTCGGCCCAGATGACAATTCCGGCTTCTCGAATTTAATCCGCCGCATGATGGATGAAGGAATTCTTACGATCACAGCCCAGGAAAAATATCAGCACCGCCTCTCGATCGAACATAAGCCTCTCTATTATTACGCCGTGATTGGCCAGAAAAATAAAGATTTACCACGAACGTGGTACGAAACCTTGCATTGATTGTGTAATCGATGATCCGTTTTTCAAATGTCTCCAAGTCCTTTGATGAAGGACAAAATTTTGTCGTTCATGATCTCTCTCTCGAAATTCAAAAAGGGGAGACTCTTGTTTTACTCGGTCTGTCGGGTTGTGGAAAAACTACAACTCTCAAGATGATCAATCGATTGATTCAACCGACCGCCGGTTCGATTGAGATCGATGGACGCGATACGGCGGCGATGGATCCCGTTGAATTGAGGCGCTCCATTGGGTATGTCTTCCAGGGGATCGGTCTATTTCCCCATTTGACTATTGAGCAGAACGTGACCATTGTCCTCCGGCTTCTTGGGCATTCTCTCAAAGAACGGAATCAAAAAGCAGTAGAACTGCTTGAACTAGTGGGGCTCAATCCTGCGGATTTCGCCATGCGGTATCCTCATGAACTGTCGGGGGGGCAGAAACAGCGGGTTGGCGTCGCGCGCGCCTTGGCCGCCGATCCAGACTATTTGCTGATGGATGAACCGTTCGGCGCATTGGACGCGATCACACGGGATGTATTGCAGCAGGAATTGATCCGCATCCGGCGCCGTGTCACCAAAACGATTGTCTTTGTGACACATGATCTCTTCGAAGCGCTGATGATCGCCGATCGTATCGCCGTGATGAATCAAGGGCGCATTGAGCAAGCCGCTCCTCCCAGCGAGTTGTTACAGGCTCCCGCAACTTCGTTTGTCCGGGATTTATTTGAAAAACCCATCAACCAGCTGCGCTTGGTTCAAGACTGTAAAGCATGAATGATTCTTTCTGGCCGTTTTTAATCGATCGATTGCCTCAATTATGGGAAAAAACGGGTGAACATGTTTTGTTAACCGGCGCCGCCGTTGTGGGGGCGATTCTAATGGAATCCCTTTGGGGATCGCCGCATCCCGATATGGCTGGATTCGAAATGTGATTTTTACGATTACCGGCGTTATCCAAACCATTCCAGTTTGGCGTTATTGGCGTTGTTATTGCCCTTCTTTGGAATTGGAGTGACCCCTGCGATTATCGCTCTCCTTTTGTACGCCTTGTTGCCCATTGTGCGGAATACCTACATTGGGATCGCGGAAATTGACGCGTTTGTGCTGGAAGCGGCGGCGGGATTGGGATTCTCGGACTCGCAGCGGCTGCGGTTAATCGAGTTACCGCTTGCGATACCCGTGATTGTCGCGGGGATCCGGACAGCGGCGGTGATCTGCGTGGGAATCGCCACCCTTTCGGCTTTCATCGGCGCGGGAGGATTGGGGGATTTCATCAATCGTGGACTCGCTATGAACAATACGCGGCTTATCCTTCTCGGCGCGATTCCGGCTGGACTTTTGGCGATCGCGATTGACGCGGGGATTGGTTTCATTGAACGGCGCCTGTCTTGGAAACAGAATCATGACTAAGAAAAACAGTACTATTTATTTGAAATGTGTTTCTGTGTTTATTGGGCTGTGTCTTCTCTTTGTGATGACGCAATGCGGGAAAAGTGAACGCGGTGAATCGATCGTCATCGGTTGCAAGAATTTCACGGAGCAGATTATTCTCGCTGAAATCATGGCTCAGTTGATTGAAGAGAATACGGACCTGCCAGTCGAACGCATGTTCAATCTAGGCGGCACAATGATCTGTCACCAAGCGTTGGTCAGTGGAGAGATCGATCTCTATCCCGAATATACGGGAACGGCGTTCATGACGATTCTTAATAAGAGTTCTGTTAAGAATACCGAAGTGATTTTCCAAACCGTTCAACAGGAATACCGGAAACAATTTCATTGCGAATGGCTCCCGCCGTTTGGCTTCAATAATACATACACCATCACGGTGCGAAAAC
>CAXXSM010000048.1:0-11677 GCA_963663405.2 bacterium | reverse complement strand
TTTTAGACAATCTGAGCCATTACCACAGTTAGCTATAGACGGCGCTTTGTGAGAGGATGGTTATTATAAAGAAAAACGCCCGAGCTCCTGACCGGAGCGCGGGCGTTTAGAAATTACTGTTAAACCGATGGCAATAAATTAGCTGCAGATACGGTAACCGAGTCGATTGACCAGTTCACCGCCGTCGCCTTTCAGAATACGGCAACGCGTGATATCTCCATCGGAATTAAGGCCATTCGACGGCTCGTAAAGCACGGCCATGCCTGTCGGACCGCGCCACTCGCCGATATCCTTATCAGGTCCTGATGCAGTCATAAAATAGACCATTCCAATCCCATTCGAGCAGTTAATGTCGTCAAAACCATAAAACATCCCGCGTGAAAACGGTTCAGTGGGGATAGAGCCCATATAATTAATAGGTGTTGTAAGTTGCTGCCAAATGTGGCCGCTGTAGTACCGAAAATCACCAATAAGGTCTTTAATCCCAGCTTGTGTGGGGGGTACACCCCACATTGATGTATTTTCCAGAGTGCATTTCTCTTTAGAGATCGGATCGCCGGAGTCATTTCCATCAATCAACCAACGCCCTGTATCATTCTTACGGAGAAAATTCTGGTCATCAAGATTGCGCAAATCAGAAATGCTACGTGCAACTTTCGCCCGGATTTGCGCGTTCAGAAAATTAGGGACGGCGATAGCCGCCAAGATTCCAATGATTGCAACAACAATCAGCAACTCAATAAGCGTAAAACCTCTGTACTTTTGCATTATGGTAATCCCTTGTTTTTGGCCGCAAGATCACCCCCAAATGATTCGGTGGTATGTCTCCGGCAATTTCCCTCCTCGCGTGGTGAAACGTCTGCATGCGCTTCATTCCACGAGGTTCGTCAAGTCCCATGAAAAGCACAAAAAAACCCGCACCAACACCTTCCATAGGACTGTATAAATTATAGCGTTCTTTGTCAGGGAAACAACCGCAAAAGCACGGATTGTAATGCCAGAATGGCAGGCGTGCTCTTATCAAGAGGAAAAAAGCACCCCTTCGATTGACTGTATGCGATTTACTCAAGCCACTTTTTGACCCTGTAATGTGCAATTTGCCGCCATAGAAGTCTGCGAGTTGGCAGCGAAGAAAATCAATACGATTCATGCCCAGAAAGCCGTTGGAAGGCTTCTCCTCTTTTGGCCTGGCTCGTAAAAACACAGGGCATGGAAATATGCCCCTTATACACAAAATAATACCGCTTACAAATGTTACGGCAAGCATCCGCCCAAAGACTTTTCACAGGATTATGCCGAAAAGGGAGGCCACCGGAGAAGAAGTCTTCCGCTTCTATCTGACGCATGTGCGAATTGGGTGGAGATATCTTCACACACCATAGTGTAAATCCTCTTTAACCCCAGTAAGGAATCACACGTACGGAGGGAGACAACCGTTTGGTGAATTCTGACCGCCACTGCAGTTCCGAATCTTCAAAATGCGCCTATCCAATCCAACACAGCCCACATACAGACGGATATGGATACCATCGTCAAGACCTTGGCTCTATTCCGGATACCCCAGAGAGATTGAAAAAGTTGGTATACTGATATCAAGAGTATTCTCATTGGCAGAGCCTTGGATGAGTTTTTCAATATTCGAAGTTGATGAATCGAGTCTTGGTAAAGCAAACGTTCCGTTTATGGAATCATTTCTTGCTATTCCAGAATTGTAAACCGGTGGTTCAATATCATTCATTCTATCGAACGAAATCGTGGTATCGATAAAGCATTTGTCACCAATAACTCATTTGAAGAAACTCATCAAGATCGGGGCAAAGGCCGTATCACACACGTGACATTTTGACCGTCCAAATACCATAAGCAGCGGCGCCATGAGGACTTTTTGAGAGGATTCTTAAGAAGATTCACCGGCTCAAACTAATTCCGGTGTAATGGTTCAGGATCAAGCATCGAAATATTAGAGGATTTATAACTGCCCTGGAAAAGTTGTATGCATTAGGTTGAATTACTGGATGAAATCGCCTCCTTTATCTTCAAAATGTAGGATTTCCGGAAGGATGCTTGACTTGCTGCATTATTGTATTGGCAATTTGAATGGGATTCTAAAATAGGCTTTTTTCGTTCAAATGGGAAATTCCGCCCAAAAATATCTTTTTTTATAAGGATACTGTGAATATGAATACTTGGATTCGTTATGCTCTATGTTTGTTAGTGATGTTTGCTGTCGGCTTGTCTTGGTCACAAACACTTATGCCTTTTGAAGCGGATGACGACATCCGCACAATTCGCGAAAAAATCAAACAAAATGGATATTCATTTCAAGTCCGCGATTACGAAACAGAAGTGGGCAGAAGTTACTTCGTTCCAGGACTCTTTCCAGTCGAAAGTGGAACCAATTTAAAAAGCAAATCGCTCAATATCAGAACAATAGACATTCCCGAAGAATTGCCTGAATCATTCGATTGGCGTAACATCGATGGGAAATCCTATATCGGCCCAATACGCGATCAGATGCAAGCAGGAACCTGCGGAATGTTCGCGGGTAACGCTGCGGCGGAATCGGTTTTCAACATCCATGCAAATTTAACGGATGAAAACTGCATCGATCTATCCGAATCGTATGTGTCTTGGACTCTCGGGCAAGTTGATGATTACTCCGAATATTTCTCAGGATGGATTGGGGCCAACGTAGATTTTTACAACTTGACAGCGCTTACCAAGTTCGGTTTAGGAACCGGATTGGAAGGAACTTGTTTTGAAAAAGACTTTCCATATCAGGACATCTACCCGGGCGATGACTATAGTGAAAAATCTAAATCTTATCCTCGTATTTATGTGGACAATTGGTTTCGTGTATTCACTCCCAATGATGAAGACACAACCGATGCGATCAAAGCGGCCATACTGAAATATGGATGTGTCGTTACCGCCATCTATGTCACCAATGCGTTTTATAATTACGCAGGCGGCGTTTATGAGGATACGTGTACGGAGCCGAATGCCACCCCTTATTATTATTCATCTGCGAACCACGCCATCTCTCTGGTCGGGTGGGATGATCATCCACCGGAAGGCGGGGGCGGCTGCTGGATACTGCGAAACAGTTGGGGAACCGAATGGGGTGAGGATGGGTATATGCGCATCCGCTACAAATCGGCCAGAGTTAATTTGTATCCTTGTGTGTTGTATTTGGATGAATCGTCTATCCACGCATATACAACGGGAGTAGAAGATGCCGGCGAGGATTATGCAACCTTCTCGGGTTATGTCAAAACGGGCGGAGCCGCCGTTTCTTATTATTTTGAATACGGAAAGGATGAAACGTTCAATCAGAAAACAGAAACGAAGACAATCTCCTATTCAAGCGGCCAAAGCATTTACCGCGCAACAGAAAACGTTAACGGATTGGTTTCCGGACACACGTATGACTATCGTCTGGTTATCGTCAATCAGGAAGATGGTGAGGATGATATTGAAGGCTTGCCGGATTCATTCACGCTTAAGGAGCCTTCGGTCGAAACGGATCGTCCTGTTGTACGGGATAACTATTTACAGACGACATTTATCGGCGCGTTTGAAACCAACAATCTGCCAACAAATGTATATCTCGAATACGGTGAAACACCTGAATACGGAAATATCAAATCGGTTTCGCCATTACTGCGCGATCAAGAAATCACTTTGGATATCGACAACCTTCTTCCCGATACCACTTATTATTACAGATGGACGATGAACAATGGGATCGCTTCCGCAAGTTCGGATGAGGCAATATTTAAATCATCAAAAAATATCTTTCGCAACGGATTTGAAGCGAACGAGGACAATCCACATTTTCGAATTTCTTATTCACATAACGGCGAAATGTATTTCGATCATAGTTATAGTTGGTATAACGCCAATGGTAATTTAATGCCGAAACAAAATCCAAGTTCGGCATTTAACGGAAAGCAAAACAGTATTTTTTCATTTGACCCACGGTACGAATTTGAAGATGATTACACAGAAGAAATCGGTATTTTTTCTTATGCCACATCTCAATCTTTCTGTCTGAGTCAATTCGATACGGCTTATCTGTCATTCTACTACGCTCAACCCGCTTGGGGAGACGACCAGGATGAGTTGCGTGTGTATTATCAGAGTTCACCGGATGGAGAATGGATTTTGTTGCCCGGTGCGGAATACATGAGTAATGTGACCGAATGGATACATCAAGTTCTGGAATTACCGGATTTGAGCGAATCCTACCGAATCCGTTTCGAGACCGTTGGGAATTTCGGTTGGGGTGTGTTATTGGATGAGGTGGAAATCCTGCAGACATCCGAAACCGGCGTCGGTGATTGGTCACTACGCTAGAAACGGATATTTCCGCGCTGATTTTCAGTCCAAGCGGCACTTATAATTTCGGCAAGAATCGTTTGATGTTGTCATTGATGATGAATTGATTCATTGGAGCGGGTGAACTAGCCATGGCCTTGTTCTAGGTTTAATTTTGTCAATAGCAAAGAGAACTGAGGAAACGGCCATGATCCATACCGAACGAATTCATCTTCTGAATCAGTGCCAGGAAAAAGCAGGTCAATATGTCCTCTATTGGATGCAGGCTTCACAACGAGCCGAGGATAATCACGCCCTGGAATTTGCTATCGATATGGCAAATCAGAAAGCAGTCCCGGTGGTTGCCATTTTTGGCCTAACCGATGATTTCCCCGATGCCAACCTTCGTCATTACGCTTTCATGCTCGAGGGATTGGCGGAGACTCAGCATGCCTTACATAAGCGAGGCATTGAGTTCAGCATCCTGCACGACTCACCTGATCGCGCCGCATTGAAATTCGCGGAGCAGGCTTGCGTTGTCGTAACAGACAGCGGATACACACGCATACAAAGGAAGTGGCGCCGGGCCGTTGCACATAAGGCTCCCTGCCCTGTTTATGAAGTAGAATCCGATATTATCGTCCCGGTCGAAACAGCTTCTCATAAAGAAGAATATTCTGCGGCAACATTGCGCCGCAAACTCGCTAAACAGCAGGACCGTTTTCTTGTGCCGCTACAACAACGCAAAGTAAACAAAAAGTCACTGGGATTGATCTCCGAAGGTCTTGATTTGCAGGATATCGAGGGAATTCTCAGAAAGTTAAAGATTGACCGAAGTGCCCCGGCCCAATCTTTTTACAAGGGAGGCACACGACAGGCGAAACAATGGCTTGCTGATTTTATTAACTCGAAATTAAACGATTATGCGGATTCGCGTAACGACCCGAGTTTGGGGCTTCAATCGAATCTTAGTCCCTATCTTCACTTCGGGCAGATGTCGCCATTGACTGTTGCGCTAGAAGTAAAGAAGGCACGAGGAAAGAAAAAGCCGTCAAAAGATGCTTTTCTGGAAGAGCTAATCGTCCGCCGCGAGTTAAGTATCAACTTTGTCTATTATAATGAGAATTATGATTCTTATCTTTGCCTGCCGGGTTGGGTCAGAAGCACCCTGGCTCGACATGCAAAAGATCCACGCGACTATATTTATACACGAAGCCGGCTAGAAACCGCTCAGACACACGATCCCTATTGGAATGCGGCGATGCGTGAGATGCGTGTCACCGGTAAGATGGCCAATTACATGCGGATGTATTGGGGGAAAAAAATAATCGAATGGAGCCCCAATCCGCAAACCGCATTCAATAGAGTTCTTTATTTCAACAACAAATACTTTCTTGACGGCCGCGATCCGAATTCATTTGCCGGTGTGGCCTGGTGTTTCGGGAAACACGACAGACCTTGGACCGAGCGGGATATTTTCGGCATCGTACGCTATATGAATGATGCAGGGCTGCGCCGCAAGTTCGATATCGATGCGTATGTCCGCAAGATAAACCAGCCGACCGAATAGTACTTTAGCCACCAATTCGTGTCATGAACCGAGATGCATCTGACATCCGGTTATCAATGCAAAGGCCAGTCCGCGACATTCGTGTCCTCAGGATCATAAACAGTGACCTGTAAGAAATCCTGAGCATCGCCTTGTTTGGGATCATCCGAATGCTCCAAAAAAACCGCCCAAAGTTCGTATTCTCCGGCTTCTTTTGGCGTCCATGTTGTCCAAATGTAGTTATCGGTCATGAGTCCACGGACGATCTCTACCGAAAACACCTCATTCGTGCTTTCCGGATTCTGATCGTGGAACATGATATAGCCGGTTTTGGGGTGATAGGAACCATCGAAGGTAATATGTGTCCGCAGTCGGTATTTGCCGCCAAGTGGGACTCGTATTTCCCCACCGGTCACAATGCCCTGCTCATACTCAATCGCCAATGACTCTTCATGCAGCGCGGCATGCGGCACAATTGGATGATTTGACGCATCAGGAAGCGTAGCGGCCTTGGATTTCTGATTCAGCATTTTGCCGACAAAATATCCATTATTGCGAGGGAAATAGCCTTCGTTATTTCCATGATAAAGCCGCCCCTCATCATCTGTCCAACCGTCCACACCCACATGGGCTTCATCTTTCCATTCGTGGATTTCATTGAAAACTTGGTTATCGGGATCAACGATCACATAGATACGCCATGTATTGAAACTGCTTTCGGCCAACCCAAAGCCTGTCGTATCCCAATCAACAGAAACCAACTGCATTTCAAGCGGATCCAAATGTTGAACCGTTGCCGTACCGATGATTTCGCGTTCGTCATCAACTTCCATTCCAGTCCGGGTATCAAGCATCTGCGCCTCAAAACGCACATCGAAAGATCCCGTTTCTTGAGAAAGAGATAAATTATAGATACGGGCGGCGGCCTCAATAATATCGCCTTCTTCAATACCCACGCCGGAGTGAAGAATCTTCTCATCCGAGTCGGAGTTCTTTTCATAAAGGAAGAAGCCGCGCATAATCATACGGCTGTTCTCTTCATTCAGATTCCAGGCAACAAAAGATGACTTGGTGTTTTGAGAGGCTTCAAGCCGATAGGGTAATCCAAGCGCCGGATCAGGACGCGAACCGTAATAGTTCCACCAACGGAAATCCAATTGATCAAAGTCAACGGCAAAAGCCGACTTCCATCCGCCGCCTTTTGAAGCAACATAAATCGCAGGATAATAGTTATATTCCCAGCCGATATCGGCAAAAAGGTATCCGGGCTGATAGACCTTGACGCTTTTTGAATCTTCTTCTTCATAGCTTTTGATCTTGCTATCACCCCAGTGATGATTTCGCTCAGCATGCGCGTTTGCAGCTGCTTCCGCCTTTGCCGTTTCGATACCAACAGTGGCTTCAGCATAAATCTTAACACCAACATCCACGCTATGATCGAGCGAATGTTCATGCGAGATTGAATATCCGCTGCTTTCGACATCATCAAAAGTTACGGCTTCATCCACGGTATTCGCCGAATATCGAACTTCCCGGATTTCATTCCAGGTCTTCTTCATTTGAGTTTCTGATATTTTGTCACCGTCATTGTCTTTTTGGATGACCGTATACTCACCAATATCGCTCGGGAATGAATCCGTATAGCGCGGGTATGTGAGCAGGTTATGATTCACATGCCGAGGTTGGTAGAATTCCTTTCCAAGACCGTTGCCCAGATATTTCTTTTTTGTGTAGGGCAGAAAGACATCCTGGAATAGATTATCGTCGTCTTCATCTTTTTGATTGAGAATCGGATAGCGCCAAATGTCGATTAGTTGAAAAGCGCATTCGAGCATGTCATCGTCATTGCTTTCAATCGAAATTTCATTGGTTGTCGATGTGTAGTGTTTATCCCAACTCTCTTTTGTTTTTGTGTTTGAGCCGGACATTTTATATCCGAGGTTTGCAGAGATTCCCTCCTTTTCTCCTCCCAATTTCAGTTCATAGGTCGCTTGCACCGATGCGGCCCATGACCAAATCCAACTTCGCGTTGAATGCTCAGATTCCGTAACACTGCCGCTCGTGCCGTCCTCATTCACATATTTGACATAGAATTCAGGGTAAGCACTGATATTGACCACCTCCCACTGATCCTTGTCATCGATCCACTGCGTTGGATCTTTGGGGAGGAAATCCACATGCTTTGGGGGCTCCTGCATGGCCGTATCGAGAGAAACAAAGTTCTCGACAACGATATGCGCCGGAGCGCCGAGTTTTAGCGCATCGCCATCCGAGTCATAAGGCACTGTCGCCAATGATAATGTTTCATGGCTAAAAACGTGAAACATATAACGGCTTACCCATTTATCTTGCGCGATCTTCAGGAAAAACGCCTGTGTGGCTCCGCAGTCAGCCACAATCAACGCCAATTCCGACATGCCAGGAGGCATACCCTCTTCTTCACTCGTGTCAAAATTGCCTGCAGTTAATTGAAAATCGTTGAATCCGGCACAACCATTTGTATAAATATGAGGCTGGACTTTAGAAATTTCTTTTATGCTAAAGTCTTTTAACACGCGATAAAGAGAAATCCTATAGTCGATTTCGTTATTATTTAGAGGATCAAAATAAACAAGTGCGATTTGCCGCCGCGCCGTATCAAAATTGTTTTCGGGATCATAATAAAACAAACCTGATGCAATTCGAATTGGACCTAGTGAAAATGGCGGCTCTATGTAACTCTGAAATTCAAAACGGTCTGTGGCAGTATTTGACACAGGATCAAGCATCGAATAAATACGAAGGTTTTCATAGTTGACCGCAATATCGTCAATTGCGTCGCCGTTAAAATCTCCCGACGTCACATCAAAGCGATACACGTGAACACGAGTTTCTTCGGTATGTGTGTGAAAACCCAACTGAACAATTTCGCTAAAGTCGTCTTTAAAAGTAAAAGCATAAAAACGCAATGATTGTTCTTTAAAAGGAATTACGACAACAAAGTCCAATATACCATCGTTGTTGAAATCCCCTTTTTCAACTTGAATACCTATTGGGGGAGAATCGGAATCTGTTTCAATTTCAATATCCGGATATTGAATTAGGGTTTCCAGATGCTGATTATAAACCCCGATAGTCAAAACACTATTTGGACTATCCTGTTCCACATAAACATGCGTAACGATGATTTCATCTTCAAACTGACCATCATCGTTTACCTTGGCAATGAAATCTCCCACCACAAGGTCGAGAAACGCCTCATCGGGATAATCAAAATCCCTATGGCGGATACGCAGCAAATTGTTATCAAAAAAGCTGAGTTGCCAACCGGCATCGTCTTTCACATGAGCGGCAACGACTTCATCATTCGCTGTAATAAATCGTCCGGATGCGGCTGCATATTTTCCCCGATTTCGAATATCCTCATCATCAAGGGATATTGAGGCTGAGTGTCCATCAGTACTGCTTATTTGGTCATCTCCATTATTGATATAGAGTTTGGAACTCTTCAGCCGTTCATCGTCGTTCGATTCACCAAATGAAAGAACGGCAAGTTCGTCATCCGCAAACATGGTCCATCGGCTGGTTGAACCATAAGGATTTTTCGCGCCGGAGCGTTCAGCAATGTCACCACCAGCCGCATACGAATCCAAATGAAAAGCGGCACAGAGAACGAACAAACCCCAAATTATTGCTAAACAATTAAGGAACCTAACCTGCTGAACCATGTTATCCCCCGAGATTTCTGCACTCATAGAAGGTTTTAAGTTGAAGATATGTTTTCATATACATGTAAACTAACATAGCAATTATGACGTGGACAACCGGTGGATGTCAAGTATTAATCTTAAATAACTAAATGATGTAAGCACGCCGACAAGAATGACATACGCTTTTCTGTAACACTGCAAATAGCGATGTCACATTTCTTGGCCGTTCATATTTGAGAGGTAATTAAAAAACAACTACAGAAACTGCCCGTGCAAAATATGCAATCCGAGAAGATGATTAAGAATCGCGTCTTTTCGTGTAAGCGATGTCTGATCGGTGTCTTCTTTGATTCCATTCAAGAAATTTTGAAGCCGTTTGACATCAAACACGCCGACTTTACGAATTTCCTGTTCGTTCATATAAGTATCAATGAGTTTTTGGACAGCCTTTTTTTTCTTCTCCTCAGTGTGACTGGGAGGCGCCATAAATGCGAATTTTTCCCGCTTATAGAGAATCTCCGGCAAGATACTCCTCATGGCCTCACGAAGCACCCATTTTTCCGTTTCACCATTTATTCGATACTCGGGAGGAATCATTTTGGCTGTCTCAGCAACATGATGATCCAAAAAGGCCGGACGTGATTCCATCGAGTTGGCCATATCAACACGGTCACCACCCCAGTTTAGAATTTGACACTCAAGCATGGTTTTGATCCAAGTATATTGAGCGACATCAAGAGGATGGCGGTTTTCAATTTGACACGAGTCAAATGAATCCGCGATTGCCTCAATAGGATCATAGTCACGAATTTCATGCTGAATATCATTATGCAATAACGGCCGTACAACCTCCAAAGTCTGCATCCAAGGCTGAATCCATGAAGGCGTGAATCCGCATTTTGCTTCAAGAGCCGGGTGGGATACCGACTCATCGGAAAGAATCGCGCCTTGAAACAACCGATTTTTTCTATTCATCTTGCTTTGATATTCTTCACTTTTATGGGAAGCAGCCGGATCCATCCCAAATCGAAACATATCTCGTTTGAAAGCGGGATACCCTCCAAACAGCTCATCAGCACCTTCCCCGGTCACAACGACTTTGTAGCCACTTTCACGCACACGGCGGCTCATACAGTATTTCGCAACCCTCAAAGTGTTATAGAAAGTGCGTTCTGCATGCCAGGCGGTTGAGACGTAATTGTCTCCATAAAGATCAGAGGCTTTGAGGTTCAACACTTCTTGATCAGCCTGGGTGCGTTGTGCCATTTCCCTGGCAATCGAGGCTTCATCGTAGGCATCATGATCAAAACTAATGGTGTAGGCTTTGACCGGGGATTGTTGGACAGAAGAGGCCAGTCCGAGCATTGAACAGCTGTCGATTCCTCCTGAAAGATAACACCCAACAGGGACATCGGCCTCCAACCGTAATTGCACAGCTTCCAACAATTTCTCACGGACACGTTCAACATACTCCTGTGGATCGTATTTTTCACTTCGTTCTTCTGGAAAATCAACATCCCAATAACACTGTTCGCGAATTTCCAAACGGCCGCTTTTCCGTGAAACGATTAGCATATGCCCCGGCTTTAAAGCATTAATGCCTTCAAACGCACTGGTTCCTAAAACCATGGTGTGCATCATTTGGTGCAGAAGGCCCTCTTTCGAAAACCTGCGCGGCACAGCGGGATGGGCAAATAGCGCTTTGATTTCGGATCCCCAATAGAGGTTTCCATCGCAAATATGATAAAACAGCGGTTTGATTCCGAAGCGATCACGGACAAGAATTAGAGTATCGTTCTTACGATCATATAAAACAAACGCAAACTCGCCACGCAAGTCATCGACGAATTCAAGCCCCTTTCGTTCATAGAGGCTAATCGCGATCTCGCTATCACTTTTCGTTTTAAACCGCGCGCCATTCAGAACGGCATTTGCACGGATTCGCTTATAATCATAGAACTCGCCATTCGCCGTTAAAACAATTGAAGAATCGAAACTAAACAGCGGCTGAGCGCCCGTCTCCAGGTCTATAATGGAAAGACGAGCATGTCCCATCCCCAAGCCCCGTTTACGATCGACATGATAGCCATCACCATCAGGACCACGATGTTTCAGCGTG
>CAXXSM010000047.1:0-59236 GCA_963663405.2 bacterium | reverse complement strand
CAATTGAAAATGAGTTTCCACAGGAAATCTTCTCTCACGGTTTAGCATATTTTCAATGAATTTCCAATCGTAAAATTTATATTAGAGTAGTGATACAGTATGGATCCATGATTGCAAATCGAATAGCAAATGGGATAGATCATCACGCGTGGACATTCACTAGATCGTCAGTTCCCAATGGATTCTCTGCTTTGACTCAGTGGGATACTATCCTCGATCCAACCCATGTTTATCTTCGTCATTCTAGCATCATCGATTTTTTCATTTTTGCTCTTATTTTCATCGGAATCGCTCATTACAGTCTCCGAAAGAGATTTCCTGGTAGAGCAGGAAGTGCGGTCAGTTTGGGGATTGGGCTAGTTTTGGCCTTTTCTATGATTTCTGCGGAAAAGAGATATCAATTTACTCTCACTTCATTTGGTACGGTGGCAATTGTCATTTTAACCCTTCTCTTTGGGATTATGGTCTACCACAGTTTTTTGTATTTGAAAATGAATCCGATTCTCTCATTTCTTTTGACCTTGCTTGTAATGATGTTGGTGGTCACAACCATCGATCCAAATTTGAATGATCTGGCAAGTACAATCAATCCTTTTCTATATCCATTGTTCGCAATCGTATTTCTTGTTCTTCTGGTGAAAGCGCTTGCAAAGATGAGTGCCAGGAGTCCGAGTGAAGCTCTGAAAGTCAAATTACATAAACTCTCCTACAACGATCCCGATCGAATCACCAACAAGAAATTATCCGATGAAGCGAATTCTTTGAAGAAAGTCGGTATTCCTGGAATCAAAAAAATGCAGTCTAGCATGAAACAGATGAAGACATCGTTTGATGAACTGGATTCTTCCATTCAACATTACGGAGGGAATCCTCGGGCCCGATCCTTGCTCGCTCAGAAAATACAAATGACGTTTCAATCGAACCGTTATTTGAAAAAATCACTGGATTCTCTTAAAACACTCAATGAACGTCTCCTGGCTCTGGATTCCAGTCTATTTTCTGCAAAACAGCGCCAACTGATGGACAAAATGAGTCTAAAAGAACGGAGGAAATTAAAGAAAGAGATACTGGATGAACAGCAAAAGGTTGGATTGGAATCAGAAATCGAGGAATTAGAAACGAGGATTGAGAATCGGGAAATCGCGATTAATCAATCGTTGCGTGATTCCATGAGAAATCTTCTGACTGGAAGAATAGAGGAAGCGCTCAAGAAGATTCGAATAGCGAGAGTCTGGAAGAAAGAAGGCTATCTGATCGCCCAGCGATTCAGGATTTGGAAAAGAAAATTTTGAGGATTAGCCTTTTGGATATCGATCGAACGAAAATTTAACTGGGTGTAAAATCACTGATTTTGCACGGTCAAAATCGCATTCATGATCTCACGCATGCGTTCAATTGTATCGACCTGATGAGAATCCCTGTGATGATACATCACATCAATCCCAGCAAAGAGATTCCGATGAAGACTTTCCACTTGATACAGATTCTGCTTATCCGCTTCCAGAACTAGGACAAAACGATATTCATTCTCCCAATCTTGTATCTTCATATCCGGCCGGGCGCGAAGGAAATACTCTTCTGCCCGGTGAACTTGCCGGATGGCTTCACCAATATCGTAGAGCCGAGGTTTCATTTCACAGATCAACCATGTCGATCGTTTCTGATCCGCAGAATCTTTCCGAAGCACAACATCAATCACACCCCGATCCCCATAATGATTGTACATAATCTCACAACCAACCAAGGAGTATTGTCGTTTCTTCATTACCTCAATGAAACTCTGTGTGAATGCGGCGTGTTGATGGTCTTTTGTGGAGGGCATTTTTTCATTAGACCAAGTAAGAATGTATGGTTTATAAATCTTTGGATTTTACAAGGTGTGTATTTATAACTCGATTGGATAAGTAATCGATGTCGGTCAGCAGTAAACAGGATTGTGTCTATCCGGTGGAATTCGTGGTATGATGATTTTCTCAAGTTATGCATTCATTGACCTTTTTAGTTTGAATGACTGAATTTTTTCTGAAAAATCGTCATAAACTTTTGTTTTTGAATGATTTGAGTGTTCATTTCTTTGAAACTAAAGGTACACGGATGCAAAATACGTATACTTAAAAATATAAGTTATTTAAAATAAGTAAGTTATGAACTGCAAAATTAAATAGATTGCTAAAATGATTACTATAGAGATGAGTCTTTATAGATCGATATGACCTCAATATAAAATCTTTAGGCTATCAAATTCTGCTTGATGTGACTTTATAATAAACCATAACGATGTATTGAAACCTTCTTATATATTCACTTTACATCTCTCCAATAAGTCTTTTTAGTTCGAGATTATCGATTATGATTTCAGACTGTAATGATGGACCACCATTCTGTACGACACAGAAAATTGCATATCTGGATTTTCCGTTTCGAATAAACCTCCAATTGATAATGTCTGTGGTAGTTCACTTGAGAGAGGCAAGTGAGAATTGTGTATAAACATACCTACATCCGTATAACCGTTTGTCATTACAAGCGCAGTCGTACCTTCTGGTCCATTAACTAATTGTGATTCAACAGACGCTTTTATGAATTGGGGGAAACCATCCTGCAATTGGGTTGCGAATACTCCTATATTAGCTGCGATGTCTGATTCATCAATTGAGAGAAGAATTTGTTTACCACCTTCATCATCAGGAACTAGCAGAACCTCCCCACTATCCCCATTCACATTCGTAATCATCCCAGCCGTATCTTGATCGAAGGAGCCATCGATATCCAAATTATTCTCTTCAAAATTGTCAGTCGATAATAAACGTATCTCCAAGTTATCAATGTATACTTTGACTCCCTCTATCGCGGTTTCTAGCGCAACAACCTGAATAGCTGGTTGAACAATATCGTTAGGAGGATCATACAAAAGAAACAGTTTTTTCCATTCCCCTACGGGGACATCTGGACCTGTGACGAGTGTATAGCCCAATTGTCCATCGATAGGAGAATTGAGGCCTACCAAACCAATCGAACAATCGTTACTGTCCGTTCGTACCCAGGCAGAGATAACAACAGGTCCTTGATCGTATGACACAGAAGCTCTCAGAATGCATAAAGTTCCTTCGTTTGGCCCGGCTTCGAATACGAGACCGTATCCATCTGAACCAGGCAGCGAAGGTATCACTGTTTCTTGGACATTTGCTTGCTCGTAGTTTTTAACATTTTCTATAATTACAGCGTCACTTTCAAGTATTCCTTGTGAAAATCCTTCTCTGTATGTAGGTTCTGGAACTGAGGGCATCTCAAAAAAATCGTTATCGCTATTAACTGGACCATTACCCGATGCATCTGTTGAACCAACTTTGTAATGGTAGATAAAACCTGGAAGGAGGTTCTGTAGAGTGATTGAATGTTCTAGAGTATACTCCGCAATTGTTATTCGGTTACCGTAATGTGAATCAATTCCATAATTCACTATACTATTCGCAGGTTCGTTAGTTTCCCAAGTAATACGTGTGCTGGTGTTTGAAATGATCTCAATCTTCGAGTTGATTGTGATTAAAGGTGGAGTGGTATCAGGTGCTGAAGCTGTTTTAAACGATAGTTCTTCAAAACTTATCGGACCATTCCCTGCGGCGTCTGTTATCAAAATGCGGTAATAGTATATCGTATCTGGTACTAAATCTGCAATGTTTATTATATGATTATCTGCGAAAGTACTTCGGGTTCTTTCTAAAACATATTCCACAGCGGTTCCATATTCGATTATAGCAGATGTTGGCTCTGAAGTCTCCCACTCGATCTGCACAGAGGTTTCTGAAAGAAGCGTAATCAGCGGTTCATTCGATATAGTTGGTGGAATATTATCTATAGAATTAGAAGTTGTGAATGTCTGCAATGAGGATACAGCGGGAATCGTATTTGTTAGATCGTTTGATTCTACATAAAAAAAATATTCTGTAAGTGGATCAAGATTTTCAAGAACAACGCTATGATTCATTATATACGCTGGTTCAGCGACAGAAAGGTTGCATTTTGTAGTTGTTCCATAATGAACAACACTATCACATGGTTCGTTTGTATTCCATGTGATAATGGTAGTAGTAGAACTTGACTGCGATACCTTTGGACCATTATTGATAACTGGTGGATCATCTTGGTCACTAACAATTATTGTCGACTGTCCATATAGATCAGCGAATACAGTTACAAATTTTGATTCTTCCTGTGCAAGACGTAATCCAGTTTGCGGAATATAAGGTTCAGCTCTTGCGCCCCATGAGACATTACCATCTTTGTCAATGGTGAAGTATATTTCTGTATTCCAACAATAACCTTTCCAGCATATAGGAGTTTGCATTTTTCCACGAAATATCCATGGTTTAAAAATTCCCTCGCATTTGACTCTCATTAAGGAAAATAAAATGAACTCAATACCCGAATCCCATTTTTTGTTGTCATTCCAGTCAAGGAACTCGCTGTTAATATCAGTAGGTTTGTTGTATTGAAAAGGATATTTGTCTAAATCTACAAATGGTTCACAGCTATATATTATACCGTCGGTGTCAAATGTTAAAATTATATTCTTGTCAGGAATTTTATGACCGTAGAGCGTTAGATCCGTTTTTGCTTCTAAACCAAACATCTTATTAAAAGGTATTCTCGCATCGACATCGATATATATCGCAAACTCAGCTCCTACCAATATAGTATTTACTGGAGAAAACCAATCAGAATTAAAATCGACGTCTTCTCGCAAATGAAGAAATAATTCTCCTGTTTTTAAATCTAAATAGGATTCAACTGAAATTCCCTTTGCCGATTCTATTAAATTACCAATTCGAGCACGATAGTCCTGGGATAATGTAAATTTCAGATCTTCCAAGGTTGTATCCATAGAAAATATCTGAACGTAAAAAAACCAAAAAACTTCTATACTTAATGATAAATTCTCTAATTTTCCTGATAATTGAAAAATATCTAAAATATCTGTGGATTTAGGTATGTTAAATTCAGCGTGATCTACATTTATCTTTACTCCAGTTACTGGCGAAAATTTTGTTTTTTTATTGTTGTTGTTATTTGTAACATTTTTCGTTTTGAGGATATTCCAAGGAAAAATTCCGATCGGTTTTTTACTTGGGCTTATATTTATACTAAGATCATCGCCAGAAATAGATATAAAATCTCCACACCAATTCACTTTCAACAATCCAGTTGTGGAAACACCATAAAAACTGAGAGATAAACCTACATCAATACCACCATCAAAAAATTTAACAATATCAAGACCTTGATTTTCAATTTCGAATCCACAATTAGAAATATTCATGCGTATTTTGGGCATTTTTCCAAATTCAATAAAGGAATTTTTATCCGGAAATGAAAAAGGAGAAAATAAATCTCTACCAAAAGGAGTAATTTCAATCTCACCAGTAAATTGCTCTGGACCAAGAGCCATTACAAATTTAGCTTTTTGTAATCCATTAAAAATTCCATCAAACCAGCATGCCTTTACATCAAATACTCCGGAATTTAGGTCTAATTTTGAGCCTAATTCTACGATATCAAATGAGAGACTATTAGGTAAAAACACCTTTGTTTTCACGCCAAAGTTAATCGAACCTGTCAATGGATTATCTGGATCGATTGGATGAATATTGAGATCATTCACTGATAATCTGATTACATGGCTTCCCGCTTTCATGATATGATTTCCAGAGAGGTTGATGTTTGAAATCTTTTTTGTTTTCGTATTGACTGTAATTGAACCACTAGTACAGGTGTACAGCATCATCAAACCGCTCTTCGCGCCAAATTCGATCTTTCCTTCAACACGGAAAACACCTGGATTGTCTTGGATTTCGTGAATTGCACTCCCGCGGATGAGAATATTACCTACAAGAATTTGATTGGTTAAGACTTCAAACGTCAGCACCGCAAAGCCTTCAAGTCCGTTTTCGTCTTTGACGGTCAGTTTCACATTGTAGTATCCTGGATTTTCATATACATGATTAACAATCTCCCCATTAGCCGAATTGCCGTCTCCAAAATCCCATTTAAAGCTAACAATTTCAGCATCATGACCATGTGATTCAGTGGCAATAAACGTAATTGGGTTATTTACAAACGGATGATCAGGATTGTGAGTAAATAGAGCGACAGGAGGTTTGGTGGAAGGCTCAATAAAAGCCACACGTTTGTGATATACCTGATAGATATCCTCCCGTTTCTCCTGCCAAACGCAGTCGATATAATTATCCTCGAAGAGGGAAATATCCAGCTTCATGGCTTCGCTACCAGAACAAGAGACTTCTTTAACAAGTCCATCGCCGGATAACACTTTATAAAAAATCTGTTTTGTATTTTTATCCGTCCATGCGGCAACATCCTTTTGCGATGCGGATATACTTGGAAACCACGTAATCGCTCCTGCAGGATTTATTACCGTGTCGTCTTGAAATGTTAATCCATTTGATAACATATTTTGCCAAACCGTATCGCCATTTTCTGTGGACCAAACAACATTAATGTAATCATAGTCATTCGCGCATATTTTTGGCCCCCCATGGTTATAAAGAACATTTCTATGGTTAGAAATTTCAAACCAATTATCATTATGTTGATTTCTATACGCAATACTAAAACCTCCCCATTCAGATTCTTTATGCATCCAAACACAATGAAATATTCCGTCTGAATCAACGGTTATATCCGGCGATCTAACATCAACATTTGAATATTTCAACGGGAAGCCATGAGGAATAAAAATAAATGGAATCCAACGTGAATCATCAATAGATTCACCGCGTTTATTCAATTTTACAACAAAAATCCCATCCCAAAAACAATCATATGGAATACCATAATTCCCAAAATGTGGATAAAAAAGATTGACTAGGGGGGGAGGTACATATAAATCTTCCACTGGTGGCCAATAGATATGAAATTCTACTGCAATAACAGGTAGATTTGTTGTTGGATCTATAGATATACTTGGCCATCCATAACGGCAATCGGCCCCTCCAAACAGATTTAATGTATGTGATTCAACATCTTTGCCGTTAGAAACTTTGAAATAAATCAATTTTTCAGAGATTTGCAACCATAGAATAATATGCGCATTCCCATCTGAGTCGGTTGCAATACGGGGAGAACTATAATTATCTGCTTTGAAGATCATGTGGATAGATGGTGCGTTTGATAGATCCGAATCGATTCGCGTATACATTAATTCCCCGTCTTCCTCCTTCCATATGATGTGCGCGTTTCCAAATGGATCCGTCGCGACTTGAGGAGACACACCGATTTTCCCCGGAGAACTGAGAAGAACACCACACAGGTTGGATGTCGGGGTGATTGCGATCGTAGGAGTAATAGAAGGAGGGAGTGTTGGGGGAGAGGTAGGAATTGGTATTTCTGTAGGTCTATTCGTACGAGTCGGTATCGCCGTCGGTTTTCCGGTTGGCGTTGATTGGATCGTTTCCTTAATATCAGTGACACTTAACGTATAATCAATCCCATTTTCAGACGAATTCGCGATCTTGATATAATATTCTGATTCATTCAATGGAGTCAGGATGGCTGTGACTTCCAATGATCCTTCCCTGCGTATATCAAAATCACTCACGTCAGGTAAGAAATCTTTCTTGATGTAAAGAATTGGAAGTTCGTTTTGATTGGTTCCACGTAGGGTAATAAGACATCCATTGGATTTTGGTTTGATCCAAAATAAATGCTCTGCGCCACTATAAGATAAGTTTTCATCAAATTGTTGTCCGATCTGCAACGACGGCCAAGTTTTCAGCGTTTGAGCGATGACCTTATATTCTCCACCCTGCGTATCCCCATCCGCTTTCAATCGAACAAAGTAGACACCCATTTGAGTGGATTGAATCTCTACAGACTGATCAGTCAGATCATTTATCCCACCATCTGTATCGTCGTAATCCGTATCTTTAGGTGGAGAACTATACATAATATCGAGCCGTGAAGCCCATGCATTTGACTTTTCTACAAACAAAAACAGGTGTTCCCCCCCGCCAATCAGAATTCTGTATATTTTTTCCTTATTCAGTGGAGAAATCGTATCCGAGATTGGTGTGTTAAGTGGGAGATCGGTGATACTCTGAGCGCTTGTAGACAAGGATAGAGTCAAACACCAAAGAACTATTATACTTTTAATAATATTTCTGAAACAGGAAAATTTGATCCTATTACCTGATTTAATGTTTGACATCGTTCTCCTCCAGGGTACGACGTACATACGGAATGAATGTTTTGTTTGATCAAATCCGTGAAAAAAACCGCTGAATTGTACGATCAATCACCTTGTGATCTGTTATGGGGATGCAAACAGTAGTTCGTTAGGTATATCTGTTTCTGTATCGATAAAGTGAATTTCTAGTCGGTCAAAATAAACGCGTGCTGGGCCGGTGTCTCCTGTGGCTGCGATCTGCAGAACGGGTGTGATGGCTTCGCCTGAATCGGGTTCGTATAGCAGAACCAGCGCTCGTTCCTGCTCGATAAAACTGGCAGCACTGGCTGGGATATGTGTGGCGATTGAGCCGTCCATACTATCTGCTGACAAACGGTCTCCTTTCAATGCGGCTAGCGCAATACTCACATTTGGTTGATCCGCGCGCGCTACGGCGCGAAGCAGCGCCACTCGACTTCCGATATGAACGGGCAAATCTGTTAAAATCAATGCGACTTCACCAGGATCTACTTCCATCATCATCCCTTGCCCATCACTCGATGAAGGAATCCAATCTGATAATTCAACAAATGTAACTTCGCCGCTGGGAAATTCGCTAAATCCACCCGCTACGTAGATCAATCCATTCTCTTCTATTGTTGGCTGTTCGAATTCGATAACAAATGGACCAGGAGTTGGTGTGGGAGTGGCTGTCGGAGTGGGAATTTCCGTAGGAATGGGGGCAAAGACAGCGGTCCCACGAACGGTCCTCGATTCGAAATAATCTCCATGATGAGGTGGTATTCCGAGTGGTAGGCGGCCGAAGTTGAAATTGACGATATCTTCGTCAGTTCCTGCAACTTGTGGTTCGTACCGTACAATCACCATCGCGGAACCACCGGGGGAGATCTCTGAGCCTAGGCCCCCCACAATACTAAAAGGCGCCAAGGTCCACGGTTCAACCGACCAACCGCCATCTCCTTGATTTTCCAAAAGGAATGCTAGTTCACGAAATTCCCCGATCGTAACTTCACCAAAGTCCAGTTCATTAGGAGTGATTACGATCTCAAATGGGAAAACTGTGGGTGAGGGTGTTGGAGTCGGTATGGGTGTAGGAGGAATCGTTGGTATGGGCTTCTCTCCTTGAAACTCATAGGCGCCAATATCATAGCCGTTTCCTTGGGGACGAGTCCTTCCTAGAAAATCTGTGACAGGCATCACGACATTAGTAACAACACCGGCGCCTGCGTCTATACAAGGGGAATTCGATTGAAGATCGAAATTTCCCTTATCTGCGTTGATGAAACCAGGATCTTCGCTGATGTTATCCCACGCTTCTTCCAACATAAAGTTGAGTGTCAGCACTAAAGGTATACCATAACTACCCTCATCAAGATAAAAATTCTCCGCATTGTCCCAAAATAGATTGGAAAAGACTTGTGGATCACTACTCTCATTAAGTTCGGAGATTGCGTAGCCAGGAGCATCTTCGGATTTCATCGCCCTAACGAAAATGCAATTTCCTATTCGGACGTCGCTGTTCTCTACGGAAACAGTACCACTTGCAGAAGTATTCTCTAGGAATGTGCAGTGTAGAATCGTGGCAGTTTTTTTTATATACATTCCTCCCCCAGATCCACCCGCTTTGTTGTTAGCAATCATGGAATTAGTGATATGTAGGTTACCTGAGCAGTTAATACCTCCACCGTTTTCTGATGAATGATTTTCTTTAATAGTGCATCTATCCACCGTTGCTTCGGAACTGTTTAATATATGAATACCTCCTCCATTACCTCCTCCATAACTACCTGAAGCGGTGTTCCCGGAGATTACTGTATTATATAATGTCATCGATGAACGGTTATAGCAATAAACTCCGCCACCTTGCGCTCGTCCCTTCACAGTATTATCCCTGATCTCACTGTTCGATATATCTAGGATAGATGTATCGCAGTATAAACCTGCGCCTCCAATATAATTATTTAAATCTGTGACCGCATTCTTTGAGATGATGCAGCGATCGATAATCGCTTGACTTTTCATTATGTAAAGACCATAATTATTTTCTGTAATCTCGCAATCAAAGACTGTCACAATCTCTGTCATGCAATCAGTGATTTTGATTCCGGTACCGTTTTGATATGTGTGGTATATCTTAACACCACTGATCGTTACCGGTTGCGAGTTATTGACAACCTGTATAATGGCATTTGAAGTACGGCTAGCCTCAAGAATAACGTCTGCTGCGCTGGCGCCGTGTAGTGAAATCCCATCCGAAAGGTCGATCGGGAAACTCTCACGAAATCCAAAACGATCCGGCTCATCCGTATACAGCCCAGGAGCGAGATGGATCTCATCTCCCGGTTGCATATCGCCTTGTTTAAACACCAGAATGATATGTTTGTACGGATTCTCAAAAGATCCGTCCCCATTGATATTGTCACCATTCACCGCGTCGATGTAATAATTCCGCGCTTCGGTCTGCGCTACGCATAAGAGAGTCAACACAACAGCGTTCAATAATAAATAGTTCTTATTCATCGTCTTCCTCCCGATATTATTTTCGCCAAGGTCACTAGAACTCTTTAATCCGACCTATCAGCGTTGAATTCTATAGAATCGATAGCAATCGAGTCTTGATTCGGTTTGCTCATGGTGATAATTTTATATCCAAAGTAACATATCATATACAGATGTCAACAGCATATCGGTCAAGAATCCCACGCCCCAAAAAGAAATATTTTTTTCTTGACAATGGAATTTCTCTCATGAATAATTAAATGAAAATTTGAATTGCATAATAGCAAGTGCTGGATCGCAAAAAAATACAGCATTATTTAACCGTTGTTTAATATTCTGATAGTTAGGTTTATTTTCCAGCAATCTGATTATGTTATTTTTGACCATTCCTGCATACTAAACTCATCATAGATTACGAAGGTCAATTATGGATACTCTCATTTCTCATTTCCCACGATTTTTGTATACGCATATTCTACTGATCCCTATCGTTTTTACGTCAGAAGGAAATGCTCAGTACCCGGGAAAGCCCATTGATTTGGACACCGAATCTCTTCCCTACGCAGGTGAAATATCGACAGACGGAGAAGAAGACTGGTATACATTTAGAACGACAGCAACGGATAATTATTATAGAATTGAGACGGATGCTGTAGGAAACCAAAATCAAGCGGATACAGTGATTGAGTTATATCATAGTGACGATCTAAAAGAAGTGATTGCTATTAACGATAACGCGGAATCAAGTTATTTTTCGCAAATAACCATACAACTTGAATCCATTCAACTCTATTACATAAAAGTAACCAACGCCGAGAACGGGAGGATAGGATCCTACACGATAAACGTTGCAAAAACGGATCCACCAACACCTACACCAACTCCAACTTATACGAGCACACCCACTCCGACTCCGACGGATGAACCAATGATTACTTTGATAGTTAACAATCCTCCTTATCTCGCTCAAATAAACAGAATCGGAGATGTTGATTGGTATCAATTCGCGACGGAAGACTATGGCGCCTATTTTATCATAGAAACTCACCCTCCGAGCGAAGGGGATATATTGGATACAATGATTTTTCTCTATGGTCCGGATGATCAAAGAATTTCAGTTGAGAAAAATGATGATAAAGGTAAAAATGACTATTATTCACAAATCGAGATCTTACTAAAACCACATAGCGTTTATTATATAAAAGTCATTGAAGAAAATCACAGTGATATGGGAATATACGCTATTGATGTTCGAACTGCCATTCCTCCAACACCAACATCCTCACCAACGAATCCTTCACCTTTACCAACACTCTTTACTCCTACTCCAACCTGGGAATCAAGCGCTACCATCCCACCTCCAACTAAAGAGATTGTCACATTAATCATAAATGATCCACCATATCATGGAGAAATATCGTGGACGGAAGAAATCGATTGGTACAAATTTGAAACGGATGATTATGGTCACTATTTTGTCATAGAAACTCATCAATCTGCAGGGAAGGATATATTGGACACTTGGATTTATCTTTACGGACCAGACGATCAATCTCTATATATTGGCAAAAATGATGATAAGTCAGAAAACGACTATTTATCAAAAATCGAATTGTATCTTGAATCGTACAGTACTTACTACATCAGAGTAATTGAAACAGAACAAAATGATATCGGTTATTACGGTATTGATGTACGATCGATCATTCCACCAACTCCGGAGGTTGATCCAGGAGTGGATAATGGCAGTGGAGATGGAACGGATAATGGAGGACACGGTAATAATGAAGCAATCACGAATACACCTACACCAACATCATCCCCAACGCCAACACCCATTGTATTGATTGTAAACGATCCTCCCTATGTGGCCCAAATTACTGATATTGGAGAAACCGATTGGTATTTATTCACTACGTTGTCAGAAAATGGTCTTATTTATAGCATTGAAACGCATCAACTAACGGATGGGATTCCTGCAGATACATATATCTACCTATATGGCCCTTATAATCAACAGATGCAAATCGATGATGACGATGATAGTGGTGAGGACAAATTTTACTCGAAAATCAATAGGCTGCTTCTCCCTGACAATGTTTATTTCATTAAAGTACATGAAACTGGAAACAATAATACAGGAGATTATTCCATAGATGTGCGCGCAAAAATCCCTCCTACTCCTTCGCCAACACCATCTCCCAGTACACCCACTCCAGAACAAACTCTAACACCAACATCGACAGGCCCGCCTCCAAAAACCAATTCACCTCTTGTGACGTTATTTGTAAACGATCCACCGTATTTAGGTGATATCTCTTGGCCAGGAGAAGAGGATTGGTATCAGTTTTATACTGCGATACCTGATAGTCTCTACACAATTGAAACCCACTATCGATCAGGTTATCAAATGCTGGATACGAAAATTTATCTTTATGGGCCCGACAGTCAAGAATTATTGATCATGGAAAACGATGACCAATCAGATACAAATTATACGGCAATGATCAGCCATGCCCTAATTATGGGCAGCACATATTTCATCAAGGTCATCGAATCGGGAAATAATGATATAGGAGTGTATACGATTGACGTACGAACTTCCGAGTCTGATGTGGCAAGAACGCCCTCTTCAACTCCCACTCCGACATCAACAATCACTAAATTAATCGTTAATGCGCCTCCGCACGAAGCGCAAATAACAGAAAAAGGTATGGACCATTGGTATCAATTCAATACGTATTCGACAGGTACTCATTACACGATCGAAACGCGTCAGTTAACTGGACACGATGTTTTAGATACAGAGATTCATCTCTATGGCCCGGATAGTCTAACTCATCTTATTCAAGAACATGATGATATCGACACCTTCAATTATCTATCTAGAATCGAATTGGATTTGGAGACAAATCGCACATACTATATAAAAGTCAATGAATCTGGAGATAACAACATAGGATATTATACGATCGATGTCCGGACTCCAGAAATCATATTATCGAACGAATACCTTATTCTCACAGCGGAATCTCAAGGCCGATTCCGGTTAAAGACAAAGGATAAAAAAAATCTACTCTTCCCAGGCGATCCTATTATAAAACCATGGTCAAGCTGGTCTTCACTCAATATTGATGGAGTTGGATATTCGAACTTCAGCAATTCTGTTTTGGGAGAGACTCAGGCGCTCATGTCACTCGTAAATAACAGCCAACAGATACGAGGGGCCTGGCAGATTGGCGATATCGAACTGCAACTGGACCTACAGTTCACCAAGGGATATACCTCGAAACGAGATGATAATATTGAGATTATATGGACCGTGTCAAATCACGGTACAGCGAGTCATTCTGTTGGAATGCATCTAATACTCGATACCATGATACTGGAGAATGACGCGGCTCTTTTCCGTCTGTTGAACGGGGACGCAATCACGCATGAGGCTGAATTGAAGGAAAACGAAATTCCAGAATACATTCACGTAATCGATCGCTTGACGAATCCAAACTTAATCGGCGAAATCAGTTTCTTTGATCGGCAAAAACCGAATCTCATTCAATTTGTTGATTGGGATAGCATAAAGAATAATCCAGTGGTACTCCAATACATTCCGAATCGCAATACCAGCTTTCTTGATGATATAGGGGATGATTCCGCGGTTCATGTCCAATGGAATCCTGAAGAGGTGAAAAGCGGAGAATCGGTATCCTGGGGATTGCTGTATGGTTTGGCGGGAACCGATGTCTCACCGACGAGAACACCAGACATATCAACAAATACCCCTATACCGACTTTAACAGCAACTCCATCCTTGACGATACCGCCAACTCCAACTTGGACGATGACTCCATCTCCTACAGATACACTTACCCCAACTGGAACGAAAACCAAAACGTATACTCCTACACCGACAGAAACTCCAACACCTCCACCAACTCAAAACACTCAACCAACGTATACACATACTCCTTCTCCGACTTATACACCGACATTCACACCAAGCATAACACCGACAACTCCAATACCGATTATACAGCATCTATGTACAAACGATTTCTCACTACATCAGTTTTTCACAATCCCACTCAGTTCAAAGCCAAAAGAATTAATCTCGGATGATTTCAACAATGATGGATATACCGATTTACTCACAGCGCTACCAACTGAAGAACAACTACATCTCTTCTTATCCACAGGAGATTTGCAGCGTCCATTCTATGAAATCCGTCTGTCTCTAGGTTATCAATGTGAATTTATATCTTCGGGTGATATTAATGGGGATAATTATAAAGATATTTGCGCTTTGTCCTATAATGATGAAAAACTGACTGTACTTTTCTCGGATGGAGAAGGAAATTTTAACGATAAGGTTGAAACGACTATTCCCATATACTTCATTTCTTCCACACGACGACAGCAACCCATCGCCTGTGTGGATACCGATGGGGATGGTAAAGATGAAATTTTTGTTGTCTATTCAGATAATTTCGATGTAATTTACCTCCTTACGCTTTCGGAATATGGGGAAAAGTTGATACATGAAAAATTGATTGTACCTGACATTCAAAATCACACGATTCAAATGATTACTATCGAACATATGGTCAGCAGGGATGATTTTGTATTGGGAGTTATTACATGGGACGATCGTTTGGTCCGCTTTTTCGAGCCTGCCAATTTCTTGGAATATACTCTTCGCGCTACCTATTCACTTGAAGATACAATCGATGGAAATACGATGTCAGCGTTTCAAGTAAGAGACGCGGACGGAAATGCGTTGCATGATTTACTTATTCTTCCCTTTGATGGAACGGCGCGTTTGTACACGTCCTTTGCTGAATCTTTGGCTCAAAATCGCGTTGTGGATGTTGATTTCAGCGGCGTCAGCGAGCTTGGAGCGATTTTTGATGATGCTGTGATAACTGACCTGGATAACGACCACACGATGGACATGATATACATAAGCAGAAAGAAAGGCAGTGAGCGCATCGTAATGATCTGTGTTGTTTGTGGAGAACAACCGGGTGAATTTGGTTCTTCTGTTATTTTTCCTATTGATCGTCACTCAAGCGATCATGCAAATCTCCGCCTGGAAGCGATTGATATAGATTTAGATGGCAAAGAAGATTTAGCAATGCTCGATGATTTTACAAATGAACTTGTCATCTTTCTCAATACGTCAATACCTGTAGAACCTACGCCAAAACCAAGTATTCAACCTACGATTTTACCTACACAAACACCCCATAGCATCGATTTAACGACTAAGGAAAACTTTTCCCTAATACCGGTTGGCACAAGGATGGCGGATATTACGTTTAAAGTCGATGGAACTTCTATCTTTGCTAAACCGGACGAGGGAATATTAGTCGTATCAAATGACAGCATACCAATCGATGACACAGCGATAATATCGCTTAACTGCAGGAGTAATTCAACAGATATTAGTGTTGCTGCGATTGGGTTTGATGGTGTTATGGCTTCAAACACTGTTAATTATACCAATCCCTCTGGAAATGTTCTAAGGATGGATGGCAATCAAGAAATTGATACATTGTTTATATCTCATACAGGAAATATCTATCCAGCGTTTCAAGTTTACAATGGAGGAGAAACACCCGCTTCTGTAACGATAACTAAACTAGATGCATATAATGTCGATACGCTGATACCAATAAATGATATTAATCTTGGAATCGATGGAAGCGTACCTAACCTGGATGGGTGGATTGGAGATTTGCTGCAATTAGGCGCTGTCGGTCCTATGTTTTCTTTTGAAAACCATTCTCAAACAAACAGTGGCAGTCTCGAACTGAGAGGAAATGGAGGAATCTCAAACGCAGCGATTTCAATCGATTTGAACGAAGGAAGACAGGTTTATGAATGTTATGTGAAACGATTTGGATCTACTGATGATAGCGCCACGTTTGTTCTGATTGTTACGGATGGCAAAATGAATACATTTGCAAGTTTTGTCCCTGCAAAAACAATTCCTACTGATCGTTGGATTAAAATCATGTGCTCAACCACGGTAAACGCGGAATCCAAAGCGTATTTAGTTGTTCAATCTGCAGGCGCGGATGTATTTGTGGATGACTTGTCTGCTTATTATATAGATTGATTTAAAATCTTGTATATATTGGAAAAAGATATAAAATGAAATATCTAAATGTTTTGTGGACACTAAAGATTGCACTGAGTTTTACTCTTTTATTAATTTTCCCCCCTAAAAGTAATGCACAAAATCCCATAGAGAAGTCTCTACAAGATAATATCAACACTCCCCAAAATTTTCCGGATCCAAATTTTCGCCAGGTTGTAGAATCAATCATGAATGTCAAACCAGGTGGTGTATTTACAGCCATAGACATCGCTTCAATTGACACATTGTATTGTCCAAATAAAAAAATATCCGATATGAAAGGCATTGAATACTTTACAAGTGTTATTGGATTGTATTGTGATAACAACTTACTGACTTACTTAGATCTCTCACAAAATATGTCATTGAAACATGTTTCATGCGCGAATAATCAATTAATTCATTTAGAATTGCCGACAACGCCAACTCTATTTTACCTATATTGTCCTATGAACCGGCTGACGAGTCTGAATCTTGAAAACACAACGGAATTACAACTACTACATTGTTATGAGAATAAACTTTTACATTTAGATCTCTCTAGAAACAATTTTTTATATGAGTTGAATTGTTCACATAACAACTTAATGGTTATAGACATTTCTAAAAATTTGCAATTAGCAACTTTACGATGTGATCATAATCAAATATCTCATTTAGATGTTTCTTACAATACAAAATTGACAGAAGTCTATTGCAGTCATAACCTTTTGTCAAACATTACCAGTTTTGTGATCAATGAGCAATTTTCTCAACAAGATATTCTAGATATCCGGTACAACAATCTTGATTATGATGATTGGGATGATGTTTTGACATTAAGAAATCGTCTGGAAGAGGCCTATTATTTCGATTGGGTTGAAGATCTTAGATGGGGATTCGCTTATTCTCCTCAAAATGGAATTGATCCCTTTGAACTGATTGGTGAAAACATTAATCTTCCATATTTTTTTCCAGATCCAAATTTTCGCGCAGCGGTAGAGCAATTTATGGGTGTCGATTATAGAAGTCCTTTCACGATGAAAGATGTGGCTTCAAGAATTGGTGTTTTCAGCTGTTCAGGTATGTCGATCAAGGATGTGACTGGAATTGAGTTATTAACTGGGATAACTGAACTGTATTGTTCAAATAATGAAATAAACTATTTAGATATTTCGAATTCAAAAAATTTACGAGAACTTGCATGCGATAACAATTCGTTAACTCATTTAGACCTGACGAACAATCCCTCATTAATTTACCTCTGGTGTGAGAATAATGAACTCACTTATTTAAATGTTTCCAACAATCAAAAATTAGAAATACTCAGAATATCCTCGAACCAATTGACCAATTTAGATATAACCTTTGCGACCAATATACATACTCTTCAGTGCAGCAGAAATCAGCTGGAGCGTATAGATGTATCGAATAACCATCTTCTAAAATACTTTGATTGTTCGACTAATCAGCTAACACAATTGATTTGTTCTGATCATCCATACCTAACACATCTGACTTGTTATGATAATCAACTAGTCTACTTGGATACATCAAACGCTATATCATTGTATAGTCTTTATTGCAGCGATAATCATTTGTCTAGTTTATATGTCGCTGATTCGCCACAATTAGAATTTCTCAATTGTTCAAATAATCGTTTGACAGATATCGATATTTCTAAGAATACTAAATTGATTGGATTAACATGCTCTCATAATCTGTTGAGCAACATTGACGTTAGCCAAAACTCCTTATTATCCTTCTTAATATGCAATAATAATCACATAGATTCTATTTCAAGTATTATTGAAAGAGAGAAGAATCGAGACAGAGGTATAATAACATTAGATTTGCGCTATAACGATTTGGATTATGATATTTGGGATGACATATGGTTTTTAAGAAAAGTCATAGGTCCTCCTCAGTATGATTCATGGGAATCACTTGTAAGTGGTTTCGAGTATTCACCACAAAATGTATTCAATCCCTATATTTGCATGCATCCAGGGGATTCAAACCGGGATGGAAGAATTAATTTTGATGATTTCATTACCATTTTTTCAAATTTTTTTTATAAAGATAATTTAACCGTTGTACAAAAACGATTAGACGATGTAAATCGAGATGGATCCATTACACCTCAGGACGCTCAAGAACTGTATCTACAAGCGAAATTATCTCAAAAAATTATTACTATTGATTTACCCAATTTACCTGAAAACGCGTTCCCTCTTGAAATGGTATTGATCGAAGGAGGTACTTTTAATATGGGAACAACAGATTCATTGCGATATCCTGACGCGACACCACATCAAGTCTCATTGACGAATGACTTCTATATTGGAAAATATGAAACAACCCAAGGTCAATGGAAAGCGATTATGGGTTCACTCCCTGAAATTAATCAATCTATTGGAATTAACTTTCCTATTTGCAGTGTGACATGGAACGAATGCCAAGACTTCATAAATAAATTAAATGACCTGGAAATAGGAACCTTCAGGCTACCAACCGAAGCCGAATGGGAATATGCTTGTCGTGCAGGAACAACAACGCGCTTCTATTGGGGTGATGAGTGGAATATTCTCGATAATAAAATCCACGCTTGCCACACAAGGGGAGGTGGATACAATCCCGTAGGTATGATGCCTCCTAATCCATTTGGCTTATACGATATCAGCGGAAATGTGTGGGAGTGGTGTCAGGATTTTTATGCTCCGTACACAAAGGAACCAAAGATTGATCCTATTGGACCTAAAACCGGTGTCGATCGAGTCTATCGAGGAGGCGCTTGGGATTTATCTGCCAGTTCCTGTCAATCAGCGAATAGAGCACATGCTCCTCCTGAAAAACGTTATTTTGTTAGCATAGGATTACGTCTTGTAAAAATCCTTCCTTAAAAGCAAACACATAAATCTGATTTTTTCAATTTCAAATAATTAATTCATCCAAACTGTTTAATTTACACGGAGTTATTAGAAGGTGGAAAAGTAAAAGAGTGATTAATGATAATTCAAGATACGGAGGATCTGTGAGAGCCGGAAAAGCGGTTTAAATATAAAAGGCGCGGATACAGTATCCGTCCATATTCTGGCCGACGATCAGATCGAAGTGACTGAATTCCAGCTGGTCGATTCGGATGGATTGACGCTCATAAACCTGCAAGGCCAGGCGCTGAACGGAAATGGTGTTGTTTACGCGCATGCGGAACTGCCCGAAATAGCGGTCCCAGAAATCCGCGTACGCGCCATCGTGCGTAATGAGGCGGGATTGAAAACCACTTCCCAGTTGTCATTACCGGTGTTGGTCGATGACGACGCTCCACGAACATTCTTTACGCGCCCATCGAATGGTTCGACCTACGATCGATTACCGCCGATCGCGTATGGAATCGGCGCCGACGGGCAAGGGAGTCAAGTCAACCAAGTATCCGTGAGTTTCGATGATATGCAAACCTGGAATCGAGCGGTGGGAGACGATCAATGGCAAATTGATTTTCCTACTCTAACAACAGGCCAGAAATCTCTATACACTCAATCCACAGACAATGCAGGAAATATAGAATTCATCGACCAACCCTCTCTATTTACATACGATCCAAACAAACCATCCGCTGACATTCACTTCCCTTACGAAAACCAACACATCCAAGGAAACACCTTCCCAATTCAAGGCACAGCCAATGACCGGGATAATTTCCAATCCTGGATTCTGGGCTGTGGATGGGGCGCGGAGCCCAACCGTTTCGAGGTGATCGCCGATTCAAACGAACTTGGAGCGGAAACAATCGAAAAAGACACACTGATCGATTGGGATATTCGCAACCTGGGATCGAAAGATCCATTCACGTTGGTTTTATCTGTCGTCGATCAAAACAATAATGTAAGTCAGTTTTTCCGGCGTGTATACATTGATAATCCACCGGTCACCCCCACTATCGCGCCATTTTTCATCCCAACACCCACGCCAAAACCAGACGATCCTACTCCAACGCCGACATCGACACCAACACCCGAACCGGAAATCAATCATATCCCGATCGTTTCGTTGGAACCTGAATGGCGTTCCCTCAGTTTGGGTGAGGAAACAACCGCTATGATAGTCGTTGATTCGAAAAACTATCCGCTGGGCGCGTATCGTTTTGTCCTTCAATATCCAAGCGGCATGCTCGAATATCAATCAACGGATGATCCACAAAAAGGAGACGAATTTCCGATTCCACTAGTTAACGCCAATCAAGAAGAAGGAACCATTCTATTCAACGGATACCAAAGCAGACGATTGGATGGTCCAATGGGGCGGATTGAATTGGCGAAAATAACCTTTCAATCCAATAGCCAAGACGCCCAACAAGGCATTATCAGCATTGACGCGCAAGTTCTTACCGATACCAACGTCCAAGAAATCCCCAGGATTACAAAAAGCGCCCGCTGGATGGTCGAAAGTGATAATATTATCGAACCTACGGATACACCAATTCCTGAACCATCTTGGACACCAACTATACCGCCAACTACAACACCAACTTCAGAATGGCCAGCGGCGACACCAATACCAACAGCGCAGATACCAAACACCAATTACATCGCTTTTGAGTATACTAACGTCGATTCTATCCCAAATAAAAGATTGTCATTAGATCTATACATCCACTCAGGCCCGCAACCATTGGGAGGATTTAATCTTACCATTCACTACGATCCTCTAATGCTGCTATACGAAGAATCACAACAGGGAACCTCTTACATTCCTTTCCCCTTAACACAACCTAGCGTCGATCCATCTGCGGGAAGTGTACGAATATCATCCTATCAATTCCAAAGCATCACAGATCCAGTAGGCAAAAACCATGTTGCTACATTGATATTCAGTGTCATTGGAGAGCAGGGTGAACAGGTAGCGCTGGATTGTGATATCATTGGAGTAGTAGACACCAACGGTTTTGACATAGACACTGTATTCATACCATTCAGTATCAAATTGGGCGAACCAGTTTCCGTTACAGATTGGATCCTCTTCGAATAACCAATTCTGTTACTTGTACGGTAATCTCTACCCGCAGTAATTTTTTCGCTGAACTACTCCAGGAGCGATGGATAAATTAACAAAACGCCTCACTGCAGACAATCCGTGGAACATCCGCTTTCTCAATCTGGCATCCACCTTGTTCGAGTCTAGCAGATAAATGATGATGATGGTATATGTCAATTAGTTTCTTAAGGAGGGTCTGACCACTCACACCATTACGGCGAAGCAAGTTCAATTCTTTTGTCACCGCGGCCGTCGGTGGCATACGAAACGCTTTCTCCATTTCATTAATTCTCATCTTTTCATCTTCATCGTCGGTGTAGCTGAAAAGGGTGCGCAACTCGCGCAAAACATATCTCTGTCCTTGACGCAAAGAAATAGAGTGAAACTGTTGTGCTTCTCGATGTTTCACTTCCTCCACGAATTGATCCCGAACGTGCATCAACCGGTGGTTATAATCTCTTGGTAATGCTTTTCCTATTGGTGTTTCGCGAGTGGAATTGATCGCTTCAAGCGCTCTAGGCAGATCTCGTGTAGCGATTTGACCATCGCTTCGAACGAGAAATAGTTGATTATAACGTCCAGCCTGGCAAAAAACATAAAGACCTTTTCTGTTCTCACTAGGTTTTGAAGAACGTATTCCATCCCTCAGTTCAGTAATCCGTTTATATTCCTCCGAATCATCCTTATTTAGACTACGAAAGAATTCTTCCGCTTCATTCAGATCCATGAATTCCTCTTCCTTCTCTTCTAGTTCAGCCATATCGCTGTCCGAATATATCGCATACATGGCGTCTTCGTTGAGTTTCTCACTCGCGTCGAGTATGGCGGCGTCTTCGCCAATTGTGTCATGAATCTCTTGGATGCGCCGTGTTTAAAACGGCCCGAATCCCCAGTTCCTTCTCCAGAGCCGTTTCGGGGAGGAAATTTAAACCATAGATAGTCCCATGCTCCGAACCGATTCGATCAATCCGTCCAAATCGCTGGATCAATCGAACCGGATTCCAATGGAGATCGTAGTTAAGTACCACACTGCAATCCTGTAGGTTCAGACCTTCGGCCAGAACATCAGTCGCCACCAATTAAGCGAATCTCATCTTCTTTTTTCCGGGGTACAAAATCTGGATTGGATTTTGGTGAGAAACGGCCAACCACGCGCTGTTTGCTCTTATCCGTTCCGAAGATGATCTCGACGTCTCTGTGTTTTTCGGGATTAAGGTTCTCAAAGACATACTGCGCCGTATCGGCGTACTGAGTAAAAATCAGGCATTTTCCTCCATCGACAGGCGGCTGTTCAAGCCTTCTTAAGAATTCTTGGAGTTTATCATCTTCCTCTGGTGTGATTGGTTCTATTAGACTAAACATCTTCTTCAGGAGAAATACGTCTGCATCTATGTGTTCCTTTAGTTTGTCCGTCTCAAAATCCGCAATGTCATATCGTCCCGTTACTTTACTGATCGCTTCAAGGAGATCGTCCTCGTCCATCCATCCACTTTTTCCCAGCAATGCTTCCGCATCTTCGCCAGCTGGAACGAATCCTTGTTTCAAAGCCTTAAGAAACATTTCATGGGTGTTAATCATCCGCTGTAATGTTTGGCGAAAAGCATCAACGCTTGATTCAAACCGTTTAAAGAGACTTGTGCGGATCAGACCACGCAGATTGATTCCCGCCCGGCGAAGATCGTTGTAAGGGGTTCGTTTCTGCTTCTCCTTGTAAACATAATTCCAGAGTCCATAACGTGCATAAGTAAGATGTTTGCCCGGCATAGGTTTGTATCCCTGGCCTGCGGGACGTCCTAAATAGCGACGCAACTCTTGATACAATCCGTTGTAAGTGTCTTCAATACTGTATCGAAGCGCTTCTAACTCACGCTTGGGAAAGAACTGATGTTTGCCTGCCACAATCACATAGGCCTGTTTTGCTCCGATTAAGTAAAGTTTGCATTTCTCGTCCGAAAAACCACGCAATGGATTACCAGTATCCTCGGCATACCCGTACCAGCGAAGAATATGTCTGCGCGTCCGCCGAATCAGAACATGTGATAAAAGATCCTGTAGTCGCCTTTCCCCTTGCTCGATTCCTTTGAAATACTCTTTTAAGTTCGGTGGATCAATAGGTAGCGACGTGATCTCCTCGTGGTGGAATAACTTAATCTGATAATACACGTCTAGAACCCGGCTATTGCGCGGCGTTGCAGTAAGTAAACAGACCTTGCGCCCACCACCGGTCGCTAAAAACCGTTGCAGTTCTTCATAACGCTGTGACGTATGGTGACGAAAGTGATGCGATTCGTCTATTAATATGAAATCACGGTCTTTATATTTCACATCTTCCAACAAATCCACTCCTCGGTCTCCCGATTGAAGCAGGCTCATCGGAAGAATCCGCGCATTCAGGTGATATACTTCGTTGTAACGCTCCCACATATCTTCCAACGGTTTCGGACAAATGATCAGTGGACGGATATGCTCCGTTCGCTCAAAATGTTTAACGATCCCAGCGCCGATATAACTCTTGCCCAATCCCACCACGTCTGATACAAAACAACCTCCGTTATCCCGGATCATCTGAATCGCTTGGCGCACTGCCACTTTCTGGAAGTCTGCTAAGTCACGCGTGATTTCGTCATCCCAGAGAATCTCTTTCTCCTCGCCGCCGTCGAGTCGGTCTTTTACTAGTGTGAACAGCGTCTTCATGTAGATATCATAGGGTGTCACCAACCGCGCGGCCCACGATTGTTTCAACTCATTCATCAGGTGGACTTCGAAATCTTGAGACTCATTCCACAATTCCTCAAACCACGTCACCAGCGCCGCATGATTTCCACTGTCCGGGCGGGTGGGGCTAGCGTTGTCATGTACTAGCACATTCAGTTCCGTATTGTCCTGAATACCAGCCAGTGTGAGATTTGACGAGCCCACGATAGCGATTCCACGGTTGCCCGGATTCGGTGTTGTATAATCAAAAATATAAGCCTTGGCGTGAAGTCTTCCTTTGGTATAAATCCGTACTTGTAGCCGCTTCTGCTCGATCATTCGCAATATAGCCCGGACCAGTTCTTCTCCTTCATCCGTCTGATCCATCACTTCTACCGATTCTTTCAAGTTCTCCGCCGTTTCATACGCCCTCTGTTTTAATTCCGATTTCTTTGAATAGCGCTGCTCTTCCAGTCGTTCTTCTACTAGTTCCAGCCGTCGCCGCCCTTCGGCAAGCAGTTCGATGGTCTCGCGGTTCGAGGTATTTCCAATCAACAGACGTAGTTCCCGCATCGATTCTAGCTGATTCCCAAGCGCTTCCAAACCCGAAAGGAAAAAATACCCTACCGCAAACCGAGCCACATTGGCCTGTGGAAGAATCGTCTGAATGTGGTCCACCAGTTTCTCACGGCGGTTGTCGATGATGTCATGTTGCATAACGGTTTCTCATGATAATCGGAATTTCGCTTACGCTTGTCTTTTATTCATCTTCTCGAACTTTTCCATTGTGTTCCCTATCGACGGCAAATCCACAGCCGCTGCGATCACATCTCCAGCACCCGCGATTTCCGGCCATCCTTCCCTTCGCATTTGTTCGTCTTTGCCATCGTAATCAAACAGGTAAAGCATTGCGTTACGAAAAGCCGTACGAGCCTTTGGATCAAGGTAAAGGCAGTTCTTAAACCACCAGTCCTGACATTCCAGGACCTTGTTTGTACGTTCTTCTTTGTTGTGGACAAGTAAGAACATCTCATGCCAGAGCATGAACGCCTCTTGATGCTTTTCAAGCCGCTTATCCAACGCCGCCAAGCGAAACAGATCCTTGCGTTGGAGTTTGAAAGTAAACCACTGGTATACCAAGGTCAGGCCAACTCCAAGAAGAGTCCCCAGTATAGTACCAACCAATCCTATGGTCGCTTCATTCATTGACAAGCATCCTTTCCGCGCCGGAATTCACACATGAACTCAACGTATCAACCCGCACGCCAGCCAAGTTGCTTAGCGATGCGTTTGATCTGTTTGACAAAAGCGTCGTCCAAACGCTTGTCGTGGATAACTTTATCTGAAGCCGATGCCCAACGGTAAATCTGTTCAATAGCGCCGTAGCCACGATTGAAACCACGCGCATGCTTCAAGCAGTTCTCTTTCGTTGGCGCATCGGCCAAAACAACACGTAGTTCATCATCCATCCAGGGTTTCCCCTTTCTGTTTTCATCCCACCTGCATTCGAGTTCCCATTCGCGAACTGCCTCCGTGAAGATACGCCGCAACTCATAAGGATCGACATCTGGATTGTTCTCGATAATATTGCGGAAATTCTTTTTCAATTCCTTTACTGACATGTTGGGACTCCCTGTGAGTTTATCCTGGCTATTTCCTTTTCGGCTTCAGACTGTCCGCCTTATTCAGGCGCGCTTCCACGAGATCGATAACGGCTTCGTAGACGGCGTCGCGTTCGGCTCTTGACAGCCCCAATATATCAAAAAAGATGTTATCTAACTCTATCTTATCTTGTCTCTTAGATTCCTCTTTCACATTACCAATTGCCCGTTGACTCAATTTTTTACGCATAGAACGAATGCCTTCAACAATGGAATCGTCTCTTACACATAAGAGAGCAAACGTTCGTATATCTATCCCCTCAGTTTTAAGTGCACCTTGGCCAAGATTAGCACGCCCGTGCAATTCCCTGAACATTACTTGTGCAGTCCAAGCAAGACTTCCCCATAGAAGGTCATCATCAAATCCCAATATTTCAAATAGATTATGGTCAACTGCCACTCCATAGGGATTCCAGAAAACACTTTGACGATCATTATGGATCATGGGCCACAGAACATGTGCCCATTCCTTTTCCGGGAATTCATACCATCGTGGACGAGAACAACAGCTTGGCCTATTGTGAAATTCCTTTTGTTCTCCCCACTGTATATATTGGTATGCAGCCGTCCCGGGAATATTCTGCTTCTTCTCATGGCACACGAATGCACGGCGCTTCAATTCACTTGGTATGACTTTGATAGATGAGCACTCCCGAGGACTTATAATTACCGGTTTCAAGAACTCCTCTTCAATCCCCCACTCCCTGATGCGCTCTTCATTGAGATAAAAGAACTCATTCGCGCCTGTTGTAAAGCCACGACGCACTTCCGCAATATTACCGAGCCGGACGAGTTTGCCTTTTCCTTTTTGAAGAATCGTCCAATAGATATCCGGTGCCCGCAGATATTTACCGCCCCACTTGTTTCCGATATATCTGGTCACCTTGATGTGCGGGCCGTGCGCCTTATTCTTGCCCCCTCGTCCTGAGGTCTTCCGGTCTTCTTCTTCCTCTGGCATATCGCAGCCATCTTCAAAAAGATTTGTCTGGTCAATTGGGAACAGCCGGTATTCCGGGGTGGTCTTGCGCTCCGTCGCCGTCTCGATTTCATCGAAGATAATCGGCGAGAGGATTTGTTCAAAAGGTAGCGTAAACATCACAAAACGCGCGGTCTTTTCCTCCGCCTTGCCGCTACGCATTACCGGCGGGGCAAGCAGGGCAATCGCCGTGTTAACGTCCGCCGAAGCGAAGGAGCGTTTTGCTTTGTTGTCGAGAACCATTCTGACATGGCTGTGAGCGAGGAGAAACACCTGCAGGTCTTTCCCGTAGCCCACATCGAGCCATGAGTTCGAAGTGATAAAACAAAACGAGCCTTTTTCATTGAGCAACGAAAGCCCTTGAAAGAAGAAGTAAATGTAGAGATCGCTCTTGGCGTTGAGTTTGTACGTCGGCTTTTCTGGATTGGCTCCGAAGAAATCGGGATACGCCATATAGACCGAGCGAATGAGTTTATTCTTGTACTCCTTCTTGTTGACCGCTGTGACCTCGTCACGCGCCACCAAGGGATTGGAGATGTTCTCTTGCCGAACATAAGGCGGATTACCGATGACGATATCAAAACCCCGCCTTTCGCCATCGAAAATCTCAACGAAAGCGATGTCCCAGACGAACGGTGTGTCTTTTACCCGGCGGAGAGCATCAAGAGCGGTAGTCGTCTGATCAAGTTCGGCCTGGAACGTTGCTGCCTCGGCCTCGCTCATGTGCCGTTGGGCTTCTAAGACAACGCCAACGGTATCACCAAATAAGTTGGTCGTGGTGTCCGCCAGGTTGCTCCGTGTCCGCTTCAGTTGATTGGAAAGTTCGTGCGCTCGGGCTTCTAGGATATCGCGAAACAGTTTGAATTCCTCCAGCTGGATTTCGCTGGCGCTACTGAATTTGGAAGACCTATCGTTATTGAAGTATTTCAGTTTCTCGCCTTTGAGTCTGGTGAGGCGTCCTTTAAGCGCCGGGGAAACGGCGCATGTGCTCTTCAAATGGGCCATGTTGATCCCGCCGAACTCCTGGAACAGACTGTCGCCCCGCCGAACCTTGAACGTAAGGTTGGGCAGCAACGGCCTGAACTTGAGTTCCGCCGGTTCCAGTTCCGTTTCAATGACGAGTTGGAGCCAGAGGCGCAGTTCAGCCACTTCGACGGCCCACCTCATCACGTCCACGCCATAGAGCGACTGGCCGATGATGCGCTTGCGACGCTCGTAAGGTGTTTCCTGGCGTCCCAGCACTTTATCAGCGCGCTGGACTAAGTCATCTAGAACTTGCAACATCCCGACAAGAAACGATCCGGAACCGCAGGCGGGATCCACAACGGTGATATTTTGTAAGAGCGTGTCGAATTTGGGCCAGAAATTTTTCTCAGACAAACGTTTGTCGGCTTCATCTTTCTCATCGAGCGAATAGGCAAAAATCACCTCATATAGAAGCGATTTCTGCTCGGCGCCTAAGGGTTGGCGCAAAAATAACTACGGATTAATTAGCGAATCTCAAACATACTAGAAATACAATACATTTCTTTTACTTACATAGAAAAATTTCCAAAAAGGCTATTAATAAAAGGTAAAAAACAGTTTTTTTATAATAAGCGAGAAGGATTGATTTTTCATTCTAAATGTTATAGTATCGCTTATAGAGGCGACACTATAACATTTTGAGGTTGAGATGAATACGAAACTTTACCATGCCAAAGAGTTAGAACTAATGTTGAAAACGCAAAAAATAGCAACGATGGAAGAGATGAAAAAGGTTTTGGGTACCAACACAAACATAACGGTATTCCGTAAGTTGAAGGAACTCAATTATCATACGAGTTACTCTCATGGGGGACGATTTTACACGATTCAACAACTTGTCAAATTCGATGAGCAGGGTCTGTGGTCTTATCAATCGGTTTATTTTTCTCAGCATGGTACTTTGCTATCGACTCTTGAATTTATCGTGAATCATTCCAAGTCGGGATATTCCGTTGCAGAGCTTCAAGACATTCTTCATGTAGGATGTAAAGAAGCTCTACTCCAATTGATCAATACTGGACGACTCTATCGCGAAAAAATCTGTGGACGATACCTTTATTGCTCTTCTCAATCCACTATCAAAAAACAACAAGTGACGGCCCGTCGTATCCAACAAGAATTTGAATCCCAACGAATTGCACCGGAATCGACAAGCGATGAATTGAAAGCGGCGATCATTCTATTTATGAGTCTTTTGGATGAAAAGCAACGCCGTTTATATGCTGGACTTGAATCGCTCCGATGGGGACATGGGGGAGACCGCCTCATCGCCAATTTCATGGGGATAGACGTGGGCACGGTATCTCGAGGGCGCCGTGAATTGATCGAGCAAGATGTGGAGATTCAGCGCATACGTAAACCTGGAGGCGGACGAAAATCCGTGGAAAAAAAACTGACAAAGTCATAGATGTCATTGAGGAATTAATGAATTACGAAACAGCGGGAGATCCGATGACCGGTCTGAAGTGGACCAGAAAGACATGCTGTAAAGTGGCCGAAGAACTCAAACGCTTAGACATCCAAATAAGCGAACGAACCGTTGCTCGGATTTTGAAACAATTGGATTTCTCTCTGCGGGTGAATAAAAAAAGTGTTTCGTCGGCTTCCTCCAACGATCGAAATGAGCAATTTGTTTACATTGAAGAAATCCGAAAGCAATTCGCTCAAGAAGGCAATCCCATTTTAAGTGTGGATACGAAAAAGAAAGAAAAAATTGGATCGTTTAAAAATCAAGGAACCACATGGACCCAAAAATCAATCGAGGTTTCCGATCATGATTTTTCTTCGACTGCGAAAGGCAAAGGGATTCCTTATGGGATTTACGATTGTCAAGCGAACTGTGGAACGGTTTTTGTCGGGACCTCTTTTGACACCCCCGAATTCGCTGTCGAATGCGTCGAAAAGTGGTGGCGTTATGAAGGGCGAAAGCGATATCCATCAGCCAATCATTTACTCATCCTGGCCGATGGAGGGGGGAGTAATGGGTCAAATTGCCGTACATGGAAATATTGGTAATGTCCCTTCATAGTTGACAATAAATTATAGTGAGTATAATATTACCTTCAAGAAGAAAACTTTCTTGGAGGTGAGTTATGACAGCCTTGACGAATGTGTTTTGCCCAAACAAGGATTGTAAAGATTACGGATTGAGAAATCAAAATAACATCGGGACGCGTGGAATGTATGGGAAAGACAAAACAAGGACTCTTCTCTATTGTCGGACTTGCGGCCATCGCTTCGCGGAAACCAAGTGTACGGCTTTTTTTGGACTTCATCTCCCCGGTGAAACGATTCAACAGATTATTCACCATGCGGCGGAAGGAGTCAGCGTTCGCGGAACCGCTCGATTACTGAATCTTGATAAAGACACAGTGAACCGAGTCATCCTTCGCGCCGGTGAACACTGTGCTTTGGTTTTATCCAATTTACTCCATTCCCTCCAGATGACCGAGGTCCAACTGGACGAACTCTGGACCTTTGTAAAAAAAAGAAAAGTGTTAGCGAAGAAGAATTGGAAAAGGAGTATGGGCGGACATGGATCTGGACGGCCATTGATAGCACAACCCGATTAATCATCACGTTTCTCATTGGAGATCGGACGCTGGAAGACGCACACAGTTTTTTAAAAGACTTGATTTCACGAATGAACGAGAAACCCTTATTTGTGTCGGATGAACTCCCCCATTACGAGAATGGACTCGAAGAGATGTTTCACACGCTGATTCAGCCGGAACCGACGGGGCAGCGAGGCCGCCCCAAAAATCCGGAGAAAATTGTCCATGAAGATTTGGATTACGCAACCGTTCATAAGACCCGAAAAAATGGGTGTATAGTGAACGTTGAAACCAAAGTGGTTTTTGGCTCGGAGAGCCGGATTGCCAATCGGTTGGAAAGTACACCAAGTAACACAGTAAATACATCTTTCGTTGAACGATCGAACTTGAATTGGCGATTATGGGACGCCCATTTGAGACGGCAATCGACGACATTCGCCAAATCCATACGCTGGTTAAAAGCCAAATTTTCATTGGTGGTCGCTTGTTACAATTTCATCCGGCCCCATGAGACTTTGAGTCGGCAGAGCGATCGATCATTTACTCCTAAAACGCCAGCGATGGCTGCTGAATTGACCGATCATCCATGGTCACTCGCTGAATTGTTATGGTTCCCATCAATATGTCAATAATTTGGGGACATCACCGAAATATTGGCTTCAACACAAATTATGCGATCCTCATGGTATTTCTGTATCCGTTTCTCATTATCCTGCGGGATGTTCGAAATGGAATCCAATTGAACATCGCTTATTCAGTGAGATAAGTAAGAACTGGGCAGGAAGGCCTCTTGATAGTTATGAGACTGTCTTAAATTATATTCGAACAACAAAAACCACTACCGGTCTTAAAGTCAAAGCTTATCTTGTCCGGAAAAAATATAAAAAAGGAAAAACTGTAACCAATGAACAAATGAAACAATTAAACATTGTCAAGGATCAAAATTTAAGTAAATTGAACTACACTTTACATTCCTCTGAAAATGGGAATTAATTTTTACGTGATCACTAAGTGATTGGCGAGGTGATCCACCAGAGCCAAGCGGCACATCATGTCTATTTCTGTGCGAGGCGTGTAGAAGATGCCTGCGTCACCGCGTTCATCGGCTTCTTCCGAGACATTGACCAAGCTTTCATAGACCTTTCCGAGCATTTCGGCATCCACGGCTACTTCCTGATCAAGAGGGGTGTCCTCACTAATGGTGAAGTTATATCGTTCGAGAAAAGTCAACACTTGGCTGAAACGTGTGTCTGCAAAAGTGAAACGGCGTAAATACTTGCTATCCAGATCGTTTTCCTCAAATAGCCCGCCGTTTAGGTAAGGGGCAAGTTGTAGGGCATCGCTGATATTTTTCGGGAAATGGCGATTCCCGCCGTGGAATTTGTTGTTGAACGCCTCAAAGAACATCAGGTTCAGCCATTTTTCCACGAAACTGTCCTCGGGCTGGTCACTTCGCCGATAAGAATCCCAGAATATGCGCATGAAATCGGAGTCATTGTTGAGCCAGCATTTGCGCTGGACAAAATACATGAACATACAGCGGTTGAGGAATTGAAGCACGTAATCGTGCGCCCAGACGCGGTCTTTTGTTTGTATTGCAAGATCTGTTTGAAGGATGTCAAACAACGCCTTATACTCATCGTAGAAGGCGCGAGTGATCGCTTCGACATCGAAGGCATCGTCGTGGCGTTGCTGGATGGCTAACGGCGAAAGCCCAAACGGGTCCGGCTGGACGGATTCGAGGTCCAGCATGGCGATTCGTTCGGAGGCGGTTCGCAGTCGTTCTTCTGGACCGATGGTGATGCGCCGAAAGAGGCGACGACGCAGTGGGTCGCGGTTCTCTTCCGCTTCCTGATCTTCTCTATTCACAGCGCGCACATTTATGAAATGCCAACGATCTTGGGTGTCATTAGAGAAAACAAAGAGCGCATAGGGATTTTCGCGCAGTAGAGTAGTAACGACGGGGCGCTCCATGCCCAGCAATAGGCGATCAGAGGCTAGACGCGAATAGATAATATGAAAAGCGCCATCATCGCCACCCGAAGCCCAGAGCACGGGATCTTCAGCTAGAGCATTCTTCGCCGTTTTGCTCCATTCTCGTCGGGAAAGTGGTGTATTAACGCGATCATAATTTAACCGCGACCAAAACAGTTCTTTTAGCGGTTCCAGTCCTTTCAGACCTTGTAGAATCTCCTTGACATCTTTCCTGTTTTCCAACGAGGTGCTCATTGCATATTCCCTCCATTCTGCATTATTATGAAAGGACTACTCCTACCCATCTTAATTTCCGTTTAAGCTATCTCTCTTCTTGCCATACTGGGATACGACAGGCACCATAGTCATTGGCCTGATTAATTCCAGATTTCTCTACTAGTCTATAGGTATTAATCCACTACGTTCGACTATTCAGCCCTGCAACTCTCATTCTTCACATGGCTTAGATGAGGTTTGTATATCTCAAAAAACATAAAATGTAACTCATGCAAATCTTTCCGACAAATGCAATTCGAGCGTCATGGATACAATCTTATAAGGCGAAAGCCAATTATACCGAAAGCTGTATACGATGGGTTATGGACACGACATGATGACCGACAAAGCCATGCAAAGGAAGAATATTCACCTCCACGCATAATTCGCTCCAAACGCTTGTATAAGATCTTCTCTTCTGATTTTCCCGTCTGCGGATTTAAATACCAAATACTCGAATCGCAATACGAGGCTGTGATTTGTCCCATAGGATCAGTTTGAGGTTCCTTTGAATAAGAGTCATACAAATCCAAACACCACTCGAAAACATTTCCATGCATGTCATATAACCCCCATGGATTTGGTAATTTCAATCCTACTTCCCGCGTCGTCCATAAGTCATCTCTATTTCCATCCCACCACATATATTTATCCATCTCCTCACAATATTCACGCTCATCAGAACATTTCAACGCATCCCCAAAAGAATATCGAGTTGTTGTTCCCGCCCTACACGAGTATTCCCATTCTGCCTCTGTCGGAAGCCTGAATACTCCTTTCCCTAACTTATTCAGTTTTCTTAAAAACATCTGACAATCATTCCAACTTACCCATTCGACTGGATGGTTCGGTTTCCCTTGGTTATATGATGGATTCCATCCCATTATTGCTTCCCACTGAGCCTGGGTTACTGGATATTTACCTATATAGAAATCGTTGGTTATGGTTACTTTGTGCTGGGGGCCTTCATCATCTCTCCGCCCTTTTTCGTTATAAGGACTACCCATCAGAAAACTGCCACCTCGGATGAGTACCATTTCCAATTTTTTAGCATTTTCAGGTAGACCTGGAATTTCTATCAATAACTCAGAAGGCTCTTTCTTCTTAATTAAATCTAGACCCCGGCTGATAATGCTTGAAGACCGATTTATTAAGTTCTGATTCCTAACCCGAACAAGCCGTTTTTGAAACCGTTTTTCTGAATCATCCATAATTACAATTTATTCTTTCTCCAACACGGATAATCGAATCTTCGCTCTTTCAATGTCTCGATCCAATTTTGTAGCCATTTCATCAAGTAAATTACGATTCTCTTCCTCCGCTTTTTGTACCTCAGATAAAATTTGATAAATTTCTGATTTCTTTAATTCTTGGATTTCTGTATCAATCTCGAGAACCCGTTTTTCGGCTTTGTCAATTTTGCGGATTATACGAACTAGGTCGTTCCCGATTCCATCTCCCTCTATTGATTCAGGACTCGATTCCCAATCTTCAAGAATTTGCTGTAATCGACTTTCATTACCTTCTTGATAGGCTTGTATTGCATCTGACATGTACCCGTTTCTTCGTTCATGATCTGAAGAATCCGTCGCAAGATCAGGGTGTACTCGTTTTGCAATCTCTCGATACAATTTTCTTATTTGTTCGGGTGGATTGAATTTTGTTGTTTCATTAAACGAAATAACCTCTTCATTAATTTCACTAGATGATTTATTTGCCCTCGACCTAGCCTCGTCCGCACGATCTCGTAAACCAAAGTCTTCCGGTCTTTTTTTTGCGAGCAATTCAGCTATTTTCGCCTCAATCTCATCTAGCTCGGCATAACGGCAACCAACAATTTTCAAGTACTTTAATTCAAAATAGTGTAATTCAGTCATTAATGTAGATAGATTGAGTTCTTTATCGGCTAATTGATATTCCAATCTCTTGAGTATTTCACGTTTTTTGTCTAGTTCTTTTTCTTCAGGCGTTTTTATTTTCTCGATTTCCCGTGAATGATAATCCATAAGTCAATCTCCCTATTTTTCATCCCATAAATCTCAACACAACACATTTACACATAATTGTCAAGTCCTGCAACAACATTAATTATTTCATCACAAAATAAAGACAAAATCATCGTTAATAAACGTTCACTTTCAATATACCGATTCCATTCGTAAGATTCATGCTGATGGCGTTCAAAGAGTATGGATTTTTATTAAAAAAATTTATCTCCGGGAGATTTGTTTAGTAGAAATGAAAATGATTCGTAGAAAAGTCGAAATAGAATGATCATTCTGTGTAGAATCACATTCGTAATATTACACCTCATTCATCAATGTCAATGATATCAATAATTATATAAATCAATAACTTATACATAATACAATTATCCTGCAGCTTTTTGTATCTCCAAGCCGGAATATTTTTCCCCAAGAATAGCCTTTGACTGATGAATAGCGAAAATGATAAAAAATGTCTATCCAAAGGATGATAGTATAATCCAAAGCTTTACGAAGCTTTTCTAAGGCAATTTTTTCCGCAAAAAAAAGACCCTGTCAGAACGTCGACCCGCTCCCGGGAGCTGAGTGGAACGTTCCTTTTTTTTGTTTCGGTTTGGGTTCGTGCTTTGGTTGCTCTGGTTTTTGGCTTTACATGTCTGCATTCATTTGAAGGCTTTTGTGTGAGTATCGTTTGAAGCATCGAATAGTTATCAAGATTAATCAGGTCAACTCGAACGTCCACTTTTCTGAATCCATGAAATTCTGAATGATAAATATCCGAACTTTCCCGTATACAAAAGCATACTGTCAAGTGAATTCAAGATTGTCTCAAGGGAAAAACTGGCTTTTTATAATCCTTCGGCTTTCGTCCATTCCAGGGCGGAACGCTTTGTTTCTTCCAAAGGATTTAGATAGCGCATCGTGGTTTTTACGTCGGTATGACCGAGAATTTCTTGAACGGTCTTGATATCTGCGCCGTTTTTGAGCATATAAGTCGCTGCCGTGTGGCGAAGATCGTGAAAGTGAAGCGATTGTATCCCACTCTCCTTTAATAATCGAGCAAACGGATGGCGAACACTTTTCAAATGGGATTCGGGACCGTTCGGCGCCGGGAAAACCCACTCGGAACGCTTCTCTGGCCTTTTCAATTCATACCAAAGGTCATCGGGAACCGGAACCTTCCTGTGACCGTGTTTCGTGTTGAGTAGAATTAATTGCCGATTGAGTTCATCAACATGAATCCACTTCAGTGAAACGATTTCTCCGAAGCGTAGTCCCAGGCGCAGAGCGATCTTCACGATGAGACGGAAATCGGAATCGAACGCTTCCACGCATTTAAATACCTTCCGCATTTCATCGGGCGATAGTATTCGTTCTCGATGTTTCGGTTCTTTCAGGAGTCCGAAGCCCTTCATGGGATTACGGTCGATCTTCCCGGCGATCACTCCCCAATTGAGAACGCGATTTAATTCGCTTAACTCTCGATTGATTGTCCCGTCTGAGCGAATGCTTCCCCGTTTTGAACTGGTTTGTCGGTCAGCAACGTAACCAGCTAGGCCTTCGTGTGAAATATCTTTGATGTTGGGAAATCGTTTGCAGAACCGTTCCATGCAGGTTGCATTATGGATCGAACGTTGTTTGTTCCACCTCCCACCGAATGTGGTTCGGTAGGCGGCGACTAACTTTACTAGTTTTTTCATGCTTCCTTTTCCTTTCCCAAGAGCCGGGTGATCCAACTAAGTTCCTTCAAGCGCCCGTCTGCTTCCAGTGTGTTTATCCGGCCCGTCGCGTACATTTCAAGGACGAACCACTGCCGGTCTTCTATGATTTCTTTAATCTGGGTTCGGTTCATTTTAGATTTCCTTATATGGGGACCGGCGAACCGGCCCCCATTGTTTTTTTAGTTCCAGTATTTAGCGACTACTTTACAAGCATGTTCAAACTCTGCGCCGTCATCCCTAAACGTTTTTATAGCGTGTAGATTTCCCGATTCGTGATAGTATAGGACGAAAGGCTTATCTCCTTCTTGATGGATGATTTCGGCCATAACAGAGCCTTTCCCGTAGAAAGTGATTGCGTCTTCTGTAGTTGTTATTTCCGTTAACCAAAGCGCATCTTTAGGAAAACCATATCGAGTAAGGCCAATACATTTGTACTGCTCCCAATGCTCCGCTCGTTTCCGTTGTTTTTCTACGTTGATTGCGCGTTGAATTGCGATATAAGTTTCCGGGATCGAATTTACTAAACCGAATGACCGGCCACCAGTCCATATGGAAATAGAGGCGCTTAGATGCTCAAAACAATAATTTAAGAATTCGGGATTCGATTCAATAAATGGTAAATCGATAACCTTGTTCGGATACTTGAGGTCCGGAAGAATTAAGTGAATGTCAACGTGATATTTCATGATTCGTTTTCCTCCCATTTCCGATTCAGGATGAAATCGGCGGCCTTCTGCGCTTGTCCAGCGGCATGGACCAATAACTTCTTGTCGTTACGTAGTCTCCCAAGCCATGATTGAATATAAGCGGCTGAGTTGTCTATCGTGCTATTCTCAATTCCGCAGGTTCCGCAGAGCATCGCGGCGCCCATTTCGGCGATTAATTCTTCTTTCGAATACTTATGGCTTCCAAAGAATGTGGGATCTGTGATTCCTTCGCGCTTCAAGCGGCTTTCGTGACCGGTGGAGTGAGTTAATTCGTGGAAGAGTACTTGATAGTATGACTCATCGCTGAGAAAGGATTCTTTATCAGGCATGTTGACATAATCGAACCAAGGTGAATAGCAAGCGCGTTGCTGTTCGTGTTTGATCTCTGGTCGGTTGGGTATACCTTGGATGATTCGTTCCGCTTCGGGGATTGGATTGAGCGGTCTCCGCTCCCAGTCTGCAGGATACTCAATCCCATCGCATTGTTCGACGTTGAAAACCGTGTAATACCGCAGGACGGGGAATGTATCTTCTTTCGTGCTGACTTCTCCGGGGCGCGGTCCTGGATCGTCCGGGGATTTCTTTTTCTGGACCATCTTCCAGAACACGACGGGAAAGCCCTTTTCTCCCTTCCGGACGTTTCCGCCTCGATTCTGGGCTTGTTTGTATGTCAAGAAATAGGGGAAGGAGTAACCGGCGCAGTCCAGCAGAAAGATATTAATACCGCGATACTCTTTTTTGCTGATGAGGTTTTGTGGCGCTCCTCCGGCGGTCCAGGGCTTATTCCAGGGAATGACGCCTTGCTCTAGTTTCTCGATGATTCGGTCTGTCACGATTTGATAAATATCCTTGTTTTCTTTCCGTTTCGCTTTCATAATATGGTTACCGCCTTTCTTTGGTGGTTCCCCAGGGAGCGCGATCCTTGCCGGGAGTGTCTCCCTGGGGATATTTTTGTATTACAATTGTTTTATACTGGAATACCATTATTCATCGCGCAGACATGGTTTTCTGTGCCGTTTGGATATACCATCACCCAGTCAACGCGATTCAATTCTTTTCCTTCTCTTAAAATCTCGTCTCTCGATTTAAAAGCTCGTTTGTGCAGATGGTAAATTGATTCTATTTTCGTGTTCGAGATTTCCAATTCACGCCCATTGCATCGTTGAATCAATTTAGCCAACCATGAATCCCATCGAACAATGATCTCATTTTTAGGATCAACAACCTTTACCCTTCTTACGAATTGATCATTTACCAAGACTCTCCCACAAGTAATACAAGTATCTAAATCGAAATCGAGGTCTTTCTTTTCAGTCATAACCTCTCGCCCTTCCCCATCACTCGCAACAATACTTCTTGTTATGATTAATCTGTACATGATTTTTTCTCCTTTAGATTACTGGAAATTCAAAAAGAGGCTCGTTACTCGGTTCAATTGAACCAACTTGTTTTGATCGATAGGGTTCACGGGAAATAGTTTCAAGGACAGTAACGGGAACATTCCCATAATATCGTGAAGCAAATCGCGCCCATTCCATAACCCAATCGTATTCAGCAGAATAAAGGCAAGTAACGTAATCTCCCTGAGAGTTTCCTTCTGCGATAACCGTGTAATCTCTTTTTTCCTTCATTGTCCTTCACTCCTTTGAAATAGGTTTTAAACAGACTTAAAACAAGACTGAATTAATCCATCATCTCACCGGCTTCAATTGCTTGCAGGACCGCTCTCATGTTGTTTCGATGCTTCTGCGCTAGTTTGATATAGGATGCTAAAGGTTTTCCATCTAAGCCGTTTTCCTGTGCTATGAATTGCGCGCGTTCGGCGAATGGTTTTGTAAGATCCCGCCTTGCTAGTTTTATATGCGCGCAACGGCTTATTAATGGTGATGAATCGTCATAGTCTTCAAAAAGTTTCTCTTCACCTTCACACGTTGTAGTAAAAACAACACAGACATGAGACGGAAGACGTTCAAGCATGACAAGCAATTGCCGTATTGCTTCCTTCCGGAGACCATGCGCCTCATTAATGAGATACGCTTTCCCGCCTTTACCCAAGGCGAGATGGTTCATATCCGATTCGATTGACTTCAACCGGCTAACGGTCATCTCTCCCGCGTCCAGTTCGTGAATACTCCAGCCGTCCGCTATTTCCTCTGCGATGAGATAGGCTAGAGTTGTCTTTCCAGTCCCCGATTGACCGGATATCCAAAACGCTCTACCGCCGTAGCCGCGTTTCCCAATTCGTTTGATGCGTTCAATTGCCTTGTCTTGGGCCAAAACTTCGGACCAAGTTCTTGGTCTGTACTCCTCAGTTAGTCTCATCGTTCCTACTCCTTCAATCTCTATATTTCCCTCAACTACAACCCTATCCTATCATGAACAAATTACAAAAGTCAACATATATATTGCCTATTTAACAACTATTTGATAGTTATTAAACCATTTAGTATCATCCTGAACGCACGCGGTCAATACTATAGGAAAAATGGAAATATGATGCAAACAACGGGGAAATAAGGGCTTATTAACACCCTATTTGTGGGCTATTTGGAGTCTATTTGGGTAATGTTATGAGCATATGCACAATTAATACCTATCATCGATGAATGTATATATGTGAACAATCAATCTATTAATCCCCCTATTCTATGCCTATTTCAAAGATTCGTAAGTCTTTATATATCAATATGTTATGAGATAGAGAACAACGGATTATATATCCGTTGTTCTCTAGGAATCGACCCCCCCGCCCCCCCTTTGGATCGATGGTTTATGTGTTAATTACACCTCTGCGGATTTTTTTAGATTTTTTAGTGTATGTATATCGGTCTATCGTATGACAATTTCAATTATTCAAAAACTAATTTTCTAAATCAAGCATTGAATTTTGAATATATAATTATATGTATTAAAAAACGATATAATGGTAGTATTATGATTTGTTATAATAAATATATACAATAACGGAATTTGGATTTGACAACTTATTCTGGTTTGATCGAGACGGCTGAAGAGTTTGGGAAAGACCTATTTGCAGAAGTGGTTTGGACTGGATTGGCTCAAACGAAACGTCAGGTGGTCCTCGGAGATGTGGCGATTTATATTACCCTGGGATGTTGTTTACTCAGTAGTGAATGAGATGATTATTGGGCTTCACGAACTACTGGATGATCTTTTACCCATATTTATTTCGTACACCCTTGGGGGGAGATAGTTTTTGAGGGAAATGGAAGTCAACGGGGGATTTTTGGTTTTTTTTCTGTTTGTGACTGGGGGGCCCCTATAGGGGGCCCCTTGAGGGGATGATGTCCACATAGTGTCGATATGGTATGGTGTTGATATCGATATGGGGTTGATATCGATATGGGGTTGATATGGTGTTGATATCGATATGGTATGGGGTTGATATGGGGTTCGTATCGATATGGTATTGGGATGATGTCGACATCCTGGGGGAGGTTGTCAAGGAATATGCTTTTTAATATAAAGTACTTTGATATAAAAATCACTCCCGGTCCAACGGTTTAAAACAATTCAGCCCAATCTTAATGTTTTCTCTGTTTGGCAAAGGAACATTTCCGGCGGTGGTTGCTACAATGGTGGTTTTCCCGGACTTTGAAAGTCCACATTCTTTCGTAAGATTGATCTCGATTCGTAGAACGTCTCCATCAACTATCATTCCTACATTCTTCATGATCTTTCATCCTTTCAATGCCGATTCAAATTACACTCACTAAAATGTCTGCTCGTTGCGCGTGCACGGCGTTTCCTGTTTTGCGCGGCTCATTCATCGGAAAAATACCAAACATCCAACAGGGCGAAGATTTAGCGCCTTCCCGGCGATTTCTGGTTATTCTTTAGGCGCGTCAGGCTTCCACTCAAAAACAAGGAGTTTCCCATCGCAGTCTTTCACGATATGCCAGCGATGGCAGTCTTCACAACACACACGCGCTCCAACCGGCGCGGAACACAAAACGTGCTCGCATCTTGAGCATCGAACCTCGATCAGTTTTGGGAAAGCGGGTTTCGAGATCAGTTTCTTTTTTCCATTGTTTTTCATGATCGTTCATCTTTTCAAAGATGGTGTACTGATTGTCATCCCCTCATATGTATATTTACATGCTTCCGGCTCAAGGATTCCATTCTTGATTAATATTCCAACCTGCAAAGCGAACGCGGCTTGATCGCTGTACGGCCAACCAATCACCTTTAACCATGTATTCCTAACAATCGAATCTGGATGTTCGCATTTATTACCTACGAGATAATCGAAAGCCGGAATACGGGGATCGAATCTAGAAACGGAAGGGATTAATTCTCGATCAGATGAACCATTAGACATACATTCATTCTCCAAGTTAATCGTTATCTGAACACTGTTTCCATCGGTTTTCATAGAAATATTTTTCATGGTTGTTCGTCCTTTCATTGGTTATTTTCATGCAAATATGCAAACAGACATTCGATTCCGCTTCCTCTTTCGTTGTCTGCCCATCTTGGCCATCTCAACCAAGTCCGGTATTTCGGCCCGTTGCCCGATCCCGGCGGTTGAGTATTCACCGCATGAAGGACAATGGACTTGTGACCCGCGCCGGGCGGTGGAAAGAAATCGTTTACATTTTTTGCAAAAGACTTTCAGCGTCTCCATTAGATTATTTCCTCCTCTCGATCACTGAGCGGTTCAAACCGCGTTAAATCCTTGCGGAAATATAAATCAATTTGGCCTATCGGCCCGTGCCTGTTCTTGGCCACGATAATTTCTCGCGTCCCGGACTCCCGCTTGTCATTGCCGTCCGGCGCGTGGATAAATAGCACTTGATCCGCGTCCTGCTCGATGGCGCCGCTGTCTCGCAGGTTGGACAGTTTTGGCGGCTCGTTATTTTTTTCGCTCTCCCGATTCAATTGTGAGAGCGTCAGAATCGGACAATTCAACTCCTTGGCGAGGAGTTTCAAACGTCGGGATATCAACGTGACGGCCTCATAGCGCTTGTGTGTGTGACTCGTCTCAGAGAGTTGCAGATAATCAACCACGATCAAATCAATTTGCTTGATAAGCGCCTGACGCTGCGCCCGTGACTCAATCTTTTCGATCTGCAATGGAGAGTCGTCAATGTACAACTCCCAGTCCTTGGCGAGTTTCTCGGCGTTGAGCAGCCGCGTAGATTTCGCAATATCAAGCGCCTGCCTGATATTTACCTCGGCCACGTTCGAGAGAATTCGTTCTGTCAACTCTTGGTTGGACATTTCCAATGAGAAGACACAGACATGGTTTCCAGACCGCGCCGCATGAGCGGCGATCTGTGCGCCGAGACTCGTCTTTCCCTCAGATGGCCGCGCCGCGAGGACAATTTGACGGCCCCGGCCCAGGCCGCCAATCTTGCGATCGAGATCGATCAAGCCGGTAGATATCCCGTCGCAGGCCGCCCGGCCCCCGTACAGATTCTCGCTCCGCGCTTGGATACTCTCGATGGCCTCCGGTAGTGTGTCGCCTATCGGCTTGAGTCCGCGCTTGCCGTCAGCGCGTCCGAGAATCGCATGGATACGGGATTGGTGTGCGGAGATTAATTCCTCGGTTGACTCCGCCGCGTACGTCTGCGTGATCGTCTCCTGACAACTCCGGATAAGATTCCGGCGTTGTGCGCATTCGAGGACGATCTTGGACCAGTACTCGACATTGGCCGAGGTTGCGACCGACTGCGCCAACTCGATGAGATAGTACGCGCCGCCAACCCGTTGGAGATTCCCGGATCGCTCCAGGCAATCGCCGAGAGCGGTTAATGTAATTTCCTCGCGCCGCTCCGCCATGCCGCAGAGTGCGAGGTATATCGTCCCGTGTTTCGGCTCGTAGAAATCTTCTGGTTTGAGATCGAGATTCCGCGCCCGGAGAATGGCTTCCGTTTCCGCGAAGCCATCGGCGTTACAGCGCAGACACGAGCCGAGGAGTTTAATTTCTGCTTGGGAGTTGTGTGGGGGGATTTTCTCAGCCATCGATTTTCACCCCCAATCCGGCGGCGAATTCCACGAATGCTGATAACTCCGTTGTGCCGTCGATTAATCTCAGTCTATCGTATACGTCAGGACGGTTGCCCATCCGCTCCAGAAGGCGTGACGGCTCCGTTACGATTTTCATGCATTCGGCTAATTCCTCGAATATCTGAGCGCGTATTTTCCCCCGGATAATCTCCCGCTGTTCATCTGCGGTATATTTTTTTTCTGGAGGTTTCCAACCCGGCGCCGCGTTATTCCATCGATCCCGTTCCTCAGCCTCCCATGAGCAGTCTTTCAACCAATTGACGAAGAGAGGAATGTATTTTTTATTTTCCGGATCGTTAATCCGGCTTTGGACGTATGGAGACTCGTTGTAATCTTTGACGGCTTTGAGGAGTTCCGCATGAGATATCAATTTGAGTGCCGCCTTGTATTGATCACGCGCTCGCTGTTTCCGTCCTTTCTGTGGATATGCCCTGTAAACTTCTTCGAAATTCGCTTCGAAATCCTCTGACTTTGTGGCCTTCTCCAATGACTTGTTTTTTTTCTTTTTTTCCGTTCCGTCAGTATTGTTAAAGCTTTTTAACTGTTCATAACTGTTAACCCCACGGTCCACCGCGCCTCTCTCGCGGGAATCTGCGCCTCTCTCGGCTTCAGAGGCGCGATTTCCCGCGTGTCTCTCTTGATTTGTAGAGGCGCGTGAATCCACGCCTCTCTCCGTTACTAATAGGTAGTAATCACTCGCGGAATGTCCTTTGTTTAATTTCACTCGAATAAATCCGTATTTTTTTAGCTCTTTGATGTGATCCTGGATCGTACGCTCTTTAGTTTTCGTCATTTCCATCAGGGTAGAAATCAGTGGATTGCAATGGCCGTTTCGGTCTGCAAAGGATTTGAGCGCAATATACGTAAGAATTACTCCTGGTGACGTAAACTTTTCACAAAGTTTTTTGAAAGTCGATACCGGGAGGAAGATCGTCCGTTCCTTTTTCACAGATTTAATCTCAACCATGATGATAAATATTTTGATTCTCACATGCCTGTGCGGTTTCACTGTTTAGTTAGAATTAATCCCTCATTTAGAATAATGTCTCGCTTAAACCGCCAAGATTTCCCAAATTTTCTTCCGCAATTAGAATCTATCCGACCTTCAGCGGCAAATCGCTTAATGGACGAAAGGCTCAGTTGGGTGATACTAGCGACATCTTTCATCTTTAACCAAAATGGAAAAGCGGGTTCATGCGGATTCATTATGGTCTCCTCCGTCGATTTGATTTCTTTTTGGATCATAAAGCAGGTTGTATGCCAACGCACATAGGATCACTATAAGTTATTTATTTACAGTAGGTTATGAGATATTCTGAATTAAGTAGAGTAATAGGTGGAGTGGAATTTTATTAAGTGGAGTAATAGCGTAAGTCTTGTATTTTCTGTTGGATAGAATTAAGTGGAGTAATTAACTCGGATACTTGAGAGGAGTAAGATTATGCTCTTTCGCGTAATCGTAGAAAGACTTTGGTGTGATCTTCTTTCCGGTAATTGATTCTTCGTCTTTCACTGCTTGGTGAAAATCGCCATTATGCTTTTTGAGTAAACGTTTTCTCCTTTTTTTCATTTCTTCATCCGTCTTGCGTCCTCTCTTCCTTGTTGGAGAATTGGTGATACTAGAATTACTCAATAAAAGATATGCAATATAGGTATCCATGGCGGAAGGGAATTGGTTTTCCGAGTAGTCCAATAGACTGTATTTTTCTAATTCACACATTAGGAACATTTTTCGTTCAAGAATAATGCGATTTTCATCTTTGCTTTGTCGTTTTCGCTCCTTGGTAGATAAATCTTTCAGTTTTTCATCGCACACTTCCATTTCTTTTGTAATTTCATAGATTCTCTTCTTATTCTCTTCAAGTACATTTGGAAATATCTTGAGAATATCTTTAAATGTGATAATACGTTGTGTATCTGATTCATCAGTTTCATATATGAGATATGTCGCTAATCGGCTGACTCGATTTCTCATTTCCCGAATGTTTCCTTTGCTGAAAGGAATGGACGAAAACATCGACAACGCGGTTGGTTCAATTTGAATTGAATATTCGTCCATCAATTTCTTTGCTAGGATCATTCGATCGTATTCCCGTTCCCGGAGTGGTGGAACATAGATTTCATTTCTAAGACCCAATCGCCATAACAAATCAGGTAACACTCTTTTTTGTAACTTATTTACTGATAGGTTTGAAGCAGCAATGATAGTCACTTGGGTTGGCTCACAATTATTTGGATCGGATCCAAGTTTATTAAATTTATTATCTTCGACGACTCGCAATAACATGGCTTGTATGTTTTTATCTAAATGATGAAATTCATCAAGGAATATTACATTATCTTTTGCGGTTTCAAACAATCCCTTTCTATCTCTATCGGCGCCAGTGAAAGCTCCCTTAGTGTGTCCAAATAATTCCGAATAGGCAAGATTTTCAGGAATACTGGCACAATTGACTGAATATACTTTTTTACCAATAAGTGTTCCAATCGCATGACATACTAATTCTTTCCCGGTCCCGCTTTCTCCTAGGACTAAGAGATGTCTGTTGCTGTACAGAGATGTAACCTTTGGTTTCTTGCTCACCTTTTTGAGTCTTGTCGCGTGAGCTTTTACTACTTTCATCAGTTCCAGAAGAGAATCACTATTGCCAATCCACCCACCAAAAGCTGTTTCCCAACTCTGTTTGATATTTATGATTTCTTCATTTTCAATTATGGATTTCTTTGCTTTTTCAATGATCTTTAAAGTCACTGACTGCCAACGGTCAATCCGATTGTCTGGATATATACAATGCCATTTCATGGCTTTTTGATTCGCATCGCGCAGGATTTCTAAAATCTCATTTAATTTGTCAAACTTTCCTATTCTTATGTATACTTCCGCAAGCCAATCATTTAGCGACCAATATACCTCTAAAAAACGCTGTTGTAGTGTTATTTTTGTTTTATAGTGCTTGAGTACTCGTTTAGTCTTTTGTGATAATGATGAGAATTCTATCAAGACTCTTAGAAAATCTGGAAAATCCTGTGGGATATTATTTGGTTTTCCTTTTGTCCATCCAGACATTTTATTTGGATCTTCTTTTTGCAGATCACTGACTAACTTGCTTACTGGATATACGGCCTCTTCGTTCCATAAATCGCTCGTTTGATTAACACGTGTGAAATCGAAGAGGCATTCCAAAAGGAACCTTGAAAATCCTCCAAGGGGCAAGTATTTTGCAAAAAGCGATTCAACGTAATGTCTTTCCTTTTTTAAATTTTCTAACGTTCGGATGAAATTCCTCTCTATCCAATCTTCATATTCCTCAAATTCTTTTTTATTACCGATTAGTTCACTTAGCAAGGAATAATACTCATTTGTTTTGAAACACAGTTTTCCGTCTGTTGATTTTTCCAGTAGATATTCTGGAACGATCTGATTATCGCCATAACTTGATACTCCCCAAAGTTTAAGAATTGTCTTTTTTTGTTTTGCCATCGCACCGATCCTCAATCCTTACTAGACAAATTGGATATACTTTCTATCGCTTGCCGTTTCTGGTCATCAAGAGAGGTTAGATATCGCATTGTTGTCGTGATCGTGCTGTGACCTAAAAGCTGTTGAACGGTTCGGATATCGGCCCCTCGTCTCAACATACGGGAGGCAGCCGTATGCCTAAGATCGTGAAATTTGAATCGTTTTATCTTTGCCGCTTTTAATAATTTGTGAAAGTCCTTAATGACAGTAATCGGTTTTGATGGATCTCTCAGCAATGTAAATAAATAACCAGATTCTTTTTTGTTCCTTTTGAGTTCTTCAAGTAGAACGGTTGGAATAGGAACTTTCCGCCTTCGACTTTTCGTATCCTGCAGATCAAAAATGTTGTTTTCTAAATCCACATAGTTGATACGTTTCCCACTTGTCCAATTCCATTGAAGTGTAAAAATCTCTCCTCGTCGCATCCCTGTGTATAACGCAATTTTTACGATCAGCCGAATCCGATCAAACCGCTCATCATCCAAGGCGAAGAGTAATCGCTCCACTTCATCTTCATTCAGTATTCTTTCACGATGATCTGTCTCTTTCAAGAACTTGAATCCACACATGGGATTCTTTATGATTTTTTCTGTTTGAAGAGCCCAGTTGAGAAGACGCCTTAATTCAGAGAGTTCCCGGTTGATTGTCGATGGAGAAACTTGTTTTTTTTGTTTTTTCCGTCAGTGAAGACAGTCGTTCTTTAACATATTGACCGAGTCGTTCGTGTGTGATACTTTCCACTGTAGGAAATCGTTCCTGAAAACGACTCATAAGCTTCGTGTGGTTTCGGATACGATTTATATCCCATTGGCTTTCGAAGGCTTCCCGATAACTACACTCGAGTTTGGTTAGATTCGTGAGTTTAATATTGTCATATCCATTGAGTCCTATTTTACCGCCGGTTGATATTTCAGCGGCAAGGACGGCGGCGATTTTTTCCGCGTGAGTTTTGGTTGTAGGTCGTTCATTGGTAATCGGATCACGCAGAGATCGCATGATTATTTTCCCGCCGGGTTTCTTAATCCGTAAATACCAATATCGGCCACGCTTGAATAAACACCCTGTTCCTGCTGTTCGGCGTGTTTTCATCCTATACCTCACTGATGACAGAAATGATTACTCCAGAGAATCACTTTATTGTACCAGAAGATACTTGATTAGACAAGAAAACACTAAAAATTTTTCCTGTAAATTACAGATAGAGATATTTCTATAATCAATAAAAACAATAAGATAAGTATATATCACTGAGATAATTGGAGATACGAAAGAGTGATCATTGATGTGGAGAGAAAATTAGTACACGGATGCAAAAGCCTTGTTCCTGTTGAGTTGGTGTCTGATACTCACCAGAAGTAGGCATTCTACAGAATTATGGGATTATACTCGATTTATTGTCAAATAGTAAACGGTAGTCCGATTCGCAGTTGATATGTACATTTGGACCGCCGTTTTTACACTTTTTATTTACTCACTTTTCGATCGCCGCTTACACCGGATTACTGCCATATCCGGGCATTATCGTTCTTGAGTTTTTGTCGCATGCAGGAAATAGATGTTGGAGAGTTGTTTAGGAGGCAAGACAATATCAAAACCGTTCCGTACAAGGTTTGAACCTGTTTGATGAACTGTCGTCTTTCGGTCACAATCAATAATGTCCATGTCTTTGTCGAGAAACCAATCCTGGAGTTTTAAGCGTTCATGTATCGCTCCCTTCGCATTCCAGCGGAAAACCAGAATCGCTGCGTTACATTTACTTGCATCGTAATAAACGATGGAGACTAGGTTACCGTCAGCTTCTGGGTATTGAATCTGATACAATAAAGATGATTTGATTGGATTCAATTTTCGGTAGTGTTCAACCTCCTGGAGAATAATTTGCTGTTGGGATTTGTTAATGAGGCGCATGTCTGCTGATATTCCCCACACGCCAATCATGCAACTCCGGCAATACCATTTTAACAGTTCCGGATTGTCTGGAAGAATCGTGTTGAGGCGGTTGGTCCATCGCTGTACTTTATTCGGCGATAAAAATTGCGCCGCGCCAAGCGCCTCGAGAATATTCGATCGTCCGTGCTCGTAACCGCTGCCGCTGCCATCGCGAATCCAGTGAATTTGAGCAATCGCATCAGTGAAGGCATTGATCATGCGTCCTCCGCTCATGCAACTTTCGATACTGAGAGTAGGATGATTCTGGCGTACGGTCTCCAATGCGCTCTGGAGAGCTGTCATTTTTTTCATTCTCCCATGACGGGATTCCTTTCCCAAAAATTCCTGGTCATACTTCCACCAGTCGATGTGAAATTGCCGTTCGAGATCCGTGATGTGATGATTCAATAATTCTGTGAAATCGGCGCCGGCCAAGTCAATGCTATACGAGTCCATAAATTTATTGATGTAAGGTGGTTCATCGATTTCCGGCGCCGTTTGTTCCTTTTTGATACGTTTCAACCACGGACAGCTCCAAATTCCGATCTTGATTCCCTTATCTTTCACAATCTGAAGCGCCGACTCAAATTCACCGGCTTCGAATTTATGGGGATCTGGTATCCAATCCCCCACATCCGCATACCAACCAGCATCCACGACAAAAACGTCAAACCCATAAGGACTCATGGCCGCAACCTGGTTGCGTATAAATTCTCCATTCAAATTAAACCGAACCGAATACCAATGATTATAAATCAAAGGATAGCTTGGCTCAGGCATATCCCATGTGGCATGAGCCAAAGTTTGCCGTTCTTTCAGCCAACATTGACGGCGCTCGATTTCTGAGCTTCCTTTTAGCGGGATGAACTGGAGTATGGGGCCGACCATTCGTTCTTCCGGCTTCAAACTGAGTTGAGTCTCTTCTGGGGGCAAGGTTACATTCAATTTTATGGATGCGGCAATCATAGAAATTTCAGCCTGCCACCCACCACTCCATTCCAACCCGAAACCAATCCCCTGCTTTTCGCCGTATAACACCCAGAATGGCACTTGACCGGAAGATTCTCGCGTATCGGAACTATAGGTTTTGGAATGCAGAACTGTTTGATTTGAAGGGATCAATTTTTCCCTTTGCGGTTTGTAACTGAGAGCGTTCCAATAGAGCAAATCACTCGCTCCAGGGAGTGTCAACTCAGCGAACCAAATGGGGAAGGTTTCGATTTGTGTAAAAGATCCGTGATTGACGATTTCAATATACGTTTTGATCATGTTGGCATGACGCGCCAAATCCAAGTGGGTAACAATCTCAATATGTCCGAATCGACAACTTGCCTTAGCCCGATGATAAAGATGGTCACTTTCAAGATTCCATTTTGTCGAGGATAAGTTCTGCTCTGGATTGTTAGGAAAACTGTTCTTTACCCAGTTCTGGAATCCAAAACCGGATTCTTTCGCAGAGAAAATGACGTCGCCGTTTTTCCGCCAGGATATCCGTTCTAAAAATGGTAAACCATACCGATCAATATCAAGCCTGAGGCTCAGCTCCTGATTCTGAAGTTCGATTCCCACTGCATGAACAGCAGCCGTTGAACAAAACACGAGCCATAGCGTAACGATCAATGGATGAGAGATGCTTGTATGATATATCATTCCACGATTCATGATGGCCAGTCTCCATTCTATTAAGCCGAGATTTCTTTTCTTATTGGTTTTTCTATGATAATTTTATCTATCAATTTTCTTGTTTTCTTCCAGTTGAAATGGCTGATAGGTCAATAACTACATTGGCCTGATTGGCTCGATTTGGATTGAATGTAATAACATCAGTTTCATCATCCATTTGAATACGTATTGTTAAATCATCGATTTTTTCGATCACGGGAGATTCGGTTTCGGAAGGAGTGGGATAGAGCACAGATAAAAATCGCCAATTGCAATGTTTCTCACGTGTCGTGATCCAAAGATTATGTTCGGCAATCATGTTCCGTTCTCCTCGCGCGCGTCCCCGGTCATCAGCGTAATCTTCTCTGGTTATTGGATTCTGAAAACCATTTTTCCCTCTCAGATTTAATACTTGCAGTTGACCGGTTCCCAACAAGTGAACACCCCGCATGTTTACATTTCCAATCCGATATTCAAAAGATCCAGTATTTTCATCCAATTCCATTTGGTCAGAGTGCAATATGTGGTAAAGCCATGTCCACTGCGCGGGACGATCCGCGGCCAAATCATCCAATATGACAAAGTATTTATTTCGCATAAACAAAACATGGCGGTGGACTTTTGTTACATAAGACAGATCCTGTTTCAAATAGATATCCGCGAGTTGGCCCCACCATTCACGAGGACGAAAGCGTTCGTGAGGATAACAGCGGCTCGCGTCTCCGCACCAATAAACGGCGCCGTCTTTTTTCGCAAAGGCATGAATACGCCCGTAAAAGGGAGATTTCTGTAAACCACGGAGTTGTGCCTGTCCCAATCCATCCACTAGAATTGTATTGTGACTCATGCTGTGGTATGAATGAGGCTCATAATCCGATGTTCCCGCGGCATGAGATAAATCTTCGCCATAGCCAAAAAGATGAAAGGAATTATCCGAACAAAATGAGTGGCTGTATCCTCCTCGCGGACGGCAGGCGAAGATCATACCGACGCCCTTGAGGTAGGTATTTGGATCAGATGGGGAGCCGCTAAGCGCTGTTATCCATCCGGAGCGAGGGAATACTCGCACAGACTGTTCTTTCAGTTCTGGTTCAGGCATTTGTTGCCACACAGGGAGGCTGCATTCAATCCATGGCCGGGATAATCGCTGGTTGACATTTCCATATTGGAGAAAATTCGCGAGAAATCGTCCGTCGCCGGTCAGGTACGCTAATTTTCGATAACTTCGTACATGTCCGTTTTCATAATAACTCTGGCGGTTCGAACCATGCCCCCACGGAGCATGTTTCAATCCCACTGGTGTAATTGCTCGGAAATACTCACCCATGCGGAGAAGCCAGGGATTTTTACCCATGTTGAATTCCGGAAAAATACTGTCCAAATAGCTGATCGCATTGACATACCACGCAAATTTACTGTTTCCATAACCTGGACCTTCATTCCATCCTTCATCAAAGCCATGGCTAGAACCCACGCCGATCATGTAATTGAGGCCAAGATGAAAACATTCTCGAGCATGCGACGAATCTTCATAAGCCGCCAACGCTGCCGTGAAGGTATCAAAAAAACCTTCATAAGAATGACTGGCCGCAATCGTGGAAAGGGAACCGCTTCGAACAATCAAGTGTCCATTGTATGGCCGTCTCCATGCAAAATGGTTTACGAAGTGATCAATGCGCCAATCAAGGGAATGGACAAAATCGTTCCGTTCCTCTTCTGAAAGATCCGGATACAACCAATCATAAAGTAAACCAAGGAATTCCGTGATTTGAGTGCTGTCCTCGTTGCTCTCTCCTCCCGCGCCTTCGGGGGATGCGCGTCCCTCTTTTGGATATCGAGCCATGAGTATCGCACGTTGCAATACCCCGGCGTATTTAGGATCGCCGGTTATCCGCCAGCAAAACGCCACTTGGACCAGATTCCTTGCCATATCCAGATAAGGAACTACACATACTTCCTTATCTTCTTCGGGAAAATTTTTCCACCAATCCGTTGTCAGCGCTCTGTCCGCATCTCTTTGAATCCGATTAAAAATAATTCTTGAGTCCGGATGGGTATGAACAATTTGTTGGAGTGATGTGATTGTATTGACATTGAAGAGAATGCGGGGATGCCCTTTGGATGCGAAATCCGGATGCGCCATTTGAGATCGATCCCAAACTTCAGCTTCTGGCGACAATTGAAACGACCGGATTTGACTCCATGACATAGGCGAATCCTCTTCCAATCGATTCCGATATCCAATACGCCAATAATAAGGACCATTCTCATGAAACGGAGGAATCGTATTGTAAAAATTGAATTCGGTCTGGACATTTATAATCAATTCGCTGAAATCCGGTTTAGAGGAAATTTGAAATGTAAAAACATAGTCTCCTCCTTCCCCCGGATTGGTTGGATGGTATTGCCAGCGGAACCGTGGTGGATTTAATGCACAAATTTCACCATCGCCGGGCGCGAAATTCACCGCCCGGCTATAATGAGCGCGGGGATCGTCGGGAAGCAACGTTTCCCGTCCAAAACGAATCAATTCCTCTGCATGAAGAATATTTCCCACTGAGCAAAGTAAGAGCAAAAACAAAATTATTAAAGGATTTCGAATAGCCCAAAGAACGTTTAACATAATAATTTTACCTGGTTTATACTTTCCGGTCTTTTCATTTATGCAATCGCGGTTGAAAACCATGAAATATATAAAAACGGTATAGCTGGGTTCAAAAATTTCAAGCGGCACATTTATGAAAAAGGGAATCTTAATGTGTTAATGGTGGTTCTGGTTGACTATAAGATTTGGAAGGATTTGGCGAGTGTAATAGTGTTATTCGGATCATGTGATTTGATCCGTAATTGTAACGAGGATTCATGTAATTTTTTTATAGCCAATGATTTATTGAGTAGCGAATTTCGATATTACCGATATTATTTTAGCCCTGCGATATTATTGTATTATCCGTTTCCAGAAACCGTCTTTGGCAGAATGAATCGTCGATATTTTGGCTACGATTACATCCCCTGCGCCATAATCACCAAATCCTCCAGCGAAGGAATGTTGGAAAGCATTGACGCTTGTCGGCCATCCACTTCCACCCGATGAGCCTGTCAGATAGAATGCCACATCACTGCTGAGAAAACCAGATCGTCCATTATCATAACTGGAACCCCCCAAATACGTGGAACAGAGAAGCGAACTGAAATCAGGGGATAGCATGACTATAACTGCGTCATGGTTTCCCTCATTGTGCGGATACCATGCGTTACTGGTTATCAGGAAGTTTGTCGCGCTGGTATCACCAGTAAGAAAAAGATATTCAGAAGCGTCCACGTAAATGCCCTCCGGATTTTCGCCGCCTCTCCCGCCGAGATACGTACTGGCCAACAGCGCACCTGTCGACGAAAGTTTCGATACGGCTATATCGGAGTTTCCGCCTTCATATTGCTTCTGAATAGCATACGATGTCGTAGGATAGTTGGAGGATGCTATCCATGTGGAAGCATACACATTGTTATGATCTATACGCTTTTTTCCACTAAAGAAAATTTATGAGAATTTTTTCCACCTTCGAAACTTTTGGACAAAATCTTCGTTTTATGAATTAAGAAATGATATTTATTAATTCAGGAGGATTTAAGACCATGATTTCGAGATGGACATTTAATGTTTGTTTGCTGTTATGCGTCTTCTCATGTTATATTTTTTGTTTCAATTCCTTGGGGAATACGAGCCAGACGAGATTAAAACAAAGAATCCAAGCAATTGCACATCCTGCTCAACCAAACAACTCTATAGATTTACCTCTATACCCAGATACTTTGGAAGGCAAACCAGAAATCCCATCACCCTATCGAGCGGAAAATGGAATGGAATACCTCACGGTAGTCACTGACGCATCCAAGTATTCACTATTTCCCGTTACTGTTAAGTCCGGAGAATCGATTGAACCATGGAATGTACCACTGGAAATCGATGCCACAGATTTTCCCACTCTGGCGAAAATAGGATTGCACTCCGAGATTGAGTTGGATGCGGCGCAGCGTATTACTGGCCGGTCCATCGCGGAAATCACTGAGTTGGGCCGCCCCGGCAGGTTATCCAGCAGTGGTTTTCTCTGTGAAGACGAGGATGTGATGTCCGTAATCAAAGGCGATAACCGGCTTGTAAAAAAACTCGGTTTGAACCATCTGCAAACCGCCACTCCCTTGATCCATCTCTGTCATATGATTCGTTGCTACAGCAATCATCACCATAGCCGAACACACATCCATACCTGGAAAGATCAATCCTACATCCTCTATAACGGCAAAAAGATCTTTTTGGAAGTCACTCTCACCAAAGGCGGGCAAAAATCCATTTTCAATGACGGCGATTTAGATGGAGCCTGGGGAATTAAAATATGGCGGGATCTCGATACAAATGAAACGAAATTCTTGACTGAAAGATACAACCGGTTGGATGAGAACCAAAGAAAATCGTTCGTTCAAAAACTATCCCAAATGATGCTCGGCGAGATAGTTCCCTTTTATATATATCGTTATGGTTTTTATGAGGGTCACACCGGATGGCGGGCTGATCCCATAGCAATTGCTTTCATTTTTGGTTTGAAGAGCATTGGAGAGATTGAAAATACATTTCCAGGGAAGCTGGACTATGAGCTATATCGCCACTTTACCAACGAAAACTAAAGATCATCAAAGGTATAAAGTGAGGAAAAAAGAAATGAGGAAAGTACATCTGCGATTTATGTATACCATAATCCTTTTCATTGCAGTCATGGACGGATACGCGTCAGAAAATCACGCAGCAAAGACCAAAACGATTCCGTCCTATATCGAGGCTTTGAACACTCGCGACTGGGATGGCGCAATGGATGCCCTGGAGAAAATCGGCGCCCCAGCAGTCGATCAGCTCATCACTGCTATGAACGAACCGTCCGACGGTTCCGCCTGGAAACAGCGGCGCGCAGCGCAGGCATTGGGAAAAATCGGTTCTCAAAAGGCTGAGAATGCGCTTCTGACCGCGCTGGCGAACGAGAGAATGAACAGTCATATTCACCGGTCTGTCGCCAAGGCCTTGGGAAACATCGGCTCATCTGATGCGCGGGATGCCCTCGTAAAAACTTGTCAGGATCGCTCGAAGAACATTAATCTACGAGCAACCGCTGTCTACACTCTTGCTAATTTTCCTTCGAAGAAGACTGTTGAGTTGTTAACGGAGGCGATGAAGAGTGGTGAGATGCCCATCCAATACCGCGCCGGAGAAGCTCTTGCAGAGATAGGCTCCAGCGAAGCTGTGGAGGCGCTTGTCGACGGACTCAAGATCAATCCAACGTGTATTTTCGATGAAGCGGTTAGGGAGGCTTTGGTTAATTTGCCCACAGAAGAAACGTGTGATGTCCTTGTCTCTGCCTTACATAGTGAGCGATGGACAGTTCGGTGGAGTTCTGCTGAAACACTTGAGAGGATCGGAGAGCCCGCCGCCATAGCGCTTATGAAGGCTCTGAAGGATTCCGATTCTCTCGTCCGTTGGAATGCGATCCGTCTACTGGGGAATTTGCAATCCAACCGTATGATCACGTCGCTAGTGGAGGCGCTACGAGACGATCACTGGATGGTGCGTAACGAGGCAGCTGTGCACCTTGTACGATTGAACTCAATGGACGCTGTCGATCCACTTATGAAGATGCTGAAAGATGATAATTTCAAGACCTGTGAAAAAGCGGCTTGGATTCTAGGTGAAATCGGCGCAAAGGAAGCCGAGAATAGGCTGATTGTCATGCTCCAAGAGAAAGGTCCATCCGCTTGGATGGCTGCCATTTCACTTGGGAAACTCCGCTCCGAAAAATCTGTTGAGAGACTCGTCGACGGATTGAAAGGGCACAATCTCCAAATCCGGCGGGCTTCTGCCTGGGCATTGGCACAGATTATCTCGGATGAAAGCAGGTTTGCTCTGAAAGGGGCGTCATGTGATGAAGATGAGGAGGTCCGGTTCTGGGCTGATATGGCTCTCGTGAAGTAGATCCGCATCAGTAGAACTTGGTGATCCCCGGCATAGCGACCTGAGGGATTTCGATCGGTCCCCATTCGTATTTCGGAGGAGTAAGATCCTCTTTTGAATTGAACGCCTCGTTCCAGGTAATCCGTTGGCCGGTATAAGTTGCCATGCGCCCCATGATGGCCAGCATTGTGCTCTTGGCCATGTACTCGCCGTTATTGATGGATTTCCCGTTGCGAATGGAAGCAAACAGCTCATCATGCTCGGTTTGATAAAAGTCGTTATCCTCGCCTGAGTAGGTCCACTTCGTGTCATTGATGATGTATAACCCGTTCTTGCTTTCGTTTAAATTGGCTTTCCCGTTCGAACCCACGGCCTGCGCGCTCATATCGTTATGGCATCCGGGCATCTGCCGACAGTTGCTGAATAGTTTCGTGCCATTCTCATATTCATAAGTGACGCTGTGATGATCGTAGATATTGCCGTACTCCTCACCCGTTCGTACTTGTCGTCCGCCGATTCCAACCGCACAAACCGGGTAGGTGTTCTTCATGATCCACGAGCAGATATCCAGATAATGAACGTGTTGTTCGACATTGAAATCACCGGACAACCATGTGAAATAATACCAGTTGCGCATTTGCCAGTGCATATCCGTCCAATCCAGTTGACGGGATTTTGCCCATATTTTCCCCCGATAATCGTTGGCTTGCAGTGTATGAATATCCCCAATCGCCCCTTCCTGAAGGCGCGAAACCGTTTCCTGAAATCCTTTGCTGAAACGAAGACAGAGTCCGGAAACCACCGATAAATTACGTTCCTTTGCTAGCCAACTTGTTTCGAGTACGGACCGCACGCCGGGAGCATCGACGGCGACGGGTTTTTCAGTAAAGACATGTTTTCCGCCTTCGATGGCCGCTTGAAAATGTAATGGCCGAAAATGGGGGATCGCGCATAACAAGACGACGTCAACGCCGCTATCGATGACTTTTCTATAGGCGTCAAAACCTGTAAATTGGCGGTCCGGCGGCACATTGATTTTACTGGCGATATCATCCATCTTCTTCAATCTATCAAGACTGGTTTGTATACGATCTGCAAATGCGTCACCCATCGCCGTGAGTTTAACATTTTTATCCGCCCGCAGCGCTTGCGAGGCGGCGCCAGTCCCACGGCCTCCACAACCAATCAAACCGATCCGCAGCAAATCGCTTGCTCCTCCCTCAGCGTTTAATGCGTTTCTTCGGTTGGTCATGGTGATTCCTCCGGCTAAAACCGTAGTAGACACTTTCATAAATTTCCGCCGTGATGCCGAAGAATCATTAGAATTTCTCGTTTTGGATATCATTCTATCGTCTCCCCAATTTTATTTCTTTTGTATCGGTCTCAACTGAACATTTCGAAAGTAAATTTCGTTCCCTTCATTTTGCAAAAGTATCTTGCCCGATGAAGGATATACATTAAAACATTGGTTTACGGTAACGCCATTCACTTTGATCGTGATGGTGTCCTTCTCGCAGATACACTCAACGAGGGTCCATTCCCCTAACGGACTAGCCATGTCATCTTGTCCGCGTGTATCCAGGATCTCTTTGAAACCGGCCTGATGTTTGGACCACCAAAACTGCTTTCCCGCGTATGGTGTTATCTTGCCGCCCTTTTTCCAGCGTGTACGCCCATCCGAAGCTAAAACTGTTTCGCTGGTGATCGTTGCCGGAATGACATTTCCCGCTTCATCCTTGCCGCGAATCACGATCAAATCACCTTCGCAACCTTGCGCCAGCTGACATTCAATCGACGTCATCCAGGTCTCGTTTGCGCCGCCGTCAGGACCGATGGCATTCAAAAGTATCCCAGAATTGCGGACATAACCTGAACCATCCGTCCGGTTCCCCCATCGGTATTCCACACTCAGCTGATAATTCGCGTATTCATTTCCAGTTGCGAGATAACCATATCCTTCGCCAGAAATATGGATCATCCCATCTTTTACGCTAAACACATTGTTTGGATCTTTTCTCCCACTCTCTTTCAACCAGGTGTAGAATCCACTCAGATCATTGCCGTTAAATAACTGAGTAACATGACTATGCGCTGAAATCGCTTTTGCAACCTCAGCGCTGTTGTTCGCAGAGACAATACCCCGGATAAAGAACAGACATGTCATGGAAACAATCAACCATCGAACAATCGAAACCTGACCATTCCAATTTGTTACGCCATCTTCGTACGAAATTGCTTTCGATCGGCGTTTTCTTTTTTCTCTAATCCCATCTGGGCTTGCCTGTAACATAGACATTGGATTCCCTCCCTCGCGATTTCATGTTGAAAGATTATCTGTAGGCAAAATACAGCGGCTGCATATCTCTGACAAAAATTGTTGTAGAGAACATTGTAGAGAAAAAAATTGCGATTTACAATCATTTATCCGAAAAATTGAATTGGGTATTGCATGAGGCAAAACATTCATGCGACAATGAAGATGGTTGCATGACATGCATTTCTATCCGGGAGAGTGGCTATGAATCCGATCCATCGAAACCATATCGACGATCCAGCTCATCATACCAATTATCACAGCATCCATGGGACAGAGTCAAGAAACGTTTTTTCAAACCGTCGCGACTTTTTACGTATTGGGGCGCTTGCAATATCAAGTATCACGACAAAT
>CAXXSM010000046.1:0-31521 GCA_963663405.2 bacterium | reverse complement strand
GTAGAAGATAAATATCGGCGGGACGCGTCGCTGGCCGAGAAGCAGAAGGATTTAGCGCAGACCGTCGAAAGGCGCACGGCGGAGGAGGTGAAGCAATTGCGCGAGGATCGGCAATATTTGGAAGAGGAGGATCACTTGATCCACATCCTGCATCTCTCGGATCTGCATTTCACCGGAGAGACGCTGGCCAATGTATGCCGGATGCAGTTGGAGACCGACCTAATTCAAGAGTTGAAAATCAGGAAGCTGGAATATCTGGTCATCTCCGGCGACGTGGCCGACTACTCGACCGAAGAGGAATATCGGCGCGGCCTTCAAGATGGTGGATGGATTGGTGAAGCGATTCGGACTGGTTCCCGAACGCGTAGTAGTCGTGCCGGGGAATCACGACCTGAACTGGAGTTTGTCGAAGAAGGCGTATCCGTTCGTCTATCAGGACGACTTACCATCGCCGTTGAAAAAAGACCGGTATATCCCGGCGGGTGATGCCGGTGCGCTGCTCCGCGATGACGCGCTGTATCGCGAGCGGTTCGCATTGTATAACGAGCACTTTTACCGCCGTGTGTATCGCGGAACGGATTACCCGCAGGAGTACGCGGAGCAGTTTTTGTTTCTCGAGCGCCCCGACGATCGCATCCTTTTCTTGGGTCTGAATTCCTGCTGGCAACTGGACCACCACTTCCGCACTCGCGCAAGTATCAATATGGAGGCGCTCTCCGCCGCAGTGGACCGCCTGCAGGATGGGAAATACGATGGATGGCTGAAATTGGCGGTATGGCACCATCCAGTCAACCGTCAAGGATATGATAGATAACGCATTCATGCAATTACTAACCGTCCAAAAGTTTCAAGTCTGCCTGCATGGGCACATTCATGAGGCGATCGAGGATTACCATAAGTACGACGATCAACGCGGCATCCGCATTGTCGGCGCCGGAACCTTCGGCGCGCCTGCCAGCGAACAGACCACCGGCGTACCCCTGCAATACAACCTGCTGACCTTCGATCCGCAAACCGGCCAGATGACCGTCGACACGCGAAAGAAGGAGAAAGCCGATGGCGCATGGTCGGCGGACGCCCGTTGGGGCAAGAAGAACGATCCGAAGCCTCGTTACAGTTTCCAAGTACCGGGCTATGAGATACGCGTACTATCGAAGGAGAAACAAAAGGATTAAATCTTCGCACAAACTGCAGTTACAAGAGAACGCCGTGGAACCAGCGCTTTAGATGTGGAAAATTAATCGGGGAAACTGGATCGAAAATATCATCTACACCTATAGCGCAAGGGGATTCAAACGGTTGAAATACTTTGAATAAGAAGGCATTATTGAGAGGGTGAAGATATTTAACGCGCATACTTACCCTGCTCAAAACAACTGAAATGTGAAAGAGATCATGCCTCGAATTCATCTCATTCATTGGAATGCGGCCGAAGCGGAAGAACGTTCGAAGATTGTTTCCAGCGATGGTTATGATGTAGTTTACGAAATTCCTAGAAGCGCAAATTTCTTTCATGAATTAGAAGCGAATCCACCTGATGCGATTGTGATCGATCTATCCCGCCTTCCATCGCAGGGACGGGACCTTGCTCTGACGATTCGGCAAAGAAAATCTACGCGAGCGATTCCGTTGGTGTTTGCCGAAGGCGCCCCGGAGAAAGTTGAACGTGTGAAAGAACTACTTCCCGATGCGTTTTATACTACGTGGAGCGGGATACGTGGAACATTAAAAAAAGCCCTGGCCCATCCTCCAATCGATCCCATCGTCCCTCAATCCGTCTTCGACGGCTACGCGGGAAAAGTCTCCCGGCTAAATTGGGTATCAAGCCAAAATCAATCACGGTCCTGCTCAACGCGCCCAAGGAATTTGATCAGACGCTGGGTGAACTGCCAAAAGGCGCGTCTTTGCGGAAACGTGTTACGCGCCAATGTGATTTAACCATCTGGTTTATGAAATCGCGGAAGGAACTTGACAATCAAATAGACCGGATGACAAACCAAGCGGAACAAGCTCCTCTCTGGATCGCCTGGCCGAAAAAGAGTTCTAAACAGACATCCGATTTAACCCAACAAATCGTCCGAAAAACCGGTCTAGACGCTGGATTGGTCGATTACAAAATCTGTTCGATTGATGAAACATGGTCGGGACTCTTATTTCGGAAACGGGGAAGGGAGTAGGTTGATGATGGGCTGCGCTCCGTGGTTAGCCTACTTGATTCGACTGTCGGTCGGCGCATACAAACCGTGTGTTTTTTCTACGGCATTATGTTATGAATTCAACTTAATATACTATGTTTTTGTTTGATATCCTTAATCAAGCGGTCGAAACGTCTCATTCGAATAATCGAGCGGACAATCAGGTACGCGCCGATAACGATTAAGGCTAGATTGAGCGCGCCCAACGGAATCAGAAAAGGCAGTACATGGAGAACGTCATAATATTTTGAAGTCGCGATCAGCAAACTCGTAACCGAAAGTGGCAACGCTAACACAGCGATCCCTGTCCGTATCACAGCGAGAGAGGTTTCTCTTCTCCGCTAAAATCAGTTGTACTTCATTGATCGCCATTACATCGGTCTTGTTTGTATCGCCGTTCAAGTTGTATTCCTTTTTGACTGTTTATGATCTAAGTAAACATGGTTCTGATCGCAGGCCGCTTTCATAATACCGCGCCTCGATCAGGTTACCTTCTGGGTCTCGAAAATAAATCGATGTTCCCGTACCGCGCGCTCCCCAGCGTGGAACAGGCCCTTCTTCAATAGCAATATTGTGGGCGTTGAGCCGCTCCAACAAATTATCCCACGACTTTTTCGTCAGAGCAATGCAGAAATGATTCAAATTTTCATGGCCCTTTGCGGCAGTGGAACTCGTCTGCCATAGTTTTTTTCGGAAATAGGTCAATAATCGTCTCCGAATTCATGCGCACAGACGGGAAGGGCACATTTCCTGCGCGGTATTCCTCCAACCGTTCCGCGGCAAGCATCAGCACGTCCGAATAAAAACCAATCATCTTTTCAATCGTCTTCCATATTCAAAACGATATGATCCATCAAGCATTCCATTTAAATACCTCCTAACATTGTGAGTAAGCGCCGGTTATTAAGCCGTTTTGATTTGATCCGTTTGTTCTGCGTTCTATTTGCTTGTTTTATACTGACCGTGAATTCTGATGCTGTTGATCCAAATGTAAGTTTTTCTCAGTGATGTGCTGTATTTTTGTTGATGGTGGGCTATGTTCTGGTCTTAGCCCTACTTGATTTCCTTGTCAGAAGTCTGACACAATGTTTATTAGAACATGTGGTATGGAATGTTTGGTCTTACCGAACTTAAGAGAAGGGATGTAGTTATTATCCTTAATCATCTCTGCATCTGACACATCAATATTCTCGATATCGAAAAGGCGGAAGGAGCAATGGTTAGGAGCCGATATATTCTCCTCCTCACAATAACACAATACATCATTTTCTGGATCAAATGCGCTGAGTGCATCTATAAGTTCCTTGATTTTCATTTTACTTATATCCTTTTATATAAAGTGATAGATAGAGGTGTTCTCTATGGAATCAATTTTCCTTTAAGCCTACTCTAATTTACTTTTACACAAAATCCCATGACCGTGCTATTTCCTGACAAGCAGCTTCAATGTTATTCTGGCGTTGGCGATATGAGCGTGGAGCGGTGTGTATTCTTTTTGCGGAAAACATCAAGTGTTTGGCAATGGCGATAGTTCACTGTCCCTTTCTCTCCTAAGTAATGCATAGCAAATTGATGTAAAACTGTACCAATGTAAGAACCAGCTTGTTCAGTATGAGGATGTGATTTTGCGAGATATACTTTCAGAAGCCCTATTGTTATATCTCCAGTTCGGTTTGTGCCTGTTATAATAATCTCTGGACGTACACTTATCGATACACCCGCTATTGTTAGACGTGGTTGTTCTAATTCTCCACGTTTACATTGAAAGCCATCGAGGTTGATTTCATCTGCAATATCGAGTAGTGACTCGAGTGCTTCAATACTACAGTCACGATCTTGTTCTTGAAACTCAGTTAAATTTGACTTTTGTAAGAGTACATCAATTGCCGTTTCAATTATTGTGTCATTCCTTGCGCCGTCTTCTAGGAAAGAGATAATTGCTTCTGTAGCTTCTTGGTAGCGCGTCACGATGAAATTCCTGGGATTTTTCTGATCTTTGATGATACGGAGACGGCGCGCTGGTGTTGCAACTAAATATTCACCTAATTTATTGATGGAAATACGAGGCTCATTTCGTTCTGCTGGCATTTCTTTAGATCCTTTCGGGTTTGTACAATTTTCATGATATAAAAGACGAGTTAGATATTTTTCTTTGTTAGTACACCTTGTTTTTCGTAATGATCTCAACAAAATTTGAACTTCGATTTTGACTTCCATGTGCGCTTGTTTTAATAATTTTGAATATAATATTAAACTCTGTTTACGTACTTGCGCCTGTTCATCATGTACTTTGTTATTTGTCTCTTGATATAGCAAGTATGCTTGTTCATATTTATGTACAAACTCATTGTTTAATCGATACGAATCAATTAGACCTTTTGCTTTTGCGTAGGTGGACACAATCTGTTTCCGTAAGTCATGATCATCGACACGACCGATGAGATGAGCATTTTCGGAATAAATAGTAAAGTATTCCTGGAAGGCTGCCCAATAATTGTCGAAAGGCTGCCATCTTGTAATGACTCAACATGAGTGCCTACTTTTTCATTATAATTATCCCAAAGGGTTTCAACTTCATCGTGAATTCCTTGAAGAAATCCAAAAATTAATTTGTTTTCATCTTCTTTGTCTTTTTTCCTTTCTAATCTATGTGCATAATATGTAGCAACAAGAGTCAGAGCGCTACCGATTAATGAACCAATTAATGTTTGAATTAAAACATTCCATTCATATATTTCCATTTTTCATTCCTTCTCATTGTGTGATATATTACGCGCGGATATTTTATTTATGATAATAGTGGGTATGATAATTAAGTCAATAGATATTAATGTGGTATATTTGAGTGCTAATTTGTGTGATAGATAAAAGATTTCGTTAGATGAATCGAAGAATATTATTTAGAGTAGATTCGGAAATAAAAGGTGAGTAATCGGGGGATATCACAATAAAATCAAAGTAAATTCTACCCAAATCCTACGTTTAAGTTCATTATTATATTTGAATATGAAAGCGTTTTATATTTTGACTAGAAAAGGGAGGGATTACAGTCTTCATTTCATAGTTCATTACGTTCCAGGCTTTCTAGCGCCCGTTCTCTAATTTCGTCAAATACGCGTTGGCGGTCTTCCGGATCGGTGATGTCGGTTCCTTCGCCGCGTTTTACGGCTTCCAATGCTTTTTCACCAACGGCTCTTAAATACTGCGCCCATTCCATCTCCCGGCGTTCGTGATTTTCCTGAAACTGACGCATGGCCGCACGGACGAGTTCACTGGCATTGCTGTAAATACCATCTTGAATCATCCGGGCAATAAATCCGTTTTGTGTTTCAGAAAAGTTTATGTTACGTTGCGGCACGTTTTTTCTCCTATTTGGATTTTTTGGCTAGGATACTCCTATTGGAGGGAATAGTCAATCTTTGACTATTGTGAATTAAAGGTGAAGGGTTAAGAGCGAAGAGTAGGGCGCCATATCTTGTTAATATCAAATTGGATGGTGGGCTACGCTTCGCTTTTAGCCCACCCTACACATTTTTTTTACGCATTCGTCCGCAGTTCCAACCCATACAATTCCGCAAATGTCTTAACCTGCCGTCCGAAATCTCCGCAGTATAGGATTGGATGGGGGCCGGGGTAGATGTCGCAGATATTGTTTACATCCCGTATTTTGACTAGTACGCGGGTGGCGCAGCCTCCGGGTGGGGGGGCATTCGGGGGATTCGATGCATTCGCCGATCCATGAATTCAACTGTTTTTCGTTTGAATTGAATTTAAACAGCGTCAACGGTTCTCCGGCCGGCCAGATTACATCCAGCGCCAAGGTTTTCGGCATTTGATGGAAGAATGGACGCAGCCAATACTTTTCCGAACGCCCGTCCGGACCATGCAGTTTTGTCGCGCAGGTGCAGTGGGAAGCGAAATAGAGATTCTCTTCCGTGTCGAATTCGGGATTGTGCTGGAAACCTCCACGGCCGAATAAATTCGATCCGATCATCAGTGACATGGAGGCGTTAAAATCATTTTCGCAACCGCATGGAATCAGGTTTCCATTGTTGATCGAAAAACTCAAGCAGGGTTTGCGGTGTTTGAGGAACAAACATTCAATCGTGATCGCGTCGGCTTCATGTTGCTCCAACATCTTGAGCACCGACACATGAGAACGCACGGCGTCATCAAACGCCTTGTCACTTAAATCATACACGCGCATCGCTTCTTCACGGACCGGTTTAGCGAAGCGTTTCATCGCAGATGTGACTTCGATTGAATCGAACAGGTCGTTGAATTGCTGCGCGGGGATATCGAGAACCTTTGTTCCGAACACCGGTTCCGCATACGCTTTTTCCTCCTTGGCGCGTCCAGAAATTCGAAGCAACCGGCTTTTCGAAACGCGGGAATGCGCGTGAATCGAACGCAGACCTCGTTCCAAAGCGTCCCAGTTTTCGATGGAGTGAATGTACTGTGTGAGCGGCGCCGTCATGAAATGCTTGGGAGGAAGCTGATGATTCGCGCCGAGGGGATGATACACAATAATCGGCCCATCAAACGCGTCCAATACTGCTTTCAATTTCCCGCTCATTGTGTTCCAGAAATTGAAGAGTAATAGAGCGTCCGGTTTGTTGGTCTGGATTTCTTTGATGAACGCTTCAATTCCCGCATTGGTATAGATGGATTTTTCATCCATCTTGAGATCGATGTCGAGATCGTTTGTGATCCTTTTCAACTGCGCCGAGAATTTTTCGTGCTGGGCTTCGGGTTCGAATTGATTTCCCGGCCAGGTGAACCATTTTTCCCGGCTCCACGAATCCTCAAATTCCCCTGCATAGACCACATCCGCCGGTGGATAAAAGAACGCTCCACGCACAACAGCGGGTTCTTTTTTCCGTAAAGGCATATCCAAAGGATAATCCACCCCAAATGCGGAAGGATTAAAGGAAAAAGCCGAAAACATAGCGGACGCCGCTGTGGATTTCATGAAAAAACGCCGGTCAATCGAATTCTTCATGGTGAATACCTCGTGGATTTTTGGGATTATAAATTGATAGTGATTATGTGTTCTTTCCTGATCGAAAGCATAAGCCACTCGCAACGAATTGGAGTGATTCTATCATTCAGAGAAAACGGGTCAATGAATCATTGCCGGATCAATGTGAACTCCACCCGCCGGTTAAGCGCATCATTCTGTTTATAGGCGTTCTCCCGCAGTGGTTTGATTTTACTGAACGCGCGGACGATCAGGCGGCTGCTTCCTATGCCTTTTTTGATGAGATAATCTTTGACGGCCTGCGCTCTGCGGTGAGAGAGGGGATCGTTGTAGATTTCCGAGCCGCGTGAATCCGCGTGACCGTCGATGTAGATTTTATACGATCGATTTCTCTTCAAAAACGACGCCACTTGGTCCAACGCCGGATAGCAGTGCGATCGCAACGCGGCGCTGTTATAGGCGAACGTCACTCCAGGCCCGATAAACACCGACCGGACGAATTCGCGCATCCGGTGAGGATCCTGCGCCATTACCGCCGTCTCATATACGCCGAAATCGCTCATGGAGATGATATCCTGCAGGTAGTCCCGCGCGGCCGCGTCATCACCGATTTGAATCGCATGAATATCAATTGTTCCACGCTGTGCGTCCACAAACATCCTGGCGGCGCTGAGGGCCTTCTCCGGATCGGAAGGAGAACCATCGGTGATAAAGACAACGGCGGTCCGGTCTGATACGCCTTCCAAGGTCCGATAGAGTTCCTGGAATCCGGCTTCGAATAGCGTCAATCCACCGAAATAGGGGATATGGCGGACCTGGGTAAATAAATCGAGCCGGTGGGAATGGAACGAGTGAAGCGGCGGTGCTTTTATTGTCCCCAAACACGACTAATCCCACTTCGTAATCCCCATTCGGCATCCAGGAAACCATCGATTCCACTACGGATTTCGCGGTTCGATACCGTTTCCGGGCCATCGACCAGGACGAATCCACCACGATGACAACCCGGTCGATCATGATTCTTTCGCCCACGCCGGGAGAAACCGGTTCCAGCGCGAGTGAACCATTGTGGGATGTGGTTCCACACGCGAACACTAAGAATAGTAGTAAAGGTAGAAGAAGTACTAGAAAAACTTGACTGCGCCATTTTCGTTTCATTATTCAATGCGCCTTGTTAGATGGAATCGTACTACAATGAATCGCGGCAATGCGTATTGAGAAATCATACAGGATTACGACAGAAATTTCAAATTGGTTTGAACGAAACAAAAGGGGCGCTCAATCGAGCGCCCCTTGCTGTCATTACAATTCGTATGAGCCTATCCGTTTACCCAATCGTCACTTTGAACAAGGGAGCGAGGACGAGGGAAATGACGGCCATGAGTTTGATGAGAATGTTGATCGAAGGGCCAACGGTATCCTTCAATGGATCGCCGACCGTATCGCCTACAACGGCGGCTTTATGCGTTTCGGAGCCTTTGCCACCGAAATGGCCTTCTTCGATGTACTTTTTAGCGTTGTCCATCGCGCCGCCGCTGTTGGCGCACTGGATGCCCAGCACAACACCGGTGACGACGGAGCCGATCAATACACCCGCCAGCGCTTCCGGTCCCATTAACAAGCCGATGACCGGCGGTACGAGAATCGCCATCGCGCCCGGTATAAGCATCCCTTGGATAGCGCCCTGTGTGCTGATATCGACGCAGCGGTTCGAATCCGGTTTGGCGGTTCCTTCCAGGAGGCCGGGAATCTCTCGGATCTGACGGCGGACTTCTTCGATCATTTTAAATGCGGCCTTCGATACAGCGCGGAAGAGCTGCGAAGAGAAATAAAACGGCAGCATACCGCCCAGCAGCAGCCCCGCGATAACTTTTACATTGATCAATGTAATCTGGGATGGATCCAAGTCGGTCGAAACCAGAAACGCGGAAACAAGACCGATAGCCGCAAACGCCGCTGAACCAATGGCGAAGCCTTTTCCGATCGCGGCGGTCGTATTGCCGACGGCATCGAGATTGTCCGTGATCTCACGAACTTTCGGATCGAGGCCGGCCATTTCGGCGATACCGCCCGCGTTGTCGGCGATTGGGCCATAGGAATCGACCGCGACGACCATACCGGTTGTCGCCAGCATCCCCAGAGCCGCCATGGCGACACCATAAAATCCGCCGCAATGGAACGCAAGTAAGACGGCGATGGCCAGGACGATAATCGGCCCTACCGTGCTTTCCATTCCCAACGCGATCCCATCCGTAACGGTGATGGCTGGACCGGTTTGGCAGTTCTCCGCCAGTTTTCTCACGGGACGGTAACGGGACGAGGTGTAATATTCACTGACAAAACCGATGATCACGCCGGAAATAATGCCGATCAGTGTGGCTAAAAACGGCGCCCACTGTCCATATTCAGCCTCGCCGTCGACCCATGAACCACCGAAGATCGCGACCAGCAGAGCGGTCAGGACAATAGAAATCCCAGCGGCGGCGTATGTGCCGTTCATCAAGGCGCTTTGTGGATTGGTTGAACCGAACTGTTTGACGACGAAAATACCCGCGATGGATGCGAAGATCCCGATTCCGGCGACCGCGAACGGGAACATGGTCAAAAAGAACGGGGCAGTGGATTGATCTGTATAATTCGCGATCACCACAACCGCAATCGCCAGCGAAGCGATGATGGATTCGACGTACGATTCCAGCAAGTCAGCGCCCAAACCGGCGACATCCCCTACGTTATCCCCGACGTTGTCAGCGATAACAGCGGGATTGCGGGGATCGTCTTCTGGCAGGCCACTCTCTACTTTTCCGACCAGATCGGCGCCCATGTCAGCGCCTTTGGTGAAGATGCCGCCGCCGCTACGGGCGAAGAGAGCCATCAGACTGGCGCCCATCGCGTATCCATTGACAATATCTTGACCGCCCTCAGTTTTCCCCCAAATGGCGTAGACAATCACCAAGCCCAAGAGAGCGAGGCCCACAACGGAAAGGCCCATGACCGCGCCGCCGGACACTGCGACACTCAGCGCCTCTTTTAAACCGCCCGATTCGGCCGCGTGGGTTGTGCGGCAATTCGCCAAGGTCGCGATTGACATGCCGATGTATCCCGCCGCCGCGGAAACTACTGCGCCAATCACGAATGTGAGCGCGGTTTTCCAGGTTAATGGGGTGAAAGAGAAAATAACCGCGATAACAATCACGAAAGAAAACACCCAGATGTATTCCCGCTTCAAAAACGCCCGCGCGCCTTCCTGCACCATCTTCGAGATGTCCTGCATCTGTTGATTGCCCGGATCTCGATCCTTCACTTCCTTTGACAAGTAAACTACCATGCCCAAGGCTACGACTGCCGCAATGCCAGCAAAGATCAGTTCCATTTGCCACTCCTTTTATTCTATGGATTCTAATTCGTTTATCCTCATATTAAAAAAAACGGAAAATTGCTTTCCTTCATGGGGATATTTATATAAACCAACATGATTAAGATCACAACCTGCAAATGAAAATGAGTCGCGGAAGTGTTTGCGAATGAGAAAGTACTGGGGACTCATTTTCCTATAGATTATAGTAAGACGATTACGATTCGATGAGGTGTGTAACTAGGTTCTTCTAAAGCTAATTTTCGAATTTCTTTCTTAAATTGCTTTTGTGTCTTAAATAAATAGTATTAGCTTCAATAGTATGAGTTTTTAGTTAGCCGTTGAATAAATTCATCGCTTTCTCGATTCCAATTCGAAGCATGGATTCCAGCGCCTCCGCCGAACGTTCGAGGGATTGTTCGATCACCTTCCATTCCTCCTCCGGAAAGGGGCTGAGAACGTAATCGATCCAATCTTGTTCGCTGCCGTCAATCCCAATCCGGAGGCGTGGGATTTCCTGCGAACCGGCTGTGTTTAAAATGGATGTCAATCCATTATGCCCTCCACCGCCGCCTTTCTGCCGAAGACGGATTTTACCGAGTGGCAAATGAAGATCATCGTAAACGATGAGTGTTTCCTGCAATTGAACGTCTGGATCCCGCAGCAAGCGCCCGTAGGACTCGCCGGAGCGATTCATAAAAGTCATCGGTTTGACTAATAAAATGGGAATCCCTTTCACGTTGCCCGATCCGAATAGGAAAAGGGGATTCCTTTCATTGACAGAAATCCCCCATCGTTTCGATAACAAATCAATAAATTGGAATCCCACATTATGCCGTGTGGTTTCGTATTCTTTCCCAGGATTTCCGAGCCCTACGATACACCACACAATACAACCTTATCGTTTAAGAACGTGTCCACATCTGGATCAAAGATCGAAAAGGGTTTATTCACTTTCTTTTTCCGAGCCCTCTTCGGCCTTCTCTTCGGTCTCTTCACCTTCGATCGCCGCCGCCGCTGCGGTTGTATCAATTCTGGGCGCCTGAATGAGGCAGACCGGAACGTCTTTATCCGTCAGTATTTTATATTTCGGATTTTCAGGAATATCGTAGACGTGCAAGGTTTGTCCCATATCCATCTCAGAGATATCGATCTCCAGATAATCAGGAATATCCAACGGCAGGCACTCGATTTCGATATCCCGCAGGGCCATTTCAAAGATGCCTCCTTCTTTGACCCCTTTGGAGCTCCCTATCGCATGCAGAGGCGCCGTTGTCCGGAGCGGCTTGTCAATCGATACCCGCAGGAAATCCAAGTGCATGAGTTCACCCGTCAGCGGATCGTGTTGGGTCTCACGCACCAAGGTCAATGTTATATCCGTTTGGTCTTCCATCCCTACATTGACGAGGATATTCTCGGAGCCGGCGCTCTCATGGAAGACTTTTTCCATCGCTGTATAATCGACATAAATGGGAATTGAATCCATCCCCTTTCCATAAATGACACCCGGAATCATTCCGGCCCGGCGGGCCGATCGGGCCGCGCCTTTTCCAGTGACGGATCGCCGTTGAACTTGCATATCGGCTCGTCTCATCTTTTACCTCCACAAGAGTTCTAGTCGTTCTCTTTTTTTTTGTTCGAATTCGCGAAGAAGATTTCACCATGTTTCAGATTCGCGAACGGTCCAATACTCATTTCAGGCGGGATCGAACAACCTCGCAGGTAGGAACTGTTAATCCGGCACCCTTCTCCGATTTCACAATTTTCAATTTGTGTCAGTGGGCCGATTTCGCATCCTTGGCCAATTTTAGTATCCCCCTGGATGTGCGTGGTCGGATGAATGATCGTATCAATCCCTATAGATACACTATCGTCAATAAAAGTGCTGCTGGGATCGACTATTGTAACTCCCGAATACATCAAGCGTTCCAATATCCGATCCCGCATGATTCGTTCGGCCTTGGCGAATTGGACGCGGTTGTTGATTCCCATCGTCTCAGTGGGATCTTTTGAGACATAGGCTTCCACACGTTTCTTTTCACGGACCATGATATGAATCACATCGGTGAGATAATATTCCCCCTGTTCGTTCGTTGGTTCCACTTGCTCCAGCGCGTCGAACAGGTCTTTACAGTCAAATACGTAGGTGCCGGTATTGACTTCGGTGATCTTTTTTTCGTATATATTGGCGTCTTTGTCTTCCACAATGGAAAGAACGGTATTGTCCTGATGGCGGAGGATCCGGCCGTACCCGTCTGGATTCTCCATTTCCGTGGTCAGCACCGTCGCGGAGGAGTCTTGATGCCGGTGACGTTCGATCAATTTCTCCACTGTTTCCCGTGTCAGAAGGGGCGCGTCTCCGACCAAAACCAGGATATCACCATCAGACTTCTCAAAAGCGGATTTGGCGCACATCACCGCGTGGCCAGTTCCCAATCGTTTCTCTTGCATGGCGAATTCAGGATTGAATTCTTTTAGCGCCTCTTTCATCATTTCATTGGCGAAACCAATAATAACGACTCTCTTTTGATCAATAAATGAATCAATCGTTCGAAAAATATGAATGATCATCGGCAATCCGCAGATCCGATGTAGTGATTTCGGCATATTCGAACGCAGTCGCGTTCCATCACCCGCCGCGAGAATTATGGACGAGAGTGGTTTGTTCGCCATTTTGATACTTTTCTACTCCCAGTGGAATGAAACTGGTGTTCTCACATAAAAACAGCCCGCAGGACCGCGGACGCAAACTGATATTTTAGTCGCTCACCCCGTTCAGTCAAGAGATTGACGTATTGTGGACGGAAATTCGTTGACGCTTGAAGTGAAAAGATTCAATCAATTTCTCTTGGTTCTACAAGCAACCGGATCCCTTTTGCGATTTGTGAGATTCGCCGCTTCGAGAGCGTTCCAATTTTATCTAAAAGATCGCTTTTATTAACAGTGAAGATTTGAGATATATTGACAATGCTTTTTTTTGGTAAATTTGCTTCACCTTTTTCGAGTGTCACATTTCCAGGGGCTTTGGCTCTTTTTAGATTCGATGTCAATGAACACACGGCAACTGTCTTAATCCGGCTTTGATTAAATAGATTGTACTGAATCACAACGTGTGGATGACGGAACGCGGGTTCTGATCCCGAAGGATCACCAAAATCAATCCAATAAATATCCCCTTGATTGATTACCATTGGCTCTTTACCATCTCATTATGACGAGACCGCATTGCTTCAACGTGGTTTGTTTCGGATTCCTGTGAATCGTTATACGCTTTGTTAATCAATTCAAATAGTTCCCTATTATCATGTCGCTGGATAAATTCCTGAACGGCCACTGAAATGAGGTGGCTACTTGAAATATATAACTGTTGAGCGAGGCTGTTGACTCGATTGAATAGAGGTTCTTCAATTGAAATAGCGGTCTTGATTTTTGGCATAATGATATAACTAATTATTTGCTTTTTAGTATAATAACTCGTATTAATCAAATGAACACTTTATTATAGAACCATCATGGAATTTAAAGCCATTCACTATACGGAGGCTCGCTATGTTGAATCGCCGCCGATTTCTTCAAACCACGGGTATCCTCGCGGGAGGGGAGATCTTGTTTCCTTCTATTGGACGTGGAGCGCAGAACCGTCGTCCCAATATTCTCTTGATTTTATCCGACCAGGAACGTGAAAACGTTCCCCGCGAGCTTCTTCATCTTCCCCATCGCGAACGGTTGGAAGAGCGGGGAATGCGATTGACGAATGCGTTTTGCGCCACCCCGCAGTGTTCCGCCTCCCGCGCGGCGCTTCTCACGGGACGGTATCCCCACGAAGCGGGTGTTGTAACCAACGTGGACGGAAATTCACTCGGTTTTCCCTTAAACCAATCGATCCCCTGTTTGGGATCGGTGTTTCAACAACAAGGCTATGCGACTGGATATTTGGGTAAATGGCATTTAGGAAACGATAAAGATGGATTGGACCCATTTGGTTTTCCCGGCTATAAAAACCTTCGAGGTCAAAAACTGGCGGATGCGGCGGCCAAGTGGATTCAGGAACAATCCGCGCAACCGTGGCTGTTAATGGTTTCTTTCATCAATCCACACGATATTTACCAGATTCAGAAACACCTCGGCCGTACTCCTCGAAATGGCGTCCAACTCCCTCCAAATTTTGAAGATACGCTTTGGACAAAACCATCTCCTCAGAAACGCTTTCTCACTCATGATCAGGGAAAAGTGACTCTGCAATGGGGAGAAAAGGAATGGCTCGCGTACCGGGATTACTATCTTGAATTGATTGAGAAAATCGATGGGCATCTTGGAGTGATATTGAATCAATTGGAAGCGAAGGGGCAGTGGGAGAATACAATTGTCGTTTACGCGTCCGATCATGGCGACATGGGCGGCGCGCATCGCCTGCCGTATAAAGGGCCGTTTATGTATGATGAATTGCTCAATGTTCCACTGACGATTTCGTATCCAGCCCGTTTTGAAAAATCCGTAACCAGCGGAGAATTGGTCAGTTTGGTGGATCTAATCCCCACTCTCTGCGGTCTCACCGGCGTCTCTTGGCCGGAAGAATTAAAAGGCCGCAGTATCGAACCATTATTCGAATCGTCGGATGCGCCCATACGGGATGAGATTTTCGCGGAATATTACAGCAAACAGAAATGGGTCAATCCCATCCGGACAATCCGGACGAACCGCTGGAAATACAACCTCTACACAACCGGCGGGGAAGAACTCTACAACCTGCGCCGTGACGGTGGTGAATTAAAAAACCTGGCGGCCGACCCCTTCCATTCAGACACGAAAAAACACCTCCACGAACGCCTTAACCACTGGCGTATCGATACCCACGATCCGCTTCTTTAGACCTTTTTCCCTAAAACAAGTCTATTCATATTGTCCATTTGGCCACATCATGGCATGATGTGTATGGGATATCGATGAAGGATTTAGTTTGAAAATGGTTGAGTTTATCTTTTTGATCGATAGGATTTTCCGGTTGTATGAGTTCGTGATTATCGCCCGGTGTGTGATCAGTTGGGTGCAGGCGTATCCGTACAATCCGATCGTCCGGTTTATCGCCTATCTCACCGATCCGTTGATGGACGCGATTCGGCGGGCGTTTCCGTTTTTAGTCGCGGGAGGATTTGATTTCAGTCCGATCCTCGCGCTGTTACTGGTTCACGTTACCCGTGATTTTGTTGTATCCACCGCGTACCGGCTTGTATCGCCCGGCGCGTTTTATTAAGGAGGTATTTTAAATGCGTTCTCAATTAACTATGGTTCTATGTCTACTTTTATGCCTAAGTTTTCTGGCTCCCGCTTTCGCACAACCGGAAGATTCGATTCGTGTAATGACGTTTAATATCCGTTACAACAATCCTGACGACGGTGTCAACGCCTGGCCTAATCGCAAGGACCGCGTAGCCGAAATGATCGGCGCCCGTTATGAAGCCGGTCTGGCGGGATTGCAGGAAGTGAAAAAAGACCAGTTGGACGATTTAATCGAGCGCCTGCCGGAATACGACTGTACTGGCGTCGGGCGCGATGATGGAAAAACAGGGGGTGAATATACCCCGATCTTTTATCGCAAGGATCGATTCCAGTATCTTGGGGGGAACACCTTCTGGCTCTCCGAAACTCCGGACGTCATCGCCAGCAAATCGTGGGACACATCCCTAACCCGTATTGCGACCTGGGCGCGGTTCAAAGATCGAAAAACAGGAAAGATTTTCTACATGTTCAACACCCATTTCGACCATCGTGGACAGCAGGCGCGGAAAGAAAGCGCGAAACTGATCTGGAAGAAAATCACGGAGATCGCAGGTTCCACACCCGTTGTTTTAACAGGTGATTTCAACTGTCGTGAATCATCACAACCCTACGCGGTTCTCACAGGTAAACTCCCCATCGGAAACGGAACCTTTTCCGGCCTTACCGACGCCCGTTATGTATCCAATACGCCTCATGAGGGGCCGACATCGACTTTTACCAATTGGAAAGAACACGGACCTCCCGAAACCAAAATCGATTTTATCTTTATAGGAAATCAGATTCGCGTCTGGACGCACAAGATCCTCCCCGATAAATTTGGAGAGTATTACCCCTCCGATCACCTGCCCGTTCTGGCTGATGTTTCATTGCCATAGAACCGGATCGTTTATTCTCGATCTCTGCTATGCCATAGCATTGAGAGAAATGTTCGATAGATCAAAAACGAATCGCGCAGCGGATTGAAATGCGATCCGGTGTTGTGGGATTCATAAATCGTATTGATGGGCAGCGATTGAATTTTGAATTCGCCCTGAATAGCGTGGATGAGAATTTCCATCTCTGTTTCATAGCGCCCACCTTGTGTAGTGTTTAGAATATGCGTGACAAAGCGCCGGGAATGCAGCCGGAATCCCGATTGTGTGTCGGGAATCCACCGCCGCAAGAGAAGACGTGTGAGAGAAGCGGTAATCTTGTTTCCCACCCAGGAACGCCAGGGAACAGCGCGGCGCTCAAATTCGCGCGCCCCAATCAGCAGGTCCAGCTGCCCGGAGAGAAACGATTCGTACAATCGGGGGATTTCGTTTGGATCGTGCTGCCCATCACTATCGATCGTCACAACACAAGAGACGCCTTCGATCTCGATGGCTTTTTGAAAACCCGCCAACAGCGCATGGCCTTTCCCCCGGTTTTGTGGAAATGTGATCCATTCAACGGGTAGATCCCGTATTGAATCGGCGAAACCATCTATGCATCCATCATCCACTACGATAATATGATTCATAATCGTCAATAGACGATCGAGAGTCTTTCTCGCCTGATCCCCAGGATTGAAACAGGGAACAACCGCTGCCACGCAGCCGCGCAATGATTTATCGTTTTGATTGAATTGTTCTGCCATACAATTCATACTAACATGTTGGATTTTTTAAGAAAGATTGAGGAGATAAGAGGGTGGCAAAGAGGGCGAGATTTATTTCGCGAGATTCTTTGTTTTATGATGGCTCAAATTTGAATTCAACAAACTTCCGTTCGATTCTTCCATCTTGTGACTGACAAAGGAAGTAACCTTTCTCCTTGGTTCCATCATGGTTGCCACGGCTTCGGGACAGGCAGCGGTTGGTTGTGAGTGGGACTCCGTTCCTCTCCTTGAGGGTATAGCCGTGGAAATGGCCGCAGAAAATCGCTTTCAGATTATGGTCCCATAAGAGTTCCAACACTTGAGCGGCGTTTTTCGGGCGCATCTGGACACCTTCGGCCAAGGGGAAATGCGTGAACACAATGGTAGGATTCGCCTTATCGAGTTGGGGCAACTCTTTGCGCATCCATTCGAATGTGGCGCCGGGGATGGTAATCTCCTTCCAGCGAGGGCCGTCACAGGTGTCCAATCCAATCAGGGTCCATCCATTTTCCTCGCGGATGAAATTCCGCGATTGGGGAAATAGCGTCTCGTACGCTTTGCACGACTCGCCGTTGAAATCGTGGTTGCCTGGAACGGTATACACTGGACACGGTAGTGTGTATAGGATTTCTTTGAGTGGTTTTAGTTCGCTTTCTTTCCCATCGGTCGCTAGATCTCCCGCAATGAGGCAGAAATCCAATTTCTCTACGCTCTTTCCAATCTGCGAGACGGCCGCTTCAAAAAACGGCGCGCAGCGTTCATCTAAAAAATGCGTGTCGTTCATCACTACAAAGAAAATCTCGTTGGGAGACGCGGCGGATCGTTCGGCGGCTTGAGCGGCCAAAGCGCCCGGCCAAAGTCCGGCGGCGATCCACGCGCCCGCGCCGCTCCGTAGAAAATCACGGCGCGACAGCGCATGGTAAGGATTGGATTTGTTGAATCGATCGTTCATTGGTTAGGTGTTTAGGGTTAGATGTTTAGGTTGAAAACTGAAGGCTGAAGGAAAGGCTAAGAAAAAACTTTTCTCTAAGCCCATCCATTTTTGCGTAAACAGTCTCATTACGCTTTCAGCATTTTTTCAAAGATGGTCCGTTGTTCGATTAGGGCTTCGATGGGTTTTTCGGGCATGACACGGGCTTCCAGAAGAATCCAGCCGCTATAATTGATTTCCTTAAACAGATTGATCAATTTCTGATAGGGATAATCACCCAAGTTCAATTCCCGGACATGGGCCGTGTCGCCAAAGCGGTCTTTGACCAGGTCGAAATTATATTCGAGACCTTCGCCATTGAGATCCTGGGAATTGCTGTTCCAGCAGACGCCGACGCTGGGACAATCCGCGATATCCATAATCGCTTTCATCGTGGGGGAGTTCGGCGCATTCGCCATGTACTTCCAGGCGAATCTGCTGACCGTAATCGGCGGCGAAGCGCCCGACGATATTGAGGCTTTTCCCAATCTGTTCGATTGTTTTTTCATGGGGCACGCCTTCATGGAACGAATTCGGTTTGACTTTCACACCGGAGCCGCCTGTGTCATGACTTAGGACGATGAAGGCTTTGGTCGCTTCAATCGATTTTTTCAGTGTTTCGGGATCGGGGGAATCAAAATTTTCGTTGCTGCCAGGGCCGACGTGAACGACAGGGCTGTCTTCGAAACGTTTTTTAACTTCTTGACGTTCCTTCTTTGAAAGAGAAGGCTCGACGCCGTGTTTATGAGTCGTGCGCAATTCGACGCCCAGCACGCCGCTTTTTTCGCAGTTATTAATTAAGGTCGGCAGGTCCCAATCCTTGCCCCATTGATACGTCACCAAGCCAAGACGCATTTTCTTTTTCGCGCTAGCCCAACTGGACGCGCCCAGCAATGAAACCGCCGCTGTGGAGGCGAGTGTTGTATTTACGAATTGACGCCGGTTTAGAGAATCTCGTTTCATGGTTTATCCTTTCAATGCGGTTTTCTTGTAATTCGATCATACGGTTCTTCGTCCACTTGTCAATCAGGCGGAAAAGTTTTCGTTCATGAAAACAAGGTGAGCCGCTGATTTTTAACCAGCGGCTCATTGATTCAGGATTCATATCGCTTTCTGTTACTGACTCGCGCGCTCCAGTTTTTCCAAAGCGCTTTTAAATTTTTCTGTATCCGATGAGACGGATACATTTAATTCGTGAATGGACCAGTAGAGACTTTCATCGATTGATTCTGTCAATACGATTTTAATAAACCGGCCATTTTTTGAGGGGATATCGATTTCCGTGACCGGTTTTTCTCCGTTTCCTTTGACTACGGGATCGTTCATGCTCTCTTTGTCATTGGCGATATACACTTCGTATCCCCTAGGGTAATCGCCGCTGGAATGGGTGGAATCGAGTGTGATTTTTTCGATTTGCTGCTCCATTCCCAGATCGACGAGGTACCAAAGACCGGGTGTTTGGACTTGTCCCGTATCCCAGCGGGTACGGCGTCTTCCGTCGATCGCATTGCCCGCCGCTTGGGGATTTACGGACGCTTCGACTTTCCATTGACTGCGGTCCGCCGTTGATGCCTGCAGTTTGTTGATGATACTCCGGTACGCTTCCCGCGCTTCGGCGCCGAGAACCGGATCGGTGAGATACGCTTCCAAGAAATCGAGCGCCGCGAAGTTCACTTGCTTTGACACTTCGTCAATAATCAGCGCTTTTTCCTTCTTCAACGACGCGGCTTGAAGGGCGGCGTTGTAATCTTTCAGGATATTTTCGATGGGGCGGTCTTGGTCCATTTTAATCATACGTAGACAGCCTCGGAGCGCCACCATGCGTTTCTCTGGATCGGCTGTGCTTTGAACCAATGTGAGCAGTTTCCGCAACGGCATCGCGTCAGGCCACGCGGCCAGCGCGTATAACGCCGCGTCCCGGATTTGTTCGTTTGGATCTAACACAATGTATCCAACTTTGTCCAACGCTTCCCGGCCTCCAAATTCACCGAGTAGCTGAATCAACGCGACGCGTAGATGAACCGGCGCGCCATGAAAGGCGGTTAGGAAAACCTGTGTGCGGCGCTGTGGATCTCTTGCGCGTATAGCGGCTTCATGGACGACATCTTGAATCGGTTTGCGGGTTTGTTCATCCGGCGCTTTCGCCAATAGGCGCAGCAATTCAGGGATCTCGTTCACTTCCGCCAGTACGCTCAATCCTTTTAAGCATTCCTCCCGAACCATTGGAGCAGTGTCTTCCATATATTCCAGGAGCACCGACGCGGCGCCTTCTCCCCGCCGGGCAGTCAAGCAGCGGATCAGAGCCGCGCGGGCTTGTTCGGAACCGGTTCGTAAACCGTCCAGCATCGCGGCTTCCACGTAAATGCCTTGCAATTGGATCAGGCTCTGTGCGGCGGCTTCTCCAAGCGGACCGCCTGCGATGGCGGTATTGAGAAGCAGTTCCACTGTGGTTGAATCACCCAACGCGCCAAGAGCCTGAACGCCCGCCAGCCGCACAGCTTCGTTTTCCCGTTTCGCGGCATAGACCGCTGTGGGCATAGCGCTTCGAATCCCGCGGGAAGCGAGAATTCCTAGCATGCTTACTTGCGCGCCAGGGGAAGCTGTGAGGAATTCTTTCATGAACGCTTCGGCGATCGCCCGATTGGAGATTTCATTGATAAACGGTCCGGACGCGGCGCGCTGTAGCTCGGGATTCTTATCTTGTAATAACGCGATGATCGTTGAGACCGCGTTGTCTTTCTCAAGTTTAATGAGGGCTCCATACGCGGCGGCGCGAATCATGATGGGTTTTTCGGCGCTTGCCATTTCTTGGTAGATCTTTTTCGTTGCTGTTGTATTCTCTTCCGCGGTGATTGTGTCCGCGCAGAGCAGGATGGCGTCAAATCGCAGGGCGTCGAGTTCATCAGCCGTATCGGCGCGCCATAAGATTTCGGCGGCTTCCATGCCGCCAATTCGACCGAGAGCATGAATCGACGCGCGGGCCAGTTCGGTGTCATCACTTTGAATCCATTTCGAGAGTTGATCCACGGCATCCCGGTCTTTCCGCGCCGCGATGGAACTGATGACACCGAGTCTCAGATTTCCGGTGAGATTGTTCAACGCCTCGCGCAAGACCTGATCCACTTCTGGACAAGGAAGGCCCTGCAATGCGAATCGCGCTGGATCGGACAATTTCTCATCGGCCAGAAATCCGGCCAATATAGGAACACAGCGTTCCGTCCCCATCCGCCGCAGCATCCGGCAGGCGAACAGTTTTCCCGCGTATGTGGCGGAGTCTGTTTTCAGCACATCCAACAGAAGGCCCTCGATCGCTGCCAACTGTTCCGGAGACGCGGTTCGGATATTTTCTTCTATCGTGGAGAGAACTTTGCGGCTTTCACCGAAATCATATTGACAAAGCGCTTCGAAAGTGACGCCGGAGGGAAGGGGACTCGATTGATTCCCTAGTGACACATTGATCCGCGCTACCGCTTGCGTTTTCTGTTCCGCGTGCGCGCAGGGAACCAGGGCGATCGCCAAGAGAGAGACCGCCACGGCGATCGTTAAAAAATGTGTGCAGAATTTGTAATTTTTTTTCATCGTAGTTATCCTTTTTCATTCCATATACTTCGGCCAAACTCAGAGCGCATCGATTTATAGAATCCAGGGCTTGCGGTAGGAACGGCCCAGGAACGCGCTGGCGGCGGGATCATCGATGATTTCCTCCGTCTCTGGATTCCACCGGATTTTCCGCCCGGTCAACATGGCGATCTCTCCCAGGTGGCCGACGCTGATCGAGCGGCAGGCGGTTTCGACGGGGGCGATGGTGAGTTGACGGCTCTTGACGCAGTCGATGAAGTTCTGTTTGTGATCCGTGCTCTTATAAAGCCGTATATCATAAGGGCCGATCGCTTCTGGTTTAAGCAGGTTTTTATCGGATGCGTCGATACCGCCCCGGTCGACCCATACCCAGCCTTCATCGCCGTACCACTTCGCTCCTCCACGATTGCTATTGCTGACGTTGATTGTGATTCCGTTGGCGTATGTGCAATCGAATGTATAGGCGGAAGGGGCGTTGTAGAGGCCTTCCTCTGGATAGGTTCCTTTTCCTTCAATTTCAATCGGGCCGGTATGATCTAAACCGAGGCCCCAATGGGCGATATCGATATGATGACCCGCCCAATCGGTGAGCTGTCCGCCGGAATAATCAAGAATCCAGCGCCAATCCCAATGGCAGCGGTCACGCCCGAAATCGCAGTACGGCCGCCAGGGCGCCGGGCCTAGCCAGAGATCCCCATTCCAAGCCTTCTGGAACGGGTTTGATGGGTTTGACGCCGCAACTTCCCCCTGTCGGCAGGCCGACTTCGACTTTCTTGATCTCGCCGATCTTCCCGTTTCGGACCAATTCGCAGGCGTGATGAAAATTGCTGACGGAGCGCTGCCAGCTCCCCGTCTGCCAGACGCGGCCATAACGGTGAACGGCGTTACAGATCGCGCGGCTTTCACGAATCGAGCGGGAAAGAGGTTTTTCGCCGAAGATATCCAATCCGGCTTTGGCGGCGGCGATGGCGGGGATGGCGTGCCATTGATCCGGCAGCGCGAGCGAGACGGCGTCCAGGTCGCCCCGTCCGATCAGTTCCCGGAAATCAACATAGGTTTGGCAATCCTCATTCTCATAGCGGGAGTCGACCATATTCTTTGCGCGTTCGCGATGGCGGCTGTCTACGTCGCACACGGCGATCACTTGAACTTCCTCGTAATGAAGGAATTCTCTCATGTTCCCCGAACCTTGCGATCCGACGCCGATGCAACCCATGACAATGCGATCACTCGCAGCGGTCGCGCCATTGGCTCCCAGCGCCGAGGCGGATATTAGTGTGGGAAACGCGGCGGCGGCTTTCAGAAAATGACGGCGATTCAATCTGATTTTCTTGCTCATGAATCTATATCCTTTCATCTGTTTTTTTCTTATGCAAACAATGATTGATGTAAGGCGCGTTCATCAACCTGGTATAGTGAAACGTCAATTTCGCCGCTTTGAAAGGGATGCGGGATTCAAATGGAAGCCCTTTTTGAAATGGCGTCATTACGTATAAAATCTTAAGGCCTTTATATTCATCGAAGGAAATTAAACTCAACCAACAAGGAAGGGCAGAATCTGTGAAACGCATCTCGTTACTTTTATTATTTCCGGTTTTCATCAGCATCTCGGTCTCGAATGCGGAAATTGAAATCTCTCCGGAATATAATATCGAAGTCCTTTTGGATCAATTTGATGGAACCACACCACGGTTGAAAGCGATAACGAATCCCGAATATGGATTGGGTTGTATCGCCGCGATCGCTGATGATGGTATGATTACGATCCTGCGGCTATCCAAGAATTCCATTAATACGATCGGCGCCATTTCCGGTTTGGACAGCGGCGCAACTGTTAGCGGTCTCGCATTTGATACTTCCGGTCTTTTTTCAAACCATTTATATTTATCCACGGCGGAGGAGCCAAGTGGTTCTTCATCAGGCCCGTACCCGGTTTATGGAGATCTTACCCGATGGATCTGTGATAACGATTGTCATCGCTGGAGATGACAGCGGTCATCCTGAATTTCAATCAGCGCTTATGTTTAATTTTGCATTTACGTTGGAAGAATTCGGCTATGAATCGGGGATTTTCTTGGAAGATAGACATGGGAGTGACGGTACCGCTCTTTTTTTTATGAATCCTTCCCTGGAATTAACGAAAATTTCCGATAATTACGTGCCAGAAGGCCGGACCGATATGGACATTGAAGGATTTGAAACCGCTCCAACGCAGCGCTATGGAGGATTATTGACCATAGCCGACCATGATGAGAATGACGACCATGTGTCTGTGATTTATCAACTAACGCCCGAATTGGAATGGATTGAACTTACCGAACCAGCGCATACCAACGATCGAGAATATAGAGATATCTCATTCAGCGCCAAAGGATCATTTGGCGACACTCTTTATGCGGCGGACCAAAAAGAAGATGTGATTTATACCATTCAACCGGATGGATCGCATCAGGTTTTTGCCAGCGGCTTTTCGAATATCGAATCGATATCGGTCAGCGCCGATGGGGAAGATATGTACGTCTCTGATGAGAATGGGGTCTATCGTATTTTTTCTTCCGCTCGCCAAGCCGGGCCCACTCTTATCATGCGTGAACCGTGGGTAATGCCGGACGACGTCCACAGCGGCCCTTCTGGAGTCAAAACATTGCGTCTGCTGTGGAGTGAAAAGATTCAATTCGATCGAGACGATCTATCCATCAGTAATCAAGATGGCGCCGCCGTCCCATTCCTTGTCACGGGCAGCCAAACGCAATTTATGTTAATCACCTTCGGGGAGACTCTGTTGAATGATGAATACACTATCGTGATTCATGATTCTGTATCCAGTGTGGAAACCGGCGCCGCGATTGATGGAGATGAAGACAACGAAGCTGGCGGAGACGCTGTTCTAGTAATGGCGCATCGTTTGGGGAGTGGGGATGATAATCCCCCGCCTGTAAGTGATGATCTCGTTGTTATCTATGATGATGGTTTTACACTTGAATCCAAACAATCTGTTCCAGGGATGTGGTTGTTGGAAGAAGGCGCCGGTCCACTGATCAATCAGAATGGGGATGTTTTCATCGCGCGAGCGGATGGTTCTGAGGAAACCAACGGAATCAGCCAGATCGTACGTTTTTCCGCGGATGAGACCTATGAAGTGTTTCTAGAATTACCGGTTCCGTCTCCGTCAGAGCAGATCGTCAACCTATTTTGGATCGCTGAAGACACGATGGGGATCATCGTGGGACCGCCATTGAACGAACCAGGCGTCAATCCAGAATACACTTTGATTCGAATCCAAGGTTCCTTCGGCGCCCTGAATGTTTCCAATTGGGGGATACATTAGAAAATGTGTAACCGGTCCGGCAAGAATTTTGGAATATACAATTCTGATTTAATGCGATTCTAGCGAAAATCATACATTAATAAGATCAAATTAAGTAATGATCTATTTTTTTAAATTCTATCAATTCAGGAGAATGTTATGTCACAATTCCAGTTGAATCCATTGTCGTTATTGGCGCGGAGACAAAAAAAGCCCAGCCAATCGCTACGCAGGCGAATTTTGTATATGAAGCCTCTTTCCGCATCCTTGCTCAGGAATCAAGGTGTTCGTTTTCAGCGTTTCGCTGTCACGGCGTTGTTGATCGCTGTTTGTTTCTGTTCGTGTGTAAAACATGTCAGTCTCAAAGAGAACGCCAATGCCATTGAACCCGAGCCGTTTTCAGTCGTTCTGCTTCCCGACACCCAATTATATTCGGAAAAATATCCGGATACATATAAAAAACAAACGCAATGGATCGCGGACAACATCGAAGAACAGAAGATCAAATTCGTGATTCATCTTGGAGATATCGTCCAAAACCATAACGAGAAGGAAAACGAATGGCGGATCGCCCGTGACGCCCACAAGATTTTAGACGGCGTAGTTCCCTACAGCGTCGCGCCGGGCAATCACGATATGGATGTTGAGAAGCGGGACACATCTCTCTTCCATCAATACTTTCCTGCGAGTGACTATCAAGACAACGAATGGTATGGGGGAAATTATCAAGGCAAGAACGATAATAATTATACGTTCTTTGAATCTGCTGGAATGCGCTTCATGATCGTGAATCTGGAATACAATCCCCGCGATGAAGTTCTTGAATGGGCGAACGAGATCGTCAAACAACACAAAACAAGCCGGGTGATTGTGGCTACGCATCAATACTTGCGGCCGGCTGGACGGGATAAAGTCGGACAACGAATTTGGGATCAATTCGTACGCAAACACGCGAATATTTTTATGGTCGTCTGCGGCCATGTCGGCGCGTTGACGCTGCAAAACAGCCTTAATGACACGGGGGGAACCGTGTATGAAATCCTTACGGATTACCAGAGCATGCATGAGGGCGGAGACGGCTGGCTTCGGACGCTGGAGTTTCATCCGAGTGAAGACGTGATCGCCGTTGGTGAATATTCCCCCGTACTGGAGAAAAACCGCCGGGAGATTCTCCATACGTACCGATTATTCTATCCGATGCTCGGAAATTAAATCGTTGATCCCCTCGTGTCCCAATCATTTTGCGCTGATGCGGCGATCCCTTTCAACATGCCTCTAAATACAAACCAGTGAATGGGATAGAGAAGATACCAATACATCAAGCCCCATAAACCAAGGGGATCGAATATCGCAGTTTGCCGGATCGCCGATCCGCCATTCTCCTTCTGGACTTCAAAATGAAGCCACGCCCGGCCTGGTAATTTCATTTCCGCCGAAAGTCTTAATAAGTGATCCGGTTCAAATTGCTCGACTCTCCAGAAATCGATGGTATCACCAACATGCGCGGTTTCCGGATCGCGCCGGCCACGTCGAAGTCCGGGACCCCCAACCAGTAAATCCAGCCACCCCCGGAGCTTCCATAATGTATTCCCATAATACCATCCGGTTTTTCCACCGATTCGGCGAACCGGACGAAACGCAGCTTCAATGGGAACTTCCACATGAACCACCCGCGAATCCACAATTCGGGTTCCAAACCGCGTGTTTCTCCAATCCTTCATAGCGCCAGACGATGAAAGCGCATCGGACCAGCGGGTTTCGGCAATTTCACGATCCTCATTCCGCAGCGCCGCTGCGATGGCCTCGGATACGTTCATGGTTTGGATCTGAAAGCATCGTTCAGGCGGATCGGTCTTGCACGATGGTTGGATTCCGGATACTGTCGATTAACTTACGTCCAACATGGGCGTATACAGGAGTGACCAATCCCAGCCATAGGCTGGAAAGGTATGGAGTGAGGACCGGAACGGGGATCATCAACCGTTTCAATCCTCGTAGTTTTGCGTATTCATTCATGAGTTCTCCATACGAGACAACATCCCCGCCACCACCGATTTCGAAAATGGGATTGCCTTCAACGGAGATCGTCAACGCGCTGGTCAGGTAGTGCAACAGATCGTTGATGGCAATTGGCTGTGTGGGAACGAACACCCATCGGGGTGTGATCATGATGGGCAAACGTTCCACCAATGCGCGAATCATTTCAAACGAAAGGCTGCCGGAGCCAATCACAACCGCCGCCCGGAATTCTATCACCTCCACCCCCGATTCACGCAGAATATCTCCCACTTCCTGGCGGCTTTTTAAATGGGGTGAGAGTATTGAATCCGTATGACCTAAGCCTCCTAAATAGATTATCCGTTTGACACCAGCGGATTTTGCGGCTTGACCGAAAAGGCGCGCCGCCAGCCGGTCTTCTTCTTCGAATTTGCCCGGCGACGCCATGGAATGAACGAGATAAAAGGCCGCGTCCACATTGCGCATCGCTCTTTCCAGTGAATCGGATTCGAGCACGTTGCCTTGCGTAATTTCGATTTGTTGATTTTCCCGGTGGCGCAGATGCTCCGGTTTCCTGGCGAGACAGCGAATCGGGAATCCCTCCGATTCCAACCGGCTTAGCAGACGCCCCCCGATATAACCAGTTGCGCCGGTGAGTAAAATCAACGGTTTGTGGGGACATGAGTTCGAACAGGATTTAGTGTTTTCTTCCATTGATGTGAACCGTCATTTTATCTTGATGGATTGAAACGCCTCCAATGCTTGTTGGCGCGCTAATTTATGGTCGACAATCGGCCGTGGGTAGTCCTTCCCCAATACGATCCCCGCATCCTTTACAATCCCTTCCGGCGCTTTCCACGGCTTATGAATCCATTTGTCCGGCAATGAAGCGAGTTCGGGAATCCATTTTCGTATATACGCGCCGTTGCGATCGAACTTTTCTCCTTGCAGAACGGGATTGAAGATGCGGAAAAACGGCGCCGCGTCAGCGCCGCATCCCGCTGTCCACTGCCAACCGAGTGTATTATTCGCTAGATCCGCGTCCACCAGTGTATCCCAAAACCACGCCGCCCCTTCCTGCCACGGGATCATGAGATCTTTCACTAAAAAAGAGGCCGCGATCATCCGCACGCGATTGTGCATCCAGCCGGTTTCCCATAATTCTCTCATCCCCGCGTCAACGATAGGATAGCCGGTCAATCCGTTTTGCCAGGATCGCAATAAATCTGAATCCGTCTTCCAGGGAAACTTCTCAAAATCCGGCCGCAGTGGTTTTTCTGGCGTATGAGGAAAATGGTAGAGTAAATGATACGCGAATTCCCGCCATCCGATTTGCCGTGTATAGCAACGGATCTGCTCCAACAATTCATTTGTAGACCATGCGCGATCGACCTCACGAAGCGCATTGATAATCTGCCGGGGGCTGATTTCTCCAAAATGAAGATGGGGAGAGAGTCGAGAGGTCCCTTCCACGGCGGGAAAATCCCGGTCATTTTTCATAGGCGTGGATAGCGCTTTGGAGAAAACGCTTCAGCTGATGCCAAGCTCCATCTTCTCCCGGTCCCCAGGTTTTGCGAATCCCCTGCGCCCAATCGATCGTGGGCAATAATCTAAGTTCTTGAATCTCGAGTGATCGCGGCCTTTGCGATGGAGACGGAATTTCTTTTGGAGGAGGTAACGGCGTTTCCGGCTCTGGAAATATTTTGCAGGTTTCCCAAAAGCGGGTGAATACTTGATACGGCGTATTGGACTTCGTTTGAACTTCCCACGGTTCGAATAGGAGGGAGCCATTGAAACTCTTGACTTTTATCCCTTCGTTTTTCAATTCATTTTTAATACGTTGACCCAATGCGATCGCGCAAGGCTCATATCTCCGATGATAGAAAACAGCGTTCGCCCCCGGTTTCATGTATGATTTCTTTTAGGGTAGATAGGGAGGAGCCTTTCCGGAGAATCAATCGTGAGTTTTTTTTATCAAGCGCTTTTTGTAATTGAATCAAGGAATGATGCAGCCAGACTTTCTGCGCGCTTCCCATCGGCCATCGGCCTTCGTCTTCCGGCGCCCAGATATAAAGAGGAATAACAGCATTCGCCTGCTGACAGGCCTGACTGAGCGCAGGATGATCGCTCAGCCTTAAATCGTTCCGGAACCAGACGATGACCACGTTATCTTTCATTCGAACCATCATGATTATGATCACAACGAGCAAATGGAAATGGTTATTCAAACGCGCCCTTCTTTAAGAATCTCATGCGTTGGTTTTCGCGTTGACGGAATTTCCATCGCCTGCAGTTTCTCTGGTAAATTCTCTATATTCCCTGGTTTCCCGATCGCCATCATGGCGTTAACGGCATAGTTGTCTGGTACTTTCAACACGTCTCTGGCTTTCTCATAATCAAAACCCGCCATGCCATGCACAAGCAATCCACGCAGCGATCCCTGTAAACAAACGTTCTGCCACGCCGCGCCTGTGTCGAAGGAATGAGCCGGATTCGGATTTCCGTTGGCTTCAAAAGTTTTTCTGGAGAGAATTACCACGAGCGCGGCGGCGTTTTTTACACCACAATTGATTGAACTCAACGAGTAAAATCGAAGAAGAGAGGCCATTGCGGTGTGTCTCGCAGAGCGTAGAGAAAAAGCCAGGGCTGTTCATTGCGGCAGGATGGAGCCCAGCGGGCCGCTTCAAACAAAGGCATCAGTTCTTCTTTCGAAAGCGGTTCTCCCGACATGGCCCTTGGCGACCAACGATTGACGAAAATGTCATTTACTTCATGTTCCGGTTGGCGGTGTTCTCGTATATACATAATTGCGCTCCATCTTATATTTATATATAAAATATTATATCTATTCCTCAAAGGCTGTTCTTTTGTTCTTTGTAAAAAGGCTGACGGTAATCAGCGCGGCGACGGAAACAATAATGGCGGGCAAGACGGCGTCCAATCCGGATGCGGCTTTAGGAAGATATTGCTGGATCAACGTGGATTCCGACCAGATGAGTGTGACGATGACTCCAGAGAGGATGGAGGCGATCGCCCCGGCGGGAGTGGCTTTCCGCCAAAATAACGCGGCGACAAGGCATGGTGTGATGGACGCCCCATAAATTTGTGTACGCATAAAGAGATTTTTCAAAGATCGTCACCGATTCGGCGAACGCTAAAGAAACGAAATAGGCGAGAATGCCGAAGAGCAAAACCATTAACCGGCTGAGAAATAAAACTCTCTTTTCGCTGGCGTTTGGATTGATCAAATTTAAATAAATATCGCGGATCACGCAGGTGGAAGGAACCAGTAAAAAAGAATCCGCCGTTGAAAATGATAATGCCCACAATGGTAACAAGAAACAGTGTTCCCAAAGCAAGAGGCATGAAGTTCTTGGCGGCGTAAATCAAGACGTATTTTCCATTCTCAAAATCGGGAATCATGCTGGAGCAAATCCAGGCTTCGAGAATGATCAGGCATTCAATTAGCAACACGGCGAAAACCATCAATATAGCCGCCAGCTTGGCTCCTCTCGCGTTTTTACTTGCAAAAAAGCGCTGGTATTGATTGGCGTCTCCCATAATCAGCAGGAATGGGGGAGAGGCAGTAATTAATCAGTTCGATGTTGGAAAGCACACCCCAGGCTTTCATGTGATTGGATTTATCGCCCATCGCGGTGAAGGAGGTTTCCATTCCGCTCCACCCACCCGCTTGGCTCCAAAGAACCGGAAACGCGGCAAAGAGAGAGACGGTGATAATCACTCCGGTCACGATATCGGCGTAGGCGATGCTCATTAATCCGGCTAGGATTGTATACGTAATGATAAACACTGCGGCGATGATAGTAGCCGTTCGCGCGGAAAGCATAGCGTTGCCTGACTCATCCGTCAGGATCACTTCAAAGCACAGCGCCTCCCGCATTGAACTGATAACTGACAATGACCATATAAGCCATCACTAATGCGATCACAGCGAGAAGACGGGCGGTTTGACCGTACCGGATACCTATGATTTCCGGCACGGAATAGACTTCGTAATTCCGGGCCCGTCCTGCGATTTGTGTCAGGCATATCATTCCAAAAACGCTGCCGATAGGTATGAACACCGCCGCTAAACCGGTTTCGTATGTTTTTCCCGCGTTTCCCACAATCGAACCGGTGCCGATCCAAACAGCGAGCATCGTGCAAAGGAGTATCCAGGGGGAAAGCGTTCGTCCGGCGACAGAAAAATCCGCTTGATTTTTTACTTGGCGGGATTTATA
>CAXXSM010000045.1:0-8561 GCA_963663405.2 bacterium | reverse complement strand
CGATCAAACCCTCCAGGAAGCGAATTTGGATAAGGAGCAGATCGATTACGTCTTTTTAACAGGGGGATCGTCTCAAACAGAGATGGTTCAATCCACGATTGAATCCCATTTTCCCACCACAGAGATTATGATTTCCAGCGATCCGCAATTTGATGTGGTACAAGGAAACTGTCTCTCGGCGATTCAAAAACAAAACGAAACAGGAAACCAGTTTTCAGAAACACGGTATCTTCCCGATATCAAAATCTGGAAAATACTGCCGCATGATTTATGTGTCGCCGCCTGCCATGGCGGTGATCAGCTGTATAACTCACTTATTATTCCGAAAGGAACGCGGATTCCCACGAAAGCCATGATGGGCCGCTTCGCCCCAAAAAGTCGAAACCAACAGCAAGCGTTGATTCAAATCACTAAAGGCAAACCGGACACGCTGTTTTCCCCGGATGATAAAATCGGGCAATCGAGAATCAAATTGAATCCGGATAATCCCAACCTCCAAGAACAGGTCGAAATCAGCATGGAAGTAGACGAGCAAATCATCCTTAAAGTCTTAGGGCGTGATTTGATGGGTGATGGCCAGACGGAATTCGAAATCTCCGTGCAATACGAAGAACAATCGGATAGTTGAGTTAGTGACAGTGGGATGGGGGGGAACAAAGTTCCCCCCCTATTCCAACGAACGGGAGATCGATAATGCGTGGCGGAGATCCGAAAGCGGCTATGCGAAAAGCCTTGAGCGTGTTTGGCTTTACACGCCAGGATTTACCATTGGATCTGTCAGCGATCACGAGCCGCTTTCAAAAAAAAATTAATGAAGCCAACGCGACTTTCACGAATGTGAATCGGGATCGGGATCAATTCAACGCCTTCATCCAAGAAATGAATCAATGCCGGGCCATTCTTAACGAGCATTTCGCCTGGATCAATAATAACCCTTCCATTTTCCGGTATACGGGCTCTCCATCGGCGCCCAAAGCGTCCTCTCCCAAACCCGTAAAAACGAAACCCGCAAGTTGGGATCCGGCCCAGGTCTATGAATTTTTTGCCACGATAAATCAATGGATCAAAAAGTTTGGATCCTTTCTTCAACAGATGGGTTCATATGCGATCCAACTATATGAGTTTGGGAAACGATTGTATGAAACCGGCCAACGATTCTGTGCGATCTATCCTCAAATCAGCGCCGCAATCGTTGGTGGATTCGTAATGACCATCCTCTGTTCTTTCTTGCTTTCATCACGTTCTTGCACCAGTGAGAAACCGAATCGACATGCGAGACAATCCAGTTCCTATGAATCCAACAGAATCGATTCACCAAGGGAACCGGAGCGAAGAATTCGAACGGGAAAAGGAGAGTTGATTGTGTACGCTCATTTTTCAAAAGAACAGAATCCAACTCCCTGGTCGGTAGTCACCATTTACAAAAATGGCGTCGTCAACAGAAAAATCATGAAAACCACTGCGCCGATGGTGGATCCCATTCGAGTTTCTCCCGGTGAATACAGTTTGATTTTCGATATGAATCCCCACCCGTTTCGTGTTCCCGAGGTAACGGTGCAGGAAAACCTCCGGTCAGTTGTTCGAGTTAAGGATTTGAATTTCACAATTACTTTCGAAAGGATATCGCCATGAAAAACTTATTCGCCATGATTGGATTGAGTGTATTCATTGTGATCGCATTTTCCGCCTGTTCCACAACAGGTGTGTTCACACCTTTGGGAGTCGCTCTGGATGATATACTGGGCACAGGGCCAAAACCCACTCCCACCAAAACATCATATAATACGCAGACGCGTTATACGCCGGTCAAGCGCCCCACACCAACCCCGAAACCAATTATAAAAACGGCTGGCTACTCTTTAATAACCAGACAGCCTCAAGAAATCAGAAACACAGGAAGAGATTCAAGGTCTTCTTCATCAAAGTCTTCCTCTCAAAACACAGAGAAACAAAAAAAAGATATCCTATTATTGAACAAAAAGGCTGGTCAACTGATGAGAAGAGGAATCGAGATTTATGAAAAATCGCAGTTCCGATTAGCGTTTAATGTTTTCTCTGACATCGAAGAAACCCACCTCAATCAAACCGATCGGGAAAAGACATTTATGTATATGGCCGTCTGCGCGTTGATGTGCGGCGAGCGATATAAAGCCAGAGAGTATTACGACAAAGCCCGGTCTCTCAATCCACACGTGTTATCCACGTCCATTACGAACCAGTTCTCACCCAATCAACTTTCATTTTTCAAGAATCTTTAATCACCGTTCCGGTGGAAAGGAGCGAAATTGGATCGAAAAAAACAGAACAAAGTGAAAACGCAGTTGGCCCACAAGGAGCCACCGAATTCACAACCCAGTCCAAACGCCTGATTGGATCGATAGGTTTTAAAGAATCGAGATCAATCATGGCCAAAGATAAAAAAAAGAAAGGACATCAACAATGAACAATGCGCGAAAGATCATCGCCGTCTGTGAGAAAAAGAATGGGAAGGAAGGAGAGGTTTATTACAAAACCTCACTAAATCCAACGGTCTTAAAAACCCTCAAAAAAGAGGAGGTGGATCTCTATCTGGTATCCGGCGATCAATTACCGGATAGTTTTCACATCGCGTTTGGGAATGAGACAGTCAGCCGCGAAGGATTGATTGTTTTCGCGGGGGTGGATCAAAACAAGAAGCCTGGCCGCCGGACCACTCAAAAAGAAGAAGGCGCGGCGCTTCCAAACAAAATCCTGTCAGCTTGATTTCCGATTTGTATGTTGGCCGGTGAATCTTCGCCGGTCACGATACCAACCGGAATAACAAAAAAAGTTCACTGGATCTTCGGTAAAAAGAAGAAATACAATGACAAGTCCATCAGAGAAAAAATCGGATTTACGCCCCGTGTGTCACGAAGAAGAAGTACCGCTTAACATGAACATTGAGCAAGCGGCGCGATACCTCAATACGACATCTCGTCAGCTGCGTGATTTAGTGCGAGCCAGCGTGATTCCGCATTTTCGAGTGGGCCGGTTGATTCGGTTTAATAGAAAAAAATTAGAGAAGTGGATTGATTCCAATACAGAAAACCCGATTTTTTAAAACAAAAAATCAGACAAAAATCAGACAATGGAGTTTTTGGTTTTTGGAAGGTAAAAACGTAAGTCAAGTTAAATCAATGGTCGGGGTGATTGGATTTGAACCAACGACCCACTGCTCCCAAAGCAGTTGCGCTACCAGGCTGCGCTACACCCCGACGTGATTTTTTGAAGGGTTGTGTGAATGGCTAATACTGAAATTTCACGCTTTTCATAGATTTATATTGTAGCCTGCCGGTCTTTATTGCACAATCCGTTGCGCGTATCTTTTTTTCAAATCGTTTCCTGATTTTCTTTAGACAAAGAATGGGACGCTCACATTTGAGCGCCCCAGCTGAAATCGCACTTGTATCAATACAATTCGTTCTTGTTCTAGTTTAGACTCTTCCCGGCGGGACGGGGATGTTGTCCCAAGGGAGAGTGGCGGTGGGGCTGAGATCTTCCGGCATAAGGTCGAGGCTGGAATTGAGGGCCTGGTTCCATTCCAATTTCTGACCGGTATAGGCGGCCATACGGCCAAAAATCGCGGTGAAGACGCTCTCGGCCACTTGCATACCTTCGTTCAGGTAGGGGCCGGTTCCCCAAATGCTCGCTTGGAGATCCTTATGTTCCTGGACGTAGGGATTGATTCCACCTTCTCCCATGTCGCAGCAGTTGCTGTATCCATTACGGAAGCCTTTGTTGGTTCCGTAGACATGTTCGGCGACTTCATCGTAGCTACGGTTTAAGTGACGGCAATAGCTGTGCACATGCACGCCGTTGGGATATTCGAAATCGCAGGAGAAGTTATCCCAGATGTTTCCGTATTTTTCGATTTTGGGTTTCCAGCAGCGTCCACCGGATGCGACGACGGTGAGGGGATGAGATTGCAGAACCCAGTTCATGATATCAAGGTTATGGATGTGTTGTTCGACGATGTTATCGCCGCAGATCCAGCAGAATTGATACCAGTTCCGGATCTGATAATCCGCGTCACATTCGCCAGGCTGCCGGTTATGTGTCCAGGGGAGACCACCGTCCCAATACGCGCGCGCGGAAACGATTTCACCTAAGACGCCGTCATGGATTTTTTTAATGGTTTCGACGTAGGGTTTTTGATGGCGGCGTTGGGTGCCGGTCACGACGGACAGTTTGAGTTGTTCGGATTTTTTGGCCGCTTTCATATAGCGCCGGGTGCCGGTCGGATCGGTGGAAACCGGTTTTTCGCAGAAGATATGTTTTTTCGCGTCGACGGCGGCTTCAAATTGTTCCGGTTTAAAGCCAGGTGGGGAAGCGATGATGACGTAATCGATCTCTTTGATTTTAAGAAGATCTTTATATCCTTCTCTTCCCGTGAACACATTGGCGGGATCCACTTTAATATTGTCTTTCAAGTTTTCGTTGCCTCGAAGTCTTCCCAGGCATGTGTCAACGCGGGATTGGAAGAAATCGTGCACGGCGATTAACTGAACATGACTCGAACCTTGAATCGCGTCTTGCACCGCTCCGGTTCCCCGCCCACCCGCTCCGATCAAACCAATCTTCAGCGGGCCTTCGGCGGAATCCGCGCGGTTCACAATGTTAAAGCTGGCCAGCGCGGTCGTTCCTAACGCGGCGCGCCGTCCAAATTCACGGCGTGATAAATTTTCTTTGGGCTTATCGGTCATTGTGTCTCGCTCCTTTTTGTGTAAACATGCGAACATACGCTCGTGGTACATTACATCCAACCGTCTTGGAGTTAAAGGCGTCCAGCGCATTAATAGAGAATGAACCCTTGACATTCTTCCCAGGAACCTAATAGAATCCCGCAAGTTATTATGTAAAATTCAAACTCGATACGACGTAAAAAGGCTCCACAAGAAAAAATGTATCTATACTTTAATAATGAGCCTTTCCGCGCTTCAATCAATTCAGTTTTTTATTAGATTAACATGTATTGCCGTGTCGTCATTTTTGGCCAATAAAACAGCGCCCCATACGAAAGGATTGCGCAATGGAGGATATCACAATTCGGCGGGCAAAAGCGGTGGACCTGCCCGAAGTGACAAAACTTTGGAAGGAAATGATGGATTACCATCTCTCGCTGGACATCCGGTTTTCTTTAGCGCCGGGCAACGATGAGGCGTACTTGGAATACTTGCATTCCATTCTGGAGAATTATGATTATTCTATATTCGTGGCGGAATCCAAAACCGCTCAAAGATTAGCTGGTTATGCGATCGTCATGATTCTCTCCAATCCACCGATTTTTTCCCTGCCCCGATATGGATTCATCGCCGAAATGGCGGTGACGGAATCGTTACAACGCGAAGGAGTCGGGAAACGGCTATGGGAACATGTCCGTCGATGGTTCCATCGTAGAGGAACGACAGTCATCCAGCTGAATGTCTCTCCTTTAAATAAAAAGGGATACAATTTTTGGAAAAAAGTGGGTTGTACGGAATTTCTACATATCATGTGGCATGATATTCCAAAGAATCCATAACGAAACACAACTCATGAAAAGATACGCAGGTTGGAAAGGTAATAAGCGATATGGAATTCAAAGCAGATAATATCAAAGCCATTTTGGAGATCTCACGCCCAAAGCAATGGGTAAAGAATTTTTTTATATTCGCGCCTTTGATCTTTGACCGGCAGATACACAATCTGGAGGCGTTGGGATTGACATGCCTTGCATTTCTTCTCTTCTGCGTGTTTTCTTCTTGCGTCTATATGATTAACGACATTGCCGATTTGGAGAGAGACCGGTCACATCCTGATAAAAAAAACCGTCCACTTCCAGCCGGCCGCATATCGGTTCAAACCGTGGCGCTGTTCTGCATAGGATTATTTTGCTGCGGATCAATCATCGCCTATGCTCTTTCATTCCGGTTTCTCGTCATTGTATGGTTTTATATAATTCTGAACGTGCTCTATTCCTTCTGGCTGCGTTCAGCGGTCATTCTGGATGGAATGATTATCGGAATCGGCTTTGTGTTACGGATCTATGCAGGCGCGGTGGTCATTCATATCAATGTTTCCGACTGGCTTTATATTTGCGCGATTTTTGTATCGCTTTTTCTCGCCTTCGCGAAACGGCGCCATGAGCTGATCTTGCTAGGCGATGAAACCGCGCAGAATCACCGCGCTATATTGAAGGAATATTCGACACAGTTGCTCGACCAAATCATCTCGATTGTAACCGCCGCGACGGTAGTCACATATTCTTTGTACTGTATTGATTCTCCAGTCAACGCGGGAGTGAACGCCCCCCCCCACAACGATTCGATCAAATACACAATTCCGTTTGTGATCTATGGTTTATTCCGTTACTTATACCTAGTGTACAGCAAAGAGGCAGGGGGCAATCCGACGGAAGCGCTATTAACGGATAAAGCGATGATGATTAATGGAATACTATGGCTCGCTGTCGTTTTTTGGGCATTATACTCAAGCTGACCGGTACAATTTCGGCGCCGCCAAACCTTTTAGGATATGCATAATATCGCGCCTATTCCGTCCTCCTTTACAGACCGGCATTTTGGGCTAAAAAAAGAAATTGGAAGGTTCTTCCTGTTTCGGTGGAAACCATATGTAATCATAAATTAGGCTTGTATCGGACAAATGATATTGAGTGGTGGAAAGTAGCGCGAACGAAAAAGACCTTGAAACTCATTTTCATTGCAACCATCAAGATTTAGGGCGCTACACACACATGAAAATGAGTTGCGAAGGGAAGTGCGAACGAAAAAGACCTTGAAACTCATTTTCATTGAAAAAAGTGAAAAAAACTATTGACTAAACGCTTCTTAGGTGTAATTTACCGAATTCAGGGGAGAATAGTAAACAAATAGTAATCTGGTTTTATCAACAGTCAAATTGTTACAAGAAGAATGGAGTTGAGGAGTAAAAAAAATGAGTATGATTCAACCACGTTATCAGACGTACAGAATCTTTGGCAGGTTTCCGAACGCGGCGGATGGAGCCGTCCTTATTGTGATCAGCGGACAATATGGACAGTGGATCCCTTGTCTGCTCGAATTTCCAAGGTATTACGAACAACCTGACGAATGGCCTTTTCCAGCCGAACTCAGCTGGGATGACGATGATGATTATGATTTAGACGACACTGACGACGATATATTTGACGACGATTTAGAAGATGACGATTTTTTTGATGATGAAATGGATGACGACGAAGACGAGGTGGACGACGAAGATGAGGTGGATGACGAAGACGAGGTGGACGACGAAGACGAAGATTATGATGAGGATTTGGATGATTTCGATGAAGAGATGATCCTGGATGATGATGAAGATTTTTGATCCACACCATTCCAAATCATTGTTAATCGAATTTATGAATTCAAAAACATGATGGATTGAAGAGAGTCTCTGTCAAGCGGATAATCTATCCAGTTCTCCCAGCTGACAGAGCAGGGCTTTCGGCCATTTTTATACTGTAATTTTGCCCCCGGTCTTCAGGATATATTTGAATCATTGTGCAGAGATACAATCCTGGAAACGGTGTATTAAACGCGGGTTTTTTTTCGGAATAGCGTAGACCGATCACAGGTTGGGTACACTCGGCTTTCGAGCAGAGAAATGAACCAATCCAATCTTGCTGAAAACCAGGAAAGGATTTTTTCGAGATACGAAAGGAACATCTCTTTTAATTGCGCCGTTTCCATCTGGAAAAAGGGATGATCCGTACTGAGATAGCGGGACAAATAAACGGGGAGAAATTCGCCGTAGTTAGGATCAGGCAGAAGATTCGTATGCTCGATCACTGCGACGAAGGGGGACTCAGGATCAGTTATATTCAACCAATAAAAGGGAGAGATGGATCGATCCATCCCCACAATCATTGTGATATTCGATTGATAAGGAATCTGGCCGATGTGCGCGCAGTAGTCGTCCGGCAGTGAAGGTACCATTTTCACGAAGGCGGGAACGCTGGTGGTTACGATTACCCGGTCAAACTCGATGGTTTCCCCACTGACGCGAACATGATATCGCTCTCCTTCGAGGGGGTGTGATCTCTTCAACCGAAGTCCCATAGCGCATAACACCGCCTTTCTCTTTCAATGGTTTCCACCATGGCTTCGTAGATCTGCGCCCATCCGTCCTGCAAGTATCCAAGACACTCTCCAGTTCCGCTTTTTGACCGGGTCCCACCACGGAGTTTTATTTTTCCCCAAAACCAGACAGCGGATACTTCCCGGTAGCGGTCACCAAATTTTGAGCGCAAGAGGGGTTCCCAGAGAATCCGGTACGCCGGTTCGCCCATCTCGCGGATGATATACTCCTCCGCAGTGATCGTCTCCAGATCGCTGTACGAATCCCGGCGGCGCATTTTTAGGACGGATAAGCCGACCCGAAAACGGGAGAACAATGAAAGAGGTTTAAAACGCAGTAAATCCACCGGCGTCGTGAAAGGATATAGTTTACCCTGCCCGTTCAAATCCGACGGTTGAATCAAGCCATTTCAATTTGTCTGAAAGCCCTACTTTATCGATGAAGGC
>CAXXSM010000044.1:0-49814 GCA_963663405.2 bacterium | reverse complement strand
TAAAATCGAAAGCGTATCTCTTCTCATTATTCTGCGCAATCTTAGCGCTGACCAACTGCGCGACAACGGAACAAAAACCGTTGACACTCGATGTGGATCCTATCCCCATTCTCCGGAAAGCCGCTGACCGGGTGTTGATCGATTTCCCCTCACCCCCGCCATTCAACTGGGGAGAAGGTGTGTTGATGACTGGAATGATGTACGCGTACGAATCGACACAAGATTCACGCTATCTTGATTTCGTCCGCGTCTGGGCGGATCATTGGAAACAGGAAGGGATTCTCCCGCTTCTCTCTCAACGGGGATACTGTGGCCATTGGGGGCCGGGATTTCCCTCATTGCTTCTATATAAACAAACCAACAATCCAGCCCACTTAATCCTCTGCAAACAGGTCGTGGATTATATCCGCACAGAAGCGACGCGCACACGGGATGGTGGCTTGGATCACTGGCGCGGGAATCAGCAACTCTGGGTGGATACGCTCTTCATGGCCTGCCCACCGCTCGCCGTGTTGGGAGAACATGAACTCAAACCCGAAATGATCGGTGAAGCCTATAAGCAACTAATGGTTTTCGCCAGTCATTTACAAGACGAGAAAACAGGACTGTTCTATCATATGTATGACGACGCGAAAGAAACCCGCACGGAAGAATACTGGGGCCGCGGAAACGGCTGGGTCGCGATGTCGTATATTGAAGTCTTGAAACATCTCGATCCACAGTCCCCGGCGTACGGTCATCTCACGAGCGCGTTTCAGAGACAAATGAAGTCGGTGGTATCATTGCAGGATCAAGAGACAGGCTTGTGGCGCACAGTTCTGAACCGGGAAGATTCCTATCTTGAGACGTCCGCCAGCGCAATGATTCTTTATAGCCTGCTTGAAGGACGCCGGCTGGGTGTTCTCCCTTCCATTGATTTGGAGACGATCCTAAACGCCTGGAATGGATTGACGTCTCAAGTTGATGAATCGGGACGGGTTATTGGCGTCTCCGCCGGGACTGGTCCATCGGGTTTCGACACCTACCAGAAAGTAAAACGTGAAACGGAGACTTGGGGGACCGGCGCGTTCCTCATGGCCGCCCATGCGTTAGCCATTTCGCGGTCCGCTTCCAATTAAGCACGCATATAATCCCCACCGCGCAACGTTTTCGATGCTGGTATCCTTTACGAAAACCATTTCGATGTTACATTCCTTAGCTGATAAAGAATCCAGAATTAAGGTCATGCGAATTAATGAGTGAAACACAAACCATAGAAGGAATCACACTGCATCTCGCGCAGCCGGATCGAACAGAAAATGAATGGATCGGGCAGCGGGAGGACGCTTGGACAATTACTCGCCTGCTGGCTGATGGTGGACGAGAAGGATCTCCCCCTCTCGCCCAAACTGGTCGGCCCACCGGGTGTAGGAAAAACCGCATTGGGAATGGCGGCGTCGAAAACGCGCAAACAAGATTTATATATCTTTCAATGCACCGCCGACACACGTCCGGAAGATTTACTCGTCACACCCGTCCTGGCCGAATCCGGAAAAATCGCGTATCACGCTTCGCCCTTGGTTACCGCTATGATCACAGGAAGCGTCTGCATCTTGGATGAAGGCAACCGGATGAATGAAAAAAGCTGGGCTTCGATCGCCCCGTTGCTCGATATGCGCCGCTATGTCGAATCCATCATCGCCGGAATTACGATCCACGCGCATCCCGGATTTCGCGCCTGTGTCACCATGAATGAGGACGAATCCACATTTGAGGTGCCCGATTATATCCAATCCCGCCTCCAGCCTACGATCCGCGTCCCCTTTCCATCTCATAAAGATGAGATGGAGATTCTCCGCTATCACCTGCCCTTCGCGGAGGATGAAATTTTGGCCATGACGGTAGATTTTCTCCATGAAGCGCGCGAGTTGGAATTGGACTTTTCGACACGGGATGGGATTAACATCATCCGCTACGCGATCAAACGGATGCGCGGCAATCCTGCGCACCCCCTCTCACGGGACCGGGCCTGGTCGGAAGCGATGCTGGCTGTTCTTGGAGAAGAAGCGGAGGATCTGGAACAACTCGCCGAGAAACGCCACCGCACCGCGAACGGTCAATACCCCGAAATGGGATTGTCCGATTTTTTCTTTGATGACGACGATCCGCTAATGCCCGGCGATGATGAATCATGAACGTGAAATCCAATCCCATTTTCGCGTTGGATGAAAACGTAATCCTGCTTCCCGTCGTCCATGGAAGCGGGGATTTCGCGCTGGAAGTCCGGCGCGCGATGTTGGAAACGCGATGGGATTGTTTAGCCGTTCCCCTGCCGGAATCGTTTCGCGAATCCGTTCTCCAAGCTGTGCGGAACCTTCCATTGATTGAAGTGGCCGCCGCCGAAGAGCCGGGGGACGAATCCGCATGGAACATTGTTCCCATTGATCCCTGCCAGCCCGTCATCATGGCGATTCGCATTGCGCTGGAAGAATATATCCCCATCGAATTCGTGGATATGGAAACGCCCGTCTATCAACCGGAATCGTTTCACTGTCCCGATCCATATTCTCTTAAAACAGTGCCGCTGGATAAATTCTGCGCGTCGATTCTGCCAACAATCCCTCCACCTCCATCGTCGGGACAAACGCAGGCGCGGATTCATACAATGGCGGGTAATCTGCGTCACTTGAAAGAGGATTATAGGAACGTTCTATGTGTCTGTTCAATCGCGCATTGGCCCTGGTTACGGGACGCGTATTTTTTTGATACTCCCGCGCCCGAGGTAGAGCCGTTCTTCGCGCCGATTCATGTTTATCCCGTCAAAGAACGTTCACTCGCCTTCGTCTTAGGCGAACTTCCGTACATTACTTATCTCTACGAAAAAGCGCGGCGGGAATTGCTGCCCGATGAAAACATCTCCATCGATGGAATCAAGGAACTGACGCTCGAAGCGCGAAGCGAGTGGCTGCGGCGTTTTAAACCCTTGCATAACTGGGCGACATCCCAACGCCTGCAAATCATGCTCCAATACATCCGCAATTTGACGCTGATGAATTCGCGCATGACGCCGGATCTATACACAATCGCCCCTGGCCGCCAAGCAGATCGTGGGTGATACGTATGCGATCGCGCTGGTCGAGACCGCCAAGCAGTATCCCTTCCAACATGTGCGGGATCAGGACGCGGCGGCGTTTGGAATCGGACAAGCGTCTTTTCCAAGCGGCGGCGCAGGAATGATCAAAAACCGGCTTCTAGGGATACCGGTCTCATGGCGCAACCTTCCTTTGAAACGGCCTCCCGAACCGCAGAAGCAGAAACGATGGCGCCAGATGTGGAATCCATATGGGATCTGCTCGTGGCCGCCCGAAGACACACGGATCGAGAGTTTCAGCACGCATGTCCGGGAAGCCGCCAAAGCGATGATCGGCGAAGGATTGGTTCGCTCCGAGAAATTTTCTTCTTCGTTAAAAGATGGATTGGACATCCGTGAAACGATCCGCAATTGGTTCACGGGCGACCTGTTCGTGAAGGAAATACCCCCTTCACGGGGCGGAATCGAAGTGGTTGTTTTTTTATTTGAGACACCGGCTGATCCAGAGAAATTCAGCCTGCAAACCACCTTTTACGCCGAACACGAGAAAGAGTCCACTCTCTGTTTTTTCTCTACGCCGATCGGCGATCAATTCGTCGGGCCGGGCATTTCGCAGTGTGTGTTCGGTGGCAGTTTCTTTCTCTATCCACCACGCACGATTCCCGAAGTTTGGAGCGATCCCCGCTTCGCGCAATTTCGAATTCTAGAAGAACGTCTCCTGGCGGGCGCGTTTTTTTCATTCCAGCGAGAAACACGTCGCGCTGGTCTCCCCACGCTCTCCCTCGTCGTCTTGGAAACTGCTTGCCCGCCGGTTTCACAAAAAAATCGTCCACATCCCCCTCTCCCGTTTCTCCCAACAACTCGTCGACCGCCTCCGCGTCTTTCACATCCTCAACGGAAAATCCGTCCGCTCCTACGCAGCGAAATTTATCCGCGATATGTAAATCGAACTGTTTTTATATGAAAATGAGTCTAGATAACTATCTCATTCTCAATCTCTTCCGCGACTCATTTTCAGTTGTAAGTTGTGATCTCAATCATAAAGGTTTATAAGATAGGACACCAAGGGCAACTACCGGCGCCTGCGCCGGAGCATTTACGTTTTTATCCATTTGTAATACCAGCTGGGGTGGCAAAGACAAGGCTTAATCTACCCATATAATCCCAGATGGGTAGCAATGGCAAGGCATTTTTTTCTGCCCTTGCATAATTCCTAATCACATTCAGACAGCGCATTGAGTGGTAATTCTAATGATCGGCGATAGATTTTTTGATGAGAGAACCGCTGGATGAATCAGTTTTTGTCACGGGTGGGACGTCCGCGCTCCATTATCACAGCGCCATTTTCACAAGCCGGAAGCCGAGGCTGCCGTCCCGGTTATCCGGGGGGGATGACGGCGCGGTAGGCTGAGCGGCAATATGTCGCGGTGTTGCCCCAGCGTCCCCCGCGAACGATGTGATACTTGCTGGAGGCAGGGCCGGTGGGATCGGTTTGGGGACGGCTGGAATACTCTCCATACCAGTCGTGACACCATTCATACACATTCCCGCTCATGTCGAACAATCCCCAGGCGTTAGGCAGTTTTAAACCAACTTCCTTCGTTCCGTTAGGCTGATTGTTTCCGTTATACCATGCGTATTTGTTAATCTCGGATTCACCCTCGCTTCCCCAGTAAAACGGAGTTGTCATCCCCGCCCGGCATGCGTATTCCCACTCCGCCTCCGTGGGCAGGCGGAACAATCCAACGCCTTTCGTGTTGATCCGCTGGATAAATTCCAGGCATTCGTTCCAGGATACATTTTCAACGGGGTGGTTCATGCTCTTGAATTGGGATGGATTGTTGCTCATGACGATTTCCCAAATCGCCTGCGTCACTTCGTAGCGGCTCATGTAGAAAGGATGGGTGATAGTGACTTGATGTTGGGGGCCTTCCCGCGAAAGGCGGCCTTCTTCATTGTCAGGAGATCCCATAGTAAACGTGCCCGCTGGTATCAAGACCATCGCCAGCGGCACGGCCCCTTCCGGCATGTTGGGGATATTGATTTCAATCGCGGGAAGATCGACAGGTTCCATCGTTTGAGGACCCGAATCGCCAGAACAGCCGGTCAAATAGAGGCTGATCAACGCGATCAAACTGATTGCGGGGATTCCTGTTTTGTTCATTTGCCCATTCCACATCGTATGAGATATCCTCCATATTTAAAGCCTATTAAATACCCAGCATGAAATAACTCAGTGGCTGACTGGTCATGTTAAAATAAAAATCCAAAATCGATGGTCCACGAAGGAGCCATCCCGACATCAACAATAGAAACAACACCATCATACCATGCTGCCGGAAATCTTCCATTTTCCTCGCCTGCTCGTATGGCAGCAATCCAACCAGCACTTTCTCACCATCTAAAGGGGAAAACGGGGTATCATATTGAAGAACGCTAGTGTCATGTTAATTATGACACCATATTGAAAAACGAGGGTACAAGCCCGGTAAATCCCTTCCCCCAAAAACTCAAATGCGGCTTGGTTGTAAGTGAGTCGAAAGAGAATTACAAAGAGAATAGCCTGCAAAATATTACTAGCAGGCCCTGCGATCGAAATGAGCATCGAATCCCTGCGTGGATCACGCAGGTTGTTCAGATTGACAGGCACTGGGCGTCCCCACCCGAACGTGGCGAAGAGGATGAACATCAATCCCATCGGATCGAAGTGCATCATCGGATTGAGCGTCAGCCGTCCTTCACGGGCCGCTGTGTCGTCTCCACACCGGAGCGCCATCCAAGCGTGGGACATTTCGTTGAAAAGAGATCGCGAGGAGCAGAACACCAAAGATGGCGATCCCCACTTGTGGATAATCATAAATGAGATAGATCATAAGTTTTCCTTCATTTGCTTCTCGTTCGTTTTATTATAACAGGCAAAGTTTATGTGTTGACGGGAGACGTTTTTTCTCATTTCCCCGCCGCGCTTCTTGATGGAATGGCCTGACCGTGCCATCCTTTATCGTTTAGGATTTGTAAATCCTTTACATAATTTTAGCAAGGAGCCGGATCTAGCATGACCCGCGTGGCAATAGGTATTGATTTAGGTGGAACAGACATTAAAGCCGGTTTAGTCTCGGAAGATGGCGCATTAATCCAGACATATAAAAAACCGACAAAGGCGGAAGTGGGCGGTAGGAAAGTCGTTGATCGCATCGGCGATCTCATCCAAGAGATTCTCGATTCCGAGGCGATGAAGGGACGGCGGGAACAATTGCAAGGGATCGGCATCGGCAGTCCGGGATTGATCGATCACGAAAAGGGCGCAATCACCCGCCCCGTCAATATTCCGGACTGGGATTATTGGATCAATGTCAGGGAGATCTTTCTCGAACGCTTCAATATATTCACTTGGGCGGATAACGACGCCAACGTCTGCGCGTTGGGAGAAGCGTTGTTCGGCGAGGGCCGGGGGAAATCCGTCGTTCTCGTGTTGACTCTGGGAACGGGTGTCGGCGGCGGGATTATTGTGGATAAGAAAGTCTATCACGGCGCGCGAGGCTTTGGGGGAGAGTTGGGCCATATTATGGTGAATCCAAGCGGGCCGGTCTGTGGCTGTGGGAACGAAGGTTGCCTGGAAACCTACGCTTCCGCCAGTGGAATCGCCAACTACGCCCGGAGCAAGGCAAAAGTCGAACATATCGATACGATCTTAAAAGAGATGTGCGGAGGAGACCGCTCGAAAATTACCTCCAAAATGGTCTATGACGCCGCCGTTCAAGGTGACAAAGTCGCGAATCAAGTGATCGCGCACGCTGGGAAACATCTAGGGATCGGGATTGCGACATTGATCCTCTGTTTTAATCCTGAGATCATCTGTATCGGCGGCGGCGCCTCCAATATGGGAGATCTTTTGTTTGATTATGCGCGTGAAGAGATCAAATGGCGGGTCTTTTTCGATTCTCATTTCTCGACGCCGATTGTCCGCGCGAAGTTGGGTGAAGAAGCGGGAACCATCGGCGCCGCAGGCTTGGTGTTAAGTCAGAGCGCAGAGAAATAATAAAGAACGCAGTAATAAGTGATAATACGCAGGGGCGCCTTTTTGGGCGCTCTTTGTCTTTATTGCGCCGTCAGAAAATTCGCAAGGGATTGGAAGAGCGCGCAACCGGGGCCTGGTTCGTTCATCTCTTCAATACTGCCAGCGGCGGCGCGGCGCTTCTCTCCCCACGGCCCATACCAGGAGGATGGAACCTGCCGGACGAAGAACGCCCGTTCTGGATGCGGCATCAAAGCGGCGACGTTCCCTTGCGGATTACAGATCCCCGCTAGGTTGGCGTACGCGCCATTAGGATTGACGGGCAATCCCTCTTCACAATTCCCATCATCATCACAATAGCGCCAAAGAATTTGGCCTCCGTCTTCCAACTTTTTTAAAATATCTTGATCATTGCTTGTAAAGCGGCCTTCTCCATGAGATACAGTCATTGGGAGAATGTCGCCTTTCGATGCGCATCGTGTGAAGGGCGTGCGATCCGGATCGCTTTCGCAGCGTAGATTGATCCACCCGCAATGATGGCCGCGCCGCACCACTTCTCCACCATGAGTCATATAATTCGTCGCAAGGGCCATCTCCACCCGGCCGGGATGAATGCCGGGCAGAAGACCGGTTTCAAGCAAGATCTGCGCGCCATTGCAGATGCCCAGGATAGGCTTTCCACTTTCCGCTTGTATAACGAGTTCTTCCAGCAACGGCTCTTTCGCGGCGATCACACCCGCCCGCACCCGGTCTTCGTACGAAAATCCACCGGGTAAAAGATAACCCGCGAATGGTTTCAATTCTTCCGCCGGCCGGTTTCCAACGGAACACTTCCGCGTCAAGTCCCACGATCTCCAATGATCGCGCCGTCTCCGATTCACAATTCGAGCCGGGGAATTGCAATACTGCGATTTTTGGTTTCATTTTCATGTTCTATTCGTTCGTTCACATTGTCAAAATTGTAGAAATCCACTTCTTGTATAATTACACAAGAAATTCCTCATCAAGCCGTTTCAACTCTTTATTCCCCAAATAATGATAGGTCAATAATTTTCCATCGCAGAGGATTCCGAAAATTCCATACGCGGTTGGGGACATGGCTCGTATCTCATCGCGGCTCTTAAGTTTGATCGTTTTGGCCTTGATTCCTCTCGCTGCAAACTCGTCAACAGCTCGTTGCACCGCGTCGGGTATATAGGGACACTGATCCGCATAGACTATCGTTACGCCGGAAGAATACTTCTTCCGCCTTTTTTCCCAATCCTGTGGGAAGACCGGCTTAGGCCCTTTTTTGACATTCTTGACTAACAAACTGAACGAGGGGGGCGCCGAATCCAGTTTTTCAAAACCATTTTTCAAAAAGATTTTTTCATTCGCCAACCAATTGCCCCGGCTGCTCACCATCACGGCTCCATATTTATCCTGCTGGCGAGCGTCTGTTAAACACTCCTCCAGCAAACGGGAACCATATCCCTTCTTTTTCATTCTGCCAACAATCCAAAGACAGTGTATAACATAATAATTCGGCGCGTCGACTACCCGCCAAGTATACTCAGCAGGGATATATTCAATAAATCCAACCGACCTTTTCCCCTCATAGAGAATCTTTATTCGTAAACCTTCTTCGATACGATCCCTCAGCCAGCATTGCTTGTTCTGATATCCCTCAGACTTGGGTTTGCTCTTATAACAGAAGAATCCTTCTTCTTCCAGATTTGTAGCGTCAACAGTGACGATCCTAATGGAATCATTCATCTTCATATTCCAACAGAGCGTAGGGTGGGCTAAATACTGGCGCTTGCGCCGGAATTTTTTAAGCGAGCGTAGCCCACCATTTCAAATTAAATCATATAAAAATATCACTATGTAAAATCAACAAATAATAGTAGTATTTCACCCCTCTTTAAACAACCGCCGTTCCATAATCCGCCGCACCCTTTGTTTCGCCTTCTTCTCCTCCTGCGCAAGCCGGATCAATTCCGCCAGCAATTCCGTAAAAGGAAGTTTCGGTTCCGCCGCTTCCCAAAGATAATAGGAGAATGAGCCGGGAAGAGGATTCACTTCGTTGAAATAGACGCTCCCATCTTTTGCGTTGATGAGGAAATCGAATCGCACCAATCCCCGGCAGTCCAATCCCCGAAACGCTTTGAGCGCATAGGATCGCGTCTGCTCCAAAATCGAATCGGGCACATCGCTGGGATTTAGATCACGGGGCAGCGACGCCATCCCCTCGCTGCGGGAGGAGGACATTTTCTTGTTCCCTTTCAAATATTTCTGCTCGAAGGTGAGGAGTTCTTCCTCACGGCGGGGGCGCTCGATCGCCGAAAGACGGGGGAGATCACCATCCAGAACGGAAACGTTTAATTCATACATATCCTGTAAAAACGGTTCAACGATTACTTCCCGATCAAATACAAACGCGCCCGCCAGCGACACCATTAGTTGATCCAGACTATGCGCGGATGAGACCGCGATGCTCGATCCTAAATTACACGGCTTGACCATAACCGGAAGCGCCATCTTTTCAATAAGATCACCCGCGATTTCATCCGCTTTTTCCGCGTTCCATTCGCGCTGATCCAGCAAAATCCCCGGTAATACGGGAATCCCCAAGGAGGACAGGATCTGTTTCGCATTGTGTTTGTGCATTCCAATTGCGCAGGCGCGCGGACCGGAACCAACATACGTTGCGCCGGTTAATTCGAAGAAACCCTGGATACAGCCGTCTTCCCCATGTTACGCCATGAAAGGCGGGGGAAAAAGACATCGATTGGAAAGCGCTGAGGTTTTTTCTGTCCGAAAAAACCTTTTTGTGGTTCGGCTTCCACTAATGCGGAAACGGGATCGCTTGAGAGCGTCACCCGCTTGAGTTTCTTTTTCAGTTCCTGCGAGGGCAGATAATTTCCCCGGTCCCGCAGTTCTTCTCCGGTGTACCAATAGCCATCTGTATCGATATAAACGGGGATCGTCTCGAAGCGCGTCGAGTCAAACGCGTCGAGAACCTGCAAAGCGGTCACAACGCTGATCTCATGTTCGGGCGAACGCCCGCCAAACAATACAGCCACTCGCGTTTTTTGTGTATCAGACATTCAAACTTCTCCTAATGCGCAGGTAAATAATCCGAAGGCCAAAGGCCGAAGGGAAAACCTTCAGCCTTCTGTCTTCAACCTTCCACCTAGTAATGTAAATGCCGAGGGGGATTCATAGAGATCCGGCAGATCGTTCTCGAACAAGACAACCGCGCCGGAACGAATCACTGTATCCAGCCATTCTTTCGCCGCGTTGAGGGTATCGAATTCATGTAAATTCTCTTCAGGGAAACCATTTTTCAAGAGTCCTTCGCGCAGTTCGGGAATCCGCTTGGGGGCGACAAGGGCGATCGCATCGCAAACTTGAGCCGCTTTTTCCGCCACGCGCGCGTGTTCCTCCGCGTGTTTTCCACCCAGTTCCACCATTCCCGGTGTGATAAGAATTTTGTTGGTTCCCGGCAGGACACGCAGCGTGTCAAGCGCATTCAGGAAGCCTGTTGGATTGGAGTTATATGCGTCGTCAATCCATGTAATTCCATCCGCCCCTTTTGTTACGACCAGACGGTGATCGATGGGTGGAACAATTTTCAATGCGGCGGTTATGGTTATAGGCGCGGCGCCGAGTTCAGCGGCTAATAAAAACGCGCCCGCCGCGTTTAACGCTTGATGTTCGCCATAGAGAGGCATCGTAACATCATAGGTTTTATCTCTATATTCAAAAACACACCGCATGCCTTCAGCGGTTAGTTCTGATTCCACCAGGCGGCAATCCAGTGGTCCCAGATCCTCCGAACGGCCATAGAAGAAGGCGTGGGTTAGGAGAGTCTTCGCCATATTCCGGCAATGGGGATCATCCCCATTTAGAACAGCGATTCCTTCGGCGGGTAGGGCCAGGGGCAGTTCGGATTTCGCTCGCGCGATGGTCTCCTCCGTTTTGAAACGTTCTAAATGCGCTAATCCCACTCCTGTTACAATCGCTGACTTTGGGGAAGTTAATTCACATAATTTCTGGATCGAACCGGGCCGGTACGCGCCCATCTCGACAATGAAAAAACGGTGATCGGATCGCAGCCGTTCACGGATCACCCGCGTGATTCCCATTTGCGTATTCACACTGCCGGGCGTCGCGAGTGTTTGCGCGTGGCAGGAAAGAATATGCGAGAGAATGTGTTTAATCGATGTTTTTCCATAACTGCCGGTGATCCCAATGATATCCGGTTCGTACTTTTTTAAGATGTCTTTCGCTTCGTTGATATACCGGCGTTGGATCGATGCCTCCATAGGATTCAGAATGGTATTTGCCGCGGCCAATGAGATCGGGATACTCTGCAGCAAGACCAAGAAGAGTAGTAATAATACGATTGGAGAAAACGGGCCGATCAGAGCATAAAACAATTGTTCATATAGATATGCCAGATTATCGGATGGAGCTCGCAGGAAGAAGATTAAACTGGATACGATGAATAGAATTGCGAGTAGAATGAGATAGGAAACGGTAAAAATCCGTTTTGCCCGCGACGTGAAGGCAAGCGGTTTTTTCGCGGCGCCGGGCCGATTGCTGAATCCCGCGGCTGCGATCAATGCAAACACGAAAAGTAAGATTCCAAATAAAATAACGTATGTTGAAGATAGATTATTGATCCATTCAAACGTTGTTTGATCTGGACTGCTAACAACAATGTAAAACGGAAATAAGTGGGGAAACTGGATGAAAGCGAAAAAATACCCCAAAGCCAGCGCTATACACAAGAGCGACGCCCGCCGCTCAAACGATCGTGTCCGGATCCACCATTTCAGAAAACGCCCGCTGTCATATTCCTCTTGCTGAAAAAAGTGGAGATACCGCAGAACAATCCGCCACGACGCGATCATGAAACAGGCGCAATAAAATAGCGTGAATGGATTCAAGATAAGTAGAAATAGAGTGAATGCGCTCATGGAATTCTGCATGATTAGTCTCTCACGAATGGCTCTATAAATTTCCGGATCTGATATCCGGCCTGATGCCTTCCCCGGTCAAGGATGGAATGATGATCGAAACCGGGCAATTCAATATAGACTGAATTTGGCAGCAACTTATGCATACACTGTCCCAAACTTGGTGGTGTCTCTTGATCCTCTGCGCCCCAAATCAAGAGCGCGGGAATTTTGATATCCGGGAGGAGCGGGGTTAAATCCTCACTGACCACCCGCACGAAAATGGCCCGCATCTCCCCGGCTTGTTTGTAATCCCGCGATGCGATTGTATTATACAGCCTTTGCTTCACCGCCTCACCGGTGGTTCCTGGAAGAATCCGCCGCGCAAAGCGGGCTAATGTTTGGATCGATTTAATGCGAAGCCTCTTCCGCCACGGAACCTTTCGCTTAAGGCCGGCGGACGCGATCAGGATCATTCCCCGCAGGAGATTTCCACCGCGCCGCGCCATGCGGATCGCGATCCGTCCACCAAACGAGTGCCCCACTACCAAACAGGATTCGATCCCCAGCCGCTGGAGAAATTCGATCACGAAATCCGCGTATTCCTCCGTCCCCCATGCGTCCTGGGGCCGGTCCGATGCGCCGAAGCCGGGCAGATCGATAGCGATATGCCTCCCGGAATCATTAAGAGACTCAATATAAGGTATAAAAGACGCGCTATCCAATCCCCAGCCATGCAGGTAAATCAGCGGGAAGCCGGTTCCGGTCTCCCGGTATTGAATGCTGAGAGTTGCATCTCCCTGTGGGATCGTTATTGTTTTGGATTGGATCAAGGCGTCTGTCATATCAATGATAAATTCAATCCTCTCATGCGATCGCACGCTGTTTCTAGTAACAATAAAAACTTTATCATACCAACATGGATAAACATATATTAGATTCATACGCCATTTCAGGAATTCATTTTTTTGAGTTTTTATTCATTGTCTGAATCTAGATACACAGGATAAAAGGATATTCAGGATTGAAATGAATACAGGTTTGGTGTTAACGGGTACCCAGGGCAAGGTGTATTTCTCCCCTTGCATAATTTCCGGAACGTAGCCAGGGCAGAAAAAAGCCTTGCCCTGGGCACCCGCGTTTTTCTGCCCTGGCTTATTCCATCAAACCTTCCAACAATAAAATTGGTGGGCAAAAGATAAAGATTTTCATATACCCTGGCATAAATCCCAACCACCTTAACGTAAAAAAACGAACACCCGAACATCTGCGGCCTGTAACAAAATGAATGTATGATGGATGATAATCTAACTCTTTAATGAAAGAAATCATGGTAGAACGATTCTGGTTATTTGACGATCCGCGGTCGTATGGGGCGCGCTCGATTCTCCGGGGAGCGGTGGAAGGCTTGGAGGGAATCGGGAAAACTGTGCGCGTTTTTTCTCTTGATCCAGGCGATCCACAAAATACCCGGCGGATGCGTGAAGATCTATTGGAATTCGATCCGGACGCGATTCTCCTGGCCAATCATCCCGCATCCCTGTTTCAGCGGGAGACCGGCCTCGATTCGCTTCCCTCCACGGCGCTGGTCTGGATTCTGGACGATCCATTCATGATGGGGGCGGAACCATTCTCGGAGGACGAAATTGTCCTCATCGCCGATCCAGGCTTTGAACCAGCGGCCAGAAACCGGGGCGCGAAGCAGATACATTTCCTGCCTGTCGCGGCGCCGGAAACGCTTCCGGCGGAATTCCGCAGCGAATACGCGCATCCCATCGCTTACGTGGGCAGCGTTCCGGACCTCTCTCCCATGCGCGGTCAACTTGGTGAAGAAACCGTGTTATACCTCGACCGGATCGCTGAACGGAAGATGAATGAACCGTCCACCGATTTTCAAACGCTTCTCAACGACGATCCTATCGCGCCCGGCAAACAGGTACAACTCACCGGCCAGCTGGCGTACTACCTCTACGCGGAAGCGAACCGGCGCTCGCGCCTGCGATTTCTAGAAGCGCTGGAACCATTGGGCTTGGCGCTCTATGGGAACGAGGCGTGGAAATCCCAAATTCAAGACGCGCCGCTGGAAGCGGTATTCAAAGGCGCGCTCGATCCATTCAGCGAATACCCACATCTGATCCATTCCGCGCACATCAACATTAACCTGCGCAGTCTCCAAGGATTTACCGCCCCCACTCAACGCGATTTCCTCGTTCCCCAACTCGGAGGTTTTCTCCTCTCGACGGAGGTGCGGAGAGAATATTTCGATTGGAGTACAATCGATCCAGAAAACCAATTCGACCTAGGCGCCTTCCCCTGGTCCCTCGATCATGTCAATCCAGAAGACTTAGCCCAAGACTGCCTCCGCCACCTAAACGAATCCTGCGCCCGCGAAGAATGGACTCATATGGCCGCCAGCGAAATCTCGGAGAAACATACGTATACGCGTCGGATGGAGCAGATGCTTGCGATGATTGTTAGGGTGGAGGGATGAGGAAGGATTGTTGAGATTTGCTTTATTTGCTATTTGAATAGTTGCCAATTCGTTACCATTGATTGACATTCATTTTGTGGCCAGATGGCAAAACCAGAAAAAAGAGATTCAATAAAATAAAACTGCTTGTAGTAAATGGGTTCTCCTATTCGCTCTATTAGTATTTGGATATCACTTAAAACAGTATCTGGATCAACACATCCAATATAATTATACCGAACATCCACACAATCACCAGTTTCAAGACCTTTGTTGACAACAAAACTTGAAAGACTGGTTAGTTTATTTTTACTACAGAAAAGCCATTCCAAAGCAGTGCTGTTAGAGATATCCAGGCTGGTTAATTGATTTTCATAGCAGCTGAGCCAATATAAGGAAGTGTTGTTAGAGAGATCTAAGTTTGTTAATTGATTCTTGAAGCAATCGAGTTGAATCAAAGCAGTGTTTTTGGAAAGATCCAGGTTGGTTAATTGATTGTTCCCACAGATGAGATGAGTTAAAAAATGACAGGTCGAAACATCTAGGCATGTAAATTGATTGTCAAAGCAATTGAGCCATAGTAAAGCAGTATTTTTAGAGATATCTAAATTTTTTAATTGATTATTTGAAAAACTGAGTCCTGTTAGATCTGTATTGTTAGAGACATCTAAATTAGTTAATTGATTGTGGCAACAGGATAAGGTAAGCAAAGCAGTATTGTTTAAGATATTCAAACTGGTCAATTGGTTCCAATCGCAATCGAGCCACTCCAAAGCGATGTTGTTAGTGATATCCAGGCTGGTTAATAAATTACTTCTACAATTTAGACGAGTTAAAGCAGTGTTGTTGAATACGTCCAGGTTGGTTAATCTATTTTCTGAGCAATATAGAATCTCTAAATCAGTGTTATGAGAGACATCCAGATTGGTCAATCCATTATTACTACCTGCCCAGTCATTACAGGAGAGATATCTCAACATAGTATTATTTGAAGTATTCAAGCTAGTTAAATAATTGTAATCGCAGTGGAGTTGTATTAAAGCAATATTATTGGTGATATCCAAACTTGTAATTTTATTATAATCGCAGTTAAAAAATTCCAAAGTTATATTATTACTGACATCCAGGCTGCTCAAATAATTCTCTCTACAATTGAGATATTTCAATGCGTTGTTATTAGAAACGTCCAGATTTTTTAAGATATTTTCCTTACAAATAATTGAAGTTAAAGTTGGAAAAAATTGAATCCCGGACATATCTTTAACACCTTGGTTAGAACAATCCAGCGTCCCTTCTTTAATCGAAGCCTCCGCCGCTGTAAATTCCCCAGCCGGCGCCACGCCCATGAATTCCTCAACCGTCGACCGGAAATTCGGATCGGGGAAGTTTCCCGGTGTATTGATGTTCTGAGAAAATGAACTTATGGAAATGTCAACGATAAAGATCGATAAAAAAGTGAATTTGAGGATGCTTACGGAATTCATATTTACCTCCTAAACAATATAGACAATTCGATTCGATTTCGATGAATATCCCTTTTACTTTTCAACGATTTTCTAGGTATACTATCTCTAATCCGGTTATCTGGAGGTGGATGGTTAAACCATCGGGACCCGAAGGGGTCCTTTTCTTTTTTTCAGTTCTTTTAATATTGTTTTGTTTTGCTGTTTTTTTTTAACGCCGGATGCCTTGATTATAGCATAGTTTCTCCCACTAAAGGACCGCGCGTCCGTCTGGAACGAATCCATAATTATGGTATGGTTTACCAACCGGATTGCATGGAGCGCCGTCTTGAGTACACTAGATATCCAATATTACGGTTCATAAATTCGTTGTCTGGATTTGATACGATCGCCGATCGTCAGAGGAGTCAAGAAATGTCGATTATCACCTTTTTCAGCGGGATGCGCTGTCATGGCGGCGCCATCGCTGAGCAAACCGCGCGCGAACTCGGCTATAATCTTGTTGACCGGGAAATCCTGGAGGCGGCGTCCGAACGGTATTCGATGCCTTATGAGAAATTACTGCGCGCCATGCAGGGCCCCGTCTCGATCTTCAATAACGTAACACATGAAAGAGAACGATGTGTGGCCTATATCAAGGCGGCGTTCGCGGAGTACCTTAAAAATGACAATTTTGTGTATCATGGATACGCCGCCCATCTCCTCCCCAAAACCTTAAATCATGTTCTTCGAATCTGCATTGTGGCGGATCATGAATACCGGATCAAAAGCGCCATGAAGTGCGAAGACTTGACGGAAAAAAAGGCGGCGCAGCAGCTGGACCACGACGATGAAGCCCGTTGTCAGTGGACGCAATATCTCTTCGACACCGGCCCCTGGGATAAACGGCTGTATGACATCAAAATCCCCATTCACACCATGTCCGTCGATCAAGCGGTGGCCCTGATCCGGGAAAACGTTCAAAAAGAATCCCTGCAAACTACCCCCGATTCCCAGAACGTTATCGAGGATTTTATCACAGCGTCTCAAGTCAACGTGGAGTTGATCGAAAAAGGATACAACCTCGATGTCACCTGTGTGGATGGACGCGTTATCATCACGATCGATAAATTTACATGGCGGTTCGAGCGGTTGAAGAAAAAAGTCACCGCGATCGCGCAGATTGTGCCATATGCCACGGAGGTCGATGTCCGGAAAGGACCGCATTTCGAACGGCCGCGCATCTCCCCACTCGATTTCGAAGTGCCTTCCCAGGTGCTGCTGGTCGATGATGAAAAAGAATTTGTTTTAACCTTGTCGGAACGGTTAAAGATGAGAAAAATCCCGTCCCAGGTCGTATACGACGGTGAATCGGCTCTCTCCCTTGTTAAAGACGACGAACCGGATGTGATGGTTCTCGATTTGAAAATGCCGGGCATCCAAGGCGTCGATGTGCTTCGCGAAGTCAAGCGAAACCATCCCAACGTAGAAATCATCATTCTAACGGGCCACGGCTCAGAACGGGAAGAAAAACTGACGCGCGAATTGGGCGCTTTCGCCTACTTACAAAAACCTGTGGATATCGACAAACTGGCCGAAACAATGAAAGCGGCTTACGAGAAAATTCAAAAACAGGCCGCCTCGGATGAAGAGATCGAATAATCCATCAACGATTCAAGACGGGCATCATGAGAATCTGGCCGCGTATATGGGAAAAAGAAGTTCCCGAAAAATCGATGTTCCTCGAAGGCGAGGATCAAGTCCATCGCTATCGCCGTCTCTGGCGCCGGTCGGTGCTTTTACTGTCGACGTTCTGTTTGACGCCGTTGTTGATTATGACCGGCGCCAATTATTATCAGTACCAACAGGCGATGCATGAAGAGATGATCCAACCGATCCACCGGCAGACATCCAACATGAAACGGGCGTTGGGATTTCTCTTGGAAGAACGCCGGTTCGCCCTGAATTTCATTGTTGAAGAGAAATCGTATCAAGATCTGGCGGATCAAGATCATTTGGCGGGCACATTAAAAAATCTGAAACAGTCGTTTGGTGGATTTATCGATCTCGGTGTAATCGATTCCAAGGGCAATCAGATTTCGTACGCCGGCCCCTACGATCTTTTAGGCAAAAATTACGCGGAACAAGGCTGGTTCCACACCGTGACGCTGCGCGGCGTGTCCGTCAGTGATATGTTCACCGGCTACCGGGGATTTCCCCATTTTGTCATCGCGGTGAAGTGTGAAAAGAATTCGGACGATTTTTTTGTGCTGCGCGCCACAGTCGATATGGATATTTTACATCAACGGATCCGCTCACTCTCACTCCCTTCTTCCAGCGACGCGTTTCTCATCAACAGTTTCGGTGTCTTTCAAACCCCTTCCCGCTATTATGGAAACGTGATGGGTCAGTGTCCCTTCCCTGTTCCCCCTGTTTCCGAAGCGACGGAGGTGATGGAAGATGTTAATTTGGAAGACCGCCTCTACATTGTGGCGTATTCCTATATTCAGCAATCCCCATTTATTTTCATGGTCGTGTCCGATCCGTCGATGTTGAAAAAGAATTGGTTCGCTCTCCGGCGGGAACTGTTTATTTTTATGATCGTCAGTGTAGTAATCATTATTGTATTGATCATCGCCACATCCACATATCTCGTCTCCCGCATTCAAGACGCTGACCGGAAACGAACGAGTTTGTTCCATAAAATGGAATACACAAACAAAATGGCTTCCCTGGGAAGGCTCGCTTCCGGCATCGCGCATGAAATCAACAATCCCATGGCCATCATCTATGAAAAAGCTGGATTGCTCAAAGACCTGCTCTCGCTGGATGAAGACTTTCCCCATAAAAAGCGGATCCTCCAATTTACGGAATCCATCACTTCCTCGGTCGAACGCTGCCGCACGATTACCCACCGGATGCTGGGCTTCGCCAAGCATATGGACATGCAAATGGAGACCGTTAATCTGGTCAATCTAATCGAGGAAGTGCTGGGCTTTTTGGGAAAAGAGGCTCTTTACCGGAATCTGGCGATCAAGATTCACGCGGAGGACGACTTGCCCATGATCCAAAGCGACCGGGGTCAGTTACAGCAGGTATTTCTGAATATTATCAACAACGCCTTCGCCGCCGTGGAGGATGGGGGCAAGATCGATATCCACCTGAAGACTGTGAATCAAGTGAATGTATCGATTTCAATTACCGATAATGGTTCTGGTATTCCCAAAGAATACTTGACGCATATTTTTGAACCCTTTTTTACGTTGAAAAAGAAATATGGAACGGGATTGGGACTTTCGATCACGTATGGGATCATATCAAAACTCAAAGGCAACATTTCCGTAGATAGCGAAGTGGGTAAAGGAACGACGTTCACCATTACACTGCCGATTGGACAAAAGGTTGATTGAACAATCATGAAACCAAAACCATATAGTGTTTTACTAATCGACGATGAAGCGGAATTGGTGTATACCTTGGCGGAACGTCTTCAGCTGCGGGGGATCGAGACAGTGGCGGAAACGCATGGAGACGCCGCGCTGCGCATTCTAGCGGAACGAGAATTTGATATCGTTGTGGTAGATGTGAAAATGCCGGGAATCAATGGGATTGACCTGCTCAGAACAATTAAACAGAATCACCCCCATGTCCAAGTCATCCTCCAGACCGGACGCGCGTCCGAGGAAGAACGTAACGAAGGACTGCGGGAAGGAGCGTTTGATTATTTGGTCAAGCCTGTCGATATTGATAATTTAATCGATATCATGAATCAAGCAGTGGAACAATCCAAAAGGCGGTCTAGCCATGAATCCGAATAAAGGCGAAGTCTATTTCGGACGAATTACGGCAAGCATTTCACACGAAATCAATAACGTGTTGGCGATCGTCAATGAACTGGCCGGCCTACAGAACGATCTCCTGGAAGGCGCGGAATTTGGAATGGAGATCGATCCGCAACGGTTCGTCAAGATTTCCAACGATATCCAAACCCAAATCCAGCGGGGCGAACGGATCGTCAAACGGCTCAACCGGTTCGCGCATAGTATGGATGAAACCCTATCCGAATTTGATCTCGCCATCGTTGTAAATGACACCATTGCCATCGCGCAGCGCCTCGCTTCGCTTAAAGGCATTACATTACATCTACAATCCATTGAGAATCCCATTACGATTATGAACAACCGGTTTCTCGTTCAGCAGGGAATCTTCGCCGGTTTGGAATTGATGTATACTTCCAACCATGGAAACAAAGTGGAGATCGAATGCCGGCAAGATAACGGCAAAGTGGAAGTTTACCTAACAAATAATGAATGGATTCCCGCAGAGGATTGGAATGATCGTCTCGCGGCCCTATCAGAAATTATTACGATGGTTAAAGGACAGATCGAGTCCATCCCGTCCGAAGAAAACCGGCTGATTCTTCTCTTGACGTTTCCACAGTCCTTCCCCCTGGAAAGTGATTGAGTTCAAATAGCGTAATGAGTAACTTACGATTCATGGAGGTCGATCATGACTCAGAGTAAAGTTTTATTAGTCGATGACGAAACCGATTTCGTTCGTGTCCTGTCCCAACGATTGGAAGCGCGGGGCTTGGAAGTCGACAGCGCGTCCAATGGAATCGAAGCGCTGGATAAAGCCGGGTCAGAGAATTATGATATCATTTTTCTAGATCTGCGTATGCCGGAAATGGATGGGATAGAAACATTGAAGAGGCTGCATAGAGAACGGCCTGATCTAGAAGTTGTTCTTCTCACCGGCCAGGGAGATCTCCAAAGCGGAATCGAAGCCATGAAACAGGGCGCGGCGGATTTTCTGGAAAAACCAGCGGATATCAATGACTTGATGGAAAAGATTAAAGAAGCCAAAACTCATAGGGCGATTCTGATGGAAAAAGAAGCGGAAGAAAACATTAAAGCCATCCTGGGAACAAAGGGCTGGTAATGAATCCAGTCCTTTTGGAGGATCGAAAGTAATGGAAACCAAACGGGCGAAAGACCTAATGATCCCACTGAAAGACTACCCGCACATCCCGTGTTGGTATACCCTGCTTCAAGCGATGGAAGAAATGGAGAAACACCAGATCGATGTACAGGGCCGGAAATCTCTCCCCCGCGTCGTGTTGGTCTTTGATCTGGATTCCAGTTTGAGTGGGATCGTCCGCCGCCGGGATATTCTCCGTGGACTTGAACCGGAATTTTTGTCGGGGACGCCGTTCCGGCATAGCAAGAAACTGTTTGACGTGCAAATCGACCCGAATCTAACCGAATTTTCCTATGAAAAAATGATCCAAGGTTTTCAGCAACGGGCGGAGATCCTCGTCAGCGAAGTCATGATTCCCGCGGAAGTTACCGTGGATTATGAAGACCATATCATGAAGATTATTTATCTCATGGTTAACCAGAACCGCAGTTTGCTGCCGGTTATTAAAGATAATGTCGTCGCGGGCGTAGTGAGATCAGTCGAAGTCTACCGTGAAATCGCCCAGGTCTTATTGAAAAACAAATCCTAGCCAAATAAATTTGAATGTAGTGACTGCAAATTCTTTCAAGGCATGGATGTAGTCAGAATGGAGAATTTGCAGATTGACCTTGAAAGAATCGAATAAGGGGAAAACAGGTTCTTCACGAGGGATTTAGGAGAGATTGATACCCATGACGAAAACGCCATCCACACCAGGTTCTTCCTCCTCTCGTACGTATATAAGCAGCAAAGCCGGTCGTGTTGATTGGAGACGCTTATTCTTTATCTTCGCAGGGATTTTCTTATTCATATTCGTCTATTTTTCCGGCGCATGGCCTGACGCCATCGATCCGGAAGGCAACCGGTTTGAACTCACCCGCGAAGGCCGGGGCGCGCTGGCGTTGTTTCTCATGACGGCGACTTGGTGGGTTTTCGAAGTGATTCCCATTGGCGTGACCAGTATTATGATCGGTGTGATGCAGGCGCTGTTCAATATTCGAGACGCGAAAACGGCGTTCAACGATTTCATGGATCCATCAGTCATGTTCATCTTCGCTTCGATTGTGATTGGTTTGGTTTTTACCAAAACCGGCTTAACTAAACGCATGGCGTACAAAATGCTTACCTTGGTTGGGGAACGGACGAGTATGATCTATTTGGGCTGTTTTGTCCTGACCGCCACACTGACACTAATCATGGCTCACACTGCCGTCGCAGCGACGATCTTTCCCCTCCTTATGGCGATCTACGCCTTGTACAAAGAAGACGATCACCCGACCCGGTTTGGGAAAGGATTGTTTATCGGGATGGCGTTTACCGCTGGAGCCGGGAGTATTGTCACGCTGCTCGGCGCCGCGCGGGGCGCGGTAGCCATCGGTTTTTTCAAGGAAGTGACTGGACGGGAGATCTCCTTTTTTGAACTGACGTATTATATGTTTCCTGTGGGATGGGTTATGGTGTTACTCCTCTGGGTCTTCTTTATGATTTTTTATCGGCCCGAACGAAAAACCATACCAGGACTGCGCGAACGGGCGCGGGCATTAAATACTAGCTTGGGATCCATCTCCCGCTCGGAATTACTCGCATTGGCGATTGTGCTTACCACGGTGGCGGTATTAAGCCTGCGCTCCCTCTTCCCTGTTCTCCAACCGATCAATAAAAGCGCCATTATTCTCACTTCCACCATTCTCTTTTTTCTATGCAACATTTTATCAGTGGAAGACCTCGAACAGATTCCTTGGAATATCATTCTGCTCTTCGGCGGCGCGATGAGCATTGGTTTCTGTTTGGATGGAACCGGCGCGGCCAAATGGCTGGCCGTTCATTGGTTGGCGATGTTCCAAAACGCGCATTGGTTTATTTTCGTATTGGGGATTGCGTTTTTCGTTCTGATTATGACGAACTTAATCATGAACGTGGCGGCCATCGCTATCACCATCCCGGTCGCCATGGTCATTGCTGATTATTTGCATGTCGCTCCTGAAGTGGTTTTGTTCGCCTGCTTGGCGACGGCGGGAATGCCGTTTTTATTCCTTGTAGGGGCGGCGCCGAACGCGATCGCTTACGAGAGCAAACAGTTTAAATCGGGTGAGTTTTTCCTGGCGGGAATCCCCGCCAGTCTAATCTTAATGGCCGTATTGGCCGTGTTTGTCTGGTTTGTCTGGCCTCAGATGGGCATGTCCATCCTCATACAATAACACACCGTTTCCCCGTTCCCTTTCCGGAATGATTTACGGCGCCGGTTCTCCGTGGGTGGTAAAATATCGCGGTTCCCCTAGGCTAGATTACAAGGTGGCGCTAACTTCAATTCATCTATCGGATTCAAAAGCGAGAATGGTTTGGATCCTTATTCTTGTGAAGCAGCCGGCCATGAAAAGGCCGGCGATCTTGGAGGAAATATTACCTATGATTCAAAAAAAGAAAGATGGTTTTACTTTGATTGAGCTTCTCATTGTCGTCGCCATCATTGGAATTTTAGCGGCGATCGCGGTCCCTAATTTCTTGAACGCCCAAGTCCGCGCCCGTGTCGCGCGGGGGAAAGCCGATATTCGAACGATGGAAAATGTGGTCATGATGTATATGATCGATAACAATAGCCAACGCCCGATCGATTGTGACGATCCGGTTCCGGTGTCTATCTTGGCGGATTGGGATGCGGCTCGGAAACCAACGGCGCGCCCCTCGGATATCAAGGGCGTCCCTGAATTCTCCTTCGCGCCTCAGTTTATGAGTTTCAGCCAGCTTCGCATCTTTACGACACCAATCGCGTATATGTCATCAACGCAGATGCAGGACACATTCGGGCGCCCGTTGCGCTATCACATACAATACACGGTATTCCGGTCAGGCTAAGCAGGCGGAAAGTTACACTTTTTCGCTGCTCGGACCGGATAAACTGGCTGGTGATTGGGGCTTTTTCTTCAGTCCAGGCGGCAATCCGGATGGATTGCAATACAATCCGTCGAACGGGCTGACCTCACGGGGAGATATTTTCGTTTCCAACGTTTTCAGCGACATTGATTTCAAATCGAAAGGCCACCGGCCGGATCAGTTATTAAACAAACACTTTTCACCAAGGCGGGGCCCAACCCATACTCTTCCGGAGGATGGGGAAGAAAATATAAATCAAACTTCATCCATCCCGATCCATTCGGCGCATCAAAGAGACAGACCTTGACGGTATATCCATTCGCTTCTGAAGGCTGTTCGAGAACAAAGGGGGTGAATGGGGCTCTCGATTCAAGATCCTTCAACAGAACCGTTACTTTTTTTTTGTGGGAGTCCGCGCTTGAAAGAATACTGGATATGTTGAATGGGATCGTGACCGATATGTTCGACGTGAATCTGGTCTCCCTGGACATACAGGATATCTTTCCCATCGACAAATCCTTCCCAATGAAGAAATGGAATCGCTTCACTCGTGTGCGCTCCCAAAACATTTTTGTGTTTAGCCTGTAGTTTTTGAACTTCTCTTTCCACATTTTCCGGAGCGATTGCGTTGGCCAATGTAAGTTCCGCTTTTTTTACATCGGTTAAGGCAGCGTTCACGGCGGTTATCAATTGTGTAATTCCTAAAAATTTGTATACACAACCTGACGTGGCCGCAAATTGTCTCATGACATCTTGTAATGATAAAGACAGCGCGGTTAAGTAGTCTTTATTTTCCTGCGTTGGATTCTCTCTATAATCAAAATACGCGAAACAGGTTTTTACATATAGATTATTGGTACGAACCAATAAATAGGTCAATTCCACCGCGTTTGCGATTTGCTGGTTTAATTTCTGATCCTCTATGAATGGAGACGCGTCACGGTAGATAGTTTTCATTCTTTGCGCGATTTCCAATCCTCGATCCAGCGCGGACAGTGTTTCGTCCATCCGTCCAACGCAAGTTTTATAGATCGACGAACGCAACCAATCAATATGAGTTCTGCCTTTGTCAATTTCCGGAAATCCTTTAACGGGGAACGTGGTCAATCGCAATTGAGGAAGTGTGTTCCAATCCTCCGCTTCGGCAACGGGCTTGATATAAAGCCCGTCTTTATACGCTTGTGAAGATAATAAATACAACGTCGCCATCGCCGGCGCCGCCTGTCTTCCAAAGTATATGGAAGCGAAATCTTCAGCGATGGTTTGTAAATCTTCCTGGGGATTCCACGCGAGGCGGAAGGCTGTGTACGCGGTGACATTGGCGGTGTCCCATCCAAGCTGCGCCGGGGCGGTAAAATGAGCGCCTTTCACGTTAGAGCCGGGAGGGCTTACTATTTTACGCAGCCCGCCTTGATAGTAGGGACCGGGGAACGTGGGAAAGACATTAACGCCGCCTGCGGTGTGATAATCCAACGTGGAAAGCAGAACCACCATGTTGTGCGGTGTCTGGTTAAATGTCGGATTGTACGGTTGATAGAACCACCGATCGGCTTTGCTTAGGTAAGGAGATAGGTATAAGTTCTTTTTGGGAACATCGTCTGTAAATATATTCGCATAGACATCCGGTTGGGAATGTTGTTCGGTGGTGTTTGTCACCCATGTCCGGTGAAAGTAAATTTTATCAAATTCCTTGACCACAATATTGTGTAGTGTCTGGACAAAAGTTCTGTACGTTTTTTCCAAGCTCCATCCACTGTCTTTTCGATCGTGCATCACATCGTACGCCACATAATTACCGAACACGCGTGTTAGTTCCCCCGTGCGGATGCGGACGCCATCCAGTTCCGGCATGGCTTGAAAGAGCCGCCGGTATTTCGTCTCCAATGCGTTCCAAAGACGGGGATCGGATGGATTCAATTCCGCGCCGGTCTCCCGCAGGAGAGATGGGTGAAATGTCATTTCGTCGCAATAAGGCAGGTATTTCAGATGAAGGCTATGCGCGTACTGAACCAGTTTCCTTGTTTCTTTCCGGTACGTTTCATTATCCGATTTCTCCGGTTCCACGTCCCAAGGAACCATATTCAGGATATGCCTTCCAGAAACCCATGTGGCGCTGTAGTGGAGCGCGCTCTGGATTTCCTCCCGGCTTTCTCCACCGGTTAACCGGATCGAAAGCGCCGGTTCCCGGTGGGTATTGATATCGGGAATCTCTTTGTAAACCCGCAGCCGGTCCCATAACCAATAAAGGCCGTAAATGTCCCCCATTAGCGATCCACCCGCAATCACAATGATCTTGCGCTGACCAGTGTGAATTGTTTGAATCTCATATCCCTGTTCGTGCCCGATAGTATTCAAATGAATTTCTTCATGCTCTATGAGTTTTGCAGTGAGACGGTTTGTCGTGGGAGAACCAACTAAGATGGTATGCGCGCTTAAGGGTGAAGCGTCATTCACGAGTATAAAAGATATATCAAGTGGTTTTCCGGCCGTATTCAAATCCTCTACAGCCAGCTGTATCGCTGCGTCTTCTAAATACGATTCTGGTGTAACGATCGACCACTCAACAGGCGTGGCCGATCCGCAAACGGGTATGACCGCCGATAGAATACAGACTAAAAACAAATTTCCCTTTCTCATATTGGCTCTCCATTGACTGTAATTGAATATACGTAATGTCTAGACGTATTTTAAAAATTCCTTCTATGATACAATCAATACGCTCCGATTTATATATGACATATACGATCTCATCCATAAAAGGATACGAGTAGATGGATACGCGGCTATCAGTCAACGTTTGGAAAAAACATGCGCCATTGTTGTTTCTTCTTCTTTTGTTTTTTTGTGATGGATCTACCGTTGCGCAATCCACAGAATCGTTATCCCTTCATGAAATACAAAGTCAGTTCGTTCAACCGCCTATTGATTGCTGGCCGCATACCCGGTGGTGGTGGATGGGGAACGCTGTGACAAAAGATGAGATCACATGGCAGCTGGGAGAGATGTTTGACAAAGGAATCGGTGGTGTTGAACAGATCACGATGGGCTCTGTCTATGAAAAGGGCAATGTTCCTTACCTATCTAGCGAGTTTATAGGTTTGCTCAAACACACCGTCAAAACCGCCAAGAGGCTTGGAATGGATGTCTCTCTCAATTTTGGTGGTCCTGGATGGGTGATCGGCGGCGCCTGGGTTCCCCTCGAAGATCGCAGCAAATGCCTTGTTCCTACATTCATCGATCTGGAAGGCCCCACTATTTTTTCCGCGAATTTACCTATTCAGTTACGCTCTCCAGAACACTCATGGGAATTACCAATTAAGGAAATCACCAGCGAGGACCAGCTCACTGCTGTAGTGGCCTGCCGTCTTATTCATGGCCGTTTGGATGAAACTTCGACGATCGTTCTTACATCAAACGTCAAAAATCGCGTTCTTTCATGGAATGTGCCTGATGGGCAATGGCGCGTCATGGCGTTTTGGGTGAAATATACGGGGCAAGGGGACACGGTCGATCATTTCAACCGGTCCGCCATGCGCCGGTATTGTGATACATTGGGGAATATTTTCTACAAAGCATTTGGGGATGAATTTGGAAAAACAGTCGATTCGCTGTTCTGCGATAGTTTTGAGGTCGCTCTAGCGCCGAATGGAATTTATTGGACAAACGGCCTGCTTGAAGAATTTCGTCAAAGGAAAGAATATGATCTTACACCCTTTCTACCTGCGATCTGGTGGGATATGGGAGAGATTACGCCCAAAATCCGGCACGATGTCAATGAATTCCTTCATGAAATTGGAATGGAAGCGTTTTTTTGAAACGTTTCTCGATTGGTGCGCCGCGCATGGTGTGCAAGGACGTATTCAGCCGTACGGATTCTCGACAGACAACATCCAAGCCTCCGGAATCACACATATCCCCGAAATGGAGATCACCGCCGGCGAAAAAGACGCGGTTCCCTGGTTTGACACACGAATCGGCCCTAAAAAGTATGTCGCTTCCGGCGCCCATCTTTATGGACGAAATGTCGTTTCAACAGAGGCGTACACCTTTCTCCATTGGCAGCCGTTCCGCGCGACGTTGGAGGAACTCAAAATCGCCAGCGATGTCTTTTTGAAAACCGGCGCGAATAAATTTTACAACCACGGCTATACCTGTTCACCCGAACGGGACGCCGTTCCTACGAGAAGCATGGGCGCTGCGATTCATATCAGTCATGATAATGTATGGTGGAAATACTATCCCTGCCTTTCTACATACATCGCCCGGTGCTGTTATCTATTGCGGCAGGGAGAGTATACCGCTGACATCGCGATCTATTCTCCTTTGGCCAATCAATGGACAAAAAATGTGTTTGAACGCCCGCCGATGGACGCGAGATTTCCAGTGGAGGGAACTGGGAGAATTGATCGTGGCGAAATGGATATGACTTCGATCTGCTTAATGATGACGTATTGCAAAACCTCGCTGTGATTGAGGATGGTTGTATCCGTATCCGGGATTTAAAGTATAAAAATCATACTTCTCCCTAACCTTGAAGCGATCCCTCTTAAAACACTGCAATTCATACAAACTTACATTCAAAAAGGCGGCGCCGCGATCGCGTTGGAACGTCTGCCCGATTCAATCGACAGGCTATATCGGCTATCAAGAAAACGATCGTATCGTCCAATCGATCGTTCATGAAATGTTCAGCGAACCACAAGGAGATGATGGAACAGGACCGAAAGAATACGGAGATGGGAATACTTATTTTATCAAAAACGTCATGGACCGGCAAAATCCTCTCGATCGCCGAACCAGCGCACTCGATCCTTTCCTCAATTCAATCCGGAAACATATCAAACCGGATTTCTATATCGACACAAACCAGGAAGGAATACAAAGAAACGAAGGATTGACATTTATTCATCGAAAATTGGATCATGCGGATATTTATTTTGTCACAAATCTTCAGAATCGATCTATCGATATGCCCATAACTTTCCGGATTCAAAGCGGCTATCCACAGGAATGGAATCCATACACAGGTGAGATTTGTCCAATTTATCAATACATCGAACGATCCGAAGGCATTGAAATACCTTTATCACTCGCGCCCTATGAATCCACATTTATGGTATTCGAAAAATCAAAAAAACAGATTCATGTCACTCAAAGTCAATTGCAAGAGGTAACGAACCTGACAGAAGAAACGCTTGCAGCTAAGGTGGATCGAAACGGGACTTTTTATGTGTCAATAATGAATGAGGGAACCGAACAAACGAAAAACAGTAACTGTAAACGATCTGCCTGCTCCATTTATTCTTGAAGGCCCGTGGAAACTTACATTCGAAGGAGATCGATTCCCACGGATTGAAAAGACGATTCGTCATTTAGAATCCTGGACGTTAGATCCTGAAACCAGACCATTCAGTGGAACAGCCCGATACGATACTACATTTACTATTCCTTCACCATATTTGACTGATTACTATCAATGGGAACTCGATCTTGGACAAATAGGAAACATAGGAGACGTGTGGATCAATAACAACAAAATAGGAACCCTATGGATGCGTGGCCAGACGTTGGATGTGACAAATTCTTTGTGCGCTGGAAAAAATAACTTAACAGTATTGGTGACGAACACATTAATCAACCGCGTTTCGCATTACGATAAACCGAGACCGATTCCAGAGAATTTGGTACCTATTTACGGAAGCGCAGTTCCCCCTCTTCCACGAGGCGCGCATAGCCCCGTTGGATTCAAATCCCTCCCTCCATCAGGTTTATTGGGGCCGGTCCAAATCAAAGCGTATAAAAAAGTTGTTTTGAGTATTACAAACTAAATACATACAACTATAGGAGGCGATAATGCGCAAGTATCTTCTCATATCGATTTTATTTTCAATCATCCCAATGACAAATAGCGCGTTTTCGGAGGATAACACTGACAACACGTACACGATTCCTACATACGAATGTATTGGGATCTACCACAAAGCGGATTCGCCTACACCCTGGCATGTAAAATACCGGCAAACGGGTACGCAGGAATGGCGGGAAGGCCTCGATCTGGTCTTCGATCCACGCGATAATGAACACCGGGGCAGCCTTGTTGGATTATCTTCCGATACGGAATATGAAATTCAACTCTTCACGGATTCTGACCAAGTCACATTCAAAGCGAAAACGAAAAGTGATCAATTCCCCATAGGGAAAATCACCTATTTAGACAATGGTGTATTGAGTGAGACCGTAACCATTCGTGAATCGGGAAGCCCAGATGGCTATCATCTGATCGCGCCTCCAGATGATGGTAAGACGATCGTGAACGTGATAAACGCGGAGGAATACAATGTAGTCATTGACGCGAATTATGTCATCGTTCGTGGATTGGACCTTAGAAATGCGGCCCGGCATGGAATTTACATTCCGAGCGAACGGCATGATATTGTCATTGAAGACTGTCGCATCACATTCTGGGGACGTATCGGCGGCCCGGCCTCTTTTGGCAATGAGGGATACTTGGACAGCGCTGTCTACGCCCAGCGGGGGGCGGGGAATTTAACAATACAACGTAATTTGATGGAAAATCCCCGTGGCGCGTCCAACGATTGGGATACGGGACATCCGGATGGCCCCCAGGCTATTTCGCTAGTCAATTCCAGCGGGGGAAATGTAATCCGATACAACGAAATCCGCTCAACCGAAGATCACGGATTCAATGACGCGATCGGTGGCGCGTCCAATTTCAGTTTTGAAGGCAGTCCCAACCGCGATTCCGACATATATGGAAATATTATCACGAATGTATGGGACGATGCGATTGAAAGCGAAGGCGCGAATATGAATGTGCGTATTTGGGGAAATTATATTGAAAACACGTTTCAACATATCGCCATCGCGTGTACGTCCAAAGGACCACTATACATCTTTCGTAATGTATTCGGCAAAAGCCGCCACACACATAGTAATCCACTCGGTGGAAGCATGATCAAAACCGGTGAACGTGGCGAATACCGGGGAGGCCGCCGATTTGTCTTCCACAACACGGCCCTTCAACCCAACGGCGCCTTTCATGTGTTCAGCGGACATGTCAATCCAAATACTGTAACGCGAAACAATATATTCGATTGTCCCCGGCCGTCTGACATCTTCGCGGGAAACCGATCCACCAAGCGATTTTGATTATGATCTCTTCACGGGTATGGACCGGGGCGCGGCGAAAGAGCGACATGGGAAACGTGGGAAACCGGCGTTTATCCACTCCTACGCGCTCGAATTTTATCCCGCGTCCACAACAACGAAAATCCAATGGGGAAAAGTTCCATTCAACATAGGCGGACGGACTGTCACCCTAACCGATCCAGTGGTGGACGCCCCAAATCCAGTCATCGACGCGGGAATCCACATCCCTAACTTCAATGATGATTATACAGGCAAAGCGCCGGATCTTGGCGCATTCGAGTTGGGACGTCCTCCCCTGAGATTTGGACGGCGGGCGCAATTGCCGAATCATTGGGCCCCGTGGGAATTGAGATGAAAGAAACGTACAGAAATATATAAGAATAAAAGGATTAAGTTAGTTGCATAATACTAATAATGAATCCAGTTTTTCAGTGGAGGAGTTGATTCATGTTTAAACATTTTTGTATTCAGAATCGTAGTCTCATTCTCTGTTACATACTGATTGTCGTGACGCTAGCGCCGATTTACAGCGCCGGTCAGGCTTCTACATCGGATGAATCGGAAAAGAGCGTCTTGGATTATCCGATCCAACCGGCGCCGTTTACTTGCGTTCATTTTAACGACGCCTTCTGGAAGCCGCGAATCGAAACTAATCGAACCGTCACAATCCCTTATGCTTTTAAACAATGTGAGGAACACGGCCGGATGGACAATTTCTTGATCGCCGGGGGGAAGTTGGAAGGCGGGCACAGCGGCTCTTTCCCATTCGACGATACGGATCCATACAAGATTTTGGAAGGCGCGTCTTACACATTATCAGTCAAGAAAGATGAAGAACTGGAATCCTACTTGGACAACCTGATTTCCATGATTGCGGACGCTCAAGAAGAAGATGGTTATCTCTACACATGCCGTACGAACAACTATGAAAGACTGCGGAACTGGATGGGGCCGGAACGGTGGTCGAAACTGAGCGGCAGTCATGAATTATACAATGCCGGGCATATGTACGAAGCCGCCGCCGCGCATTACGCGGCCACGGGCAAACGTTCTTTTCTTGATGTCGCGATTAAAAACGCAAATTTAATTTACGATACATTCGGCCTTGGAAAAATTGAAATTCCGCCCGGACATCAGATCATTGAAATGGGCTTGGTTCGTCTCTACCGCGCCACCAAGGATAAACGATATTTGGATTTGGCGAAATATTTCCTAGATATTCGAGGCGTAGAAACAAAAGATCGAAAACCATGGGGGCCTTACAACCAAGATCATTGCCCTATCATCGAACAAGACGAAGCGGTCGGCCACGCGGTGCGCGCGATGTACATGTACGCGGGAATCGCCGATGTCGCCGCGTTGACCGGTGATGAATCGTACAAACAGGCGATTGATCGTTTATGGGACAATGTCGTCTCGAAAAAACTGTACATCACTGGAGGAATCGGCGCGACGAGTCATGGAGAAGCTTTCGGCAAGAATTATGAACTCCCCAATATGAGCGCCTATTGTGAAACCTGCGCGGCCATTGGCAATGTCTATTGGAATCACCGGTTATTCCTGCTTCATGGAGACGCAAAGTATATAGACGTAATGGAACGCACCTTGTATAATGGCCTGCTCTCCGGAATCTCTCTTGATGGAGAAAAATTCTTCTATCCCAATCCATTGGAATCGCAAGGGCAGCATGAACGAAGCCCCTGGTTCGGCTGCGCCTGCTGTCCCGGTAATATGACGCGCTTTCTCGCGTCGATTCCCGGTTATGTCTATGCGGCGCAAAAGGACAACCTTTACTTGAATTTATATGTGCAAAGTGAAGCGGAAATTGAGATGGAGAATCAAACCGTCTCCATCCAACAAGAAACACAGTATCCTTGGAATGGATATATCAAGGTGTATATGCGCCCCGAAAAAACAGACCGATTCACTCTTTGTTTACGGATTCCAGGTTGGGCGCAAAATCAAGCGGTTCCAAGCGATTTATATTCTTTCCTTAACGAACGAAAGGATCGAATTGTTCTGCAAGTCAATAATAAACCGGTTCAAGTCAGTATACAAAAAGGATATGTCAAAATTGACCGTCAATGGAAGCAAGGCGATACAATTGAACTCCGCCTGCCCATGCCGATCCGCCGGATCATTGCGCATGAAAATGTCAAAGATGATCGCGGAAAAGCAGCGTTACAACGTGGGCCTATTGTCTATTGCGCCGAATGGCCGGATCAGCCGGAGGGGCGTGTTTTGAATCTCCTGCTTGATGATTCGACAGCGCTAAGAACAGAATATCGTTCGAATCTGTTTGATGGCATTCAGGTGATTCGCGGAAAAGCGGCTGCATTTGAATATGTTGGTGAAAACAGAGACAATACGAAATCAAAGATACAAGATTTTACCGCAATTCCATACTACGCCTGGGCGCATCGGGGAAAGGGCCAAATGGCGGTCTGGTTGCCGAGAACAAAAAGCGCTGTTCGCCCAATAGGCGCTCCAACAATCGCGTCAAACAGCGTAGTGACAACGTCCGGCGGTCAAACACCCACCGCGATCAATGACCAAATTGAACCCAAAAATTCAAACGATCATTCCGTGCAGTTTTTCCATTGGTGGCCTAAAAAAGGCACAACCGAATGGGCGCAATACGATTTCGATGGATCGCATGAAGTTTCGACAGTTGAAGTGTATTGGTTCGATGATACCGGTCAGGGAGAATGCCGCGTTCCTGCGTCATGGAAAATCTTATATCGTTTTGATGGAAAGTGGAAACCTGTTTGGACGGAAGAAACGTATGGCGTAAATAAAGATCAGTTCAACAAAGTTGTCTTTGAAACCGTAAAAACCAACGCATTACGGCTGGAAGTTAAATTGCAGGAACAATTCTCCGCGGGGATTCACGAATGGCGTGTCCGTTGAGCGGATCATCCGTTGAGTGAACACTTTTTAGAATGTAACTTATAACATTCGGTTATATAGATTATCAAGTCCATATTGAAAAGGAACTAAATATGAATCTTAGTCAAAATGTATTGTGTATTTTCAAGCGAGATTGTATGAATTTATTGAAATGGATTCTACCAGTCGGTTTGTTTTCTCTCTGCCTTATACGGGCCGCGTTTAGTGATCCGTACTATCAAGAAGAATTCATCTTTCCGGAGCAGGAAAGACACGTGCATTCGAGTTGCATCGTCGAATGTTCCGACGGCAGCCTGCTGGCGTGTTGGTTCCGGGGATCCGGTGAGCGAACGGCGTACGATGTTCTGATTCAAGGCGCTCGTTTGAAAAAAGGAGCCAACAAGTGGAGCGAACCATTTTTAATGGCGGATACACCGGGGATCCCAGACTGCAATCCCGTTCTGTTCATTGATCAGAGCGAACAATTATGGCTATTTTGGATCGCCGTGCCGGGCGATCACTGGGAAGATTCCATTTTACGATACCGGCAATCCAAGGATTACTTGAAGGATGGCGCGCCGGTTTGGCGCTGGCAAGACATTCTGATCTTGAAGCCGGGCGAAGCGTTCGCGGAGACAATGGAAGCGGGATATCAATCTCTTGGGCTTCTAGACGCTGACTACGGCGGCTACGCGCCCGATCCTTACGCCGATCTGGTGAAAGCGGCGAAGAGTAAAAGCAACCGTCAAAAAGGCTGGATGCCCCGGACCCATCTGAATATTTTGCCCAGTGGGCGGATACTGTTTCCGCTCTATTCGGATGGATTCTATGTAGGCCTCATGGCCATATCCGATGACGGGGGGAAAACATGGCGCGCTGGTTCACCGATTGTTGGACCCTGTTTGAATCAACCCAGTGTTGTTCGCAAGAAAGATGGAACATTAGCCGCTTACATGCGGTCTGAAGGAATAATGCAGGGCCGGGCGCAGGTCAGTTATTCAAGCGATGAAGGGGAAACCTGGACGAACGCGGAAATCACTGATATTCCAAATCCAAACGCCAGTCTGGAAGCCATCGCGCTTCAAGATGGACGCTGGGTTATGGCGTACAATGACACGGAAGAAGGACGGTACAGTCTGATGCTGGCTATCTCGGACGATGAAGGGAAATCATGGAAATGGAAGCGGCGCCTGGAACGGCAAGAAGGGGGGATGTTCCATTATCCATCTCTAATTCAAACGAGAAACGGTCTCTTACATATTACATACACCTATCAACAAGGCGCGAATACAAAACGGACTATCAAGCACGCCGCGCTGCATCCAGATTGGATTGTTGAAGGTCAATAGACGATCGCCTTGACCGTTAAGCGGATAATTTTAATGCAATTCCCATCCATTGACAGCCACTGGGATTTCCAATGATGGACGCGCTGGAGGTTCGTCTCCCAGTCCCACGCGGCCGGTCAGTGTATCGATTTGAAATGTGTATACACCAGGCGTATAGCTGAATGAAATTAAGTTATTCGTTACTTGATATGTTATCCCTTCTCCCGGTCCACCGATTTGTATATCCCACTCTCCATCTTCCATACCCAATCGCCGGCCTACGGCTTTGAATAGCTTGTTTGAAGCCGTCGCTGTGGTTTCGAGACGGACCGTATATACGCCATCACCTTCGATAACATCACCATCCGCTGTAGAACCATCATCAAAAGCCATGAATCCTTCATCGCTGGCGTTCCAATCACTTTCCCCGCCGAAATCGATCATACAATCTCCGACGAGTTGGATGTATTCCCACTCATTCAAAGGCTGTTTCGTCACGTTATCAATGATAAACACGATGTTCGTGGAAGGTTCGTAACCGTCATCATACTGGTTGCAGTCAAAGATGACTAAGACTTCTTGGTTCGCTTCCGTGGTCGTGAATGGGTAATTGCCTGAATAAGGATATTCTTTCAGTGATTTATCGCGGATGCGCAGTGTATAGTTCCCCGGTTCTGCGACGATAAATTCTTTGTAGTAGACGGAACCGATGGCTTTTCCAATGTCTTCCAATTCTGTATATCCTTCTCCCCACGCTTCAGAGTGGGCGAAGAACGGTGGACCGGCGGCTGCTTCGCCTGCAACAGGACCGATACGAAGCCGCTTTCCATCGCATTGAAACACAATTATTTCAGCTGAATCGAGCACGTTGAATTTCATATTTCGTTCGGCGGTGGAGAAACCGATCGCCGTGAATTTGGGAAGCGTGAAATCTTCCAATTCGATGACACCTTGATATTCGTAGATTCCTGGTTCTAATCCGGTCACCGAACCGGTGAAAATATCATCACCCGCAACTTCGTCATAATTGTTTCCATCATCGTATAATAAAATCTGCGATTGGAAATCCGTTGGATCCCAATCCGCGGCTCCACCCAGCTGGATTTGAAAATCGCCGGTTAGGGAGATGAGTTCGATCGGTTGAATAGCGTCCCATGTTGATCCTGAATAGGCGAAACCGTAGTTGTTCGGTTGGCCAACATCGGGCAACAGACCGTCGTTTTGAGGGTTCGTATCGAAGAAGAAACTGATAGAGCCGTTTTCATCGGCGGTCGCGCTCAAATTATCCGGCGCGGAATCCGGCGCGTTGATTGGAGACCAGCCGGGACTCGAGATTTTCCAGTCAATCGTTTCATATGGGCCGAATCCTGACACGATACAAGTCCATACGCCGTCATCCGCGACAGCGTCTCCATTAGTCTGCCCGTCGTCATATAGCCGTAAATCCTCTATAGTTCCTCCTTCGGGAGCGGCGCCGCTTCCTGGACTCCAGGTAGGATCGGAGAAGCCTCCTGTAACATAGATCGGTGAATCCTGCAGAGTATCCGCGCTGTACCCAATACCGTTTAATGAAATCAATAATCCTAAAATAATTGTGAATCGAGCATTCCGCATAATCATTCCCCCTGTTTTTGTATTATGAATAAACGATCATAAGATAATCGAGGATATAGAAAAAGTCAAATTAAAAAAACAAATATACATATATCGTTAGAGTTTTTAAATATGTTACATGCTTGCATTTTGTGTTTCATATTTAGGAGACGCTGCAACAAGAAAGAAAGGAACATTATTCATGGATTTCATGACTTATCTTTATATGTAGATGTGAAATTTCATGCAGTGTATATCAATTAACAAAAGGAGAATGGAGAATGAAACGAGCGATTCAAGTTATGTTGCTTTTTGGGATGGTCTTAGCGGCGGGGATGGCGCAAGCACAGCCAGGAGGCGGCGCTCCATCGCCATTGGTAGGGGATTTCAGAGTTCAAGCGGCCTTGATTCTATCGGATGGACTTATGCTGGATGAAAAACAGACAGATAAAGTCGTTTCGCTCTATCAAGAGATCAGCGAAAAGAGACGCGAAGAATGGCGGAACAGCGGCGCTGATTTTCAAAACATGAGTGATGAAGAAAGACAAAAGTTTTTCGAAGACTACCGGAAAAAAGTTACGGCGGATATGAAGAAAGGTCTGGTGGATGTATTAAAAGAAAATGAAATCAAAGAAGTAGAAGCCCTCATGATGATAAGAGTATTCAGTCCCGATCCCGAATTACGTGGACTTCGCCTTCTTGATTTGAAAGAGGAACAACGTCAACAAATCCAACCATTATCCCTTGCCCTCGCTAAAAAAATCGTCCCTGGCCAATTCGGTTTTTTCGGCTCTCAGATCAGTGATGAAGAACGGGAAAAAGCCGAAAAAGCATTTCAAGAAGAGAAAAAAGGCTTTCTTACCAAAGTGAATGAAATTCTTACTGAAGAACAGGAAGACGCTTGGAAAGAAAAAGTCAACGCAATCAACAAGGAACTCGAAGAAATCCGGGAACGGATGCGCAATTTCCAACGCTAAAAAAATCTCACATCAAACCACATCTTAGAACGAGGTGGGAAAGAAGGTTATCCAATCTTTCCCACCCGTATTTATTTTTCCCCCATTGTATGGTTTGATTAGTAAGACTCCCTCGATTTAAATTTATATATTTATAGGGGATATACCATGCGCATAAGTTTCCATGTTATACGTTTCGTATTATCGATTCTCATTTTGACTTCTTCAGTTTACTCATATGCTGGGAGAAAGGTGGAGAATTTTAACAAATCCTGGCGATTTCACTTAGGTGAACTTTCTGAAGACGCGGCTTCACCTGCTTATGATGATTCCGAATGGCGGAATGTGCGTCTTCCGCACGATTGGGCGATCGCCGGACCCTTTAATCCTGAAGAGAATGGGTATGCGGCCAAACTGCCTTGGCGTGGAGCTGGTTGGTATAGGAAGACATTTCGGCTGGATCAAGAAGACGCAGGGAAACGTGTCTATCTCGATTTCGATGGTGTGATGGCGTTCCCGAAAATCTATATCAACGGTCAATTCGCAGGGGAATGGGATTACGGCTATATGTCGTTCCGGGTGGACGCCACTCCCTTCGTTAATATTGGCGAAGAGAACGTAATCGCAGTTAAAGTGGATACACAAAATCAGGGTACCCGCTGGTATCCCGGCGCGGGTATTTATCGGAAAGTTACGATCACAATCTGCGAACCGGTACATGCCGCGCACTGGGGGCTATTCATAACAACACCCGAAGTGAAAACAGAATCCGCTTCCATCCAAGTCAAAGCGGTGGTTGAAAATCACAGTGACGCTGATTCTTCGGTGTCTATTCTCTATGAACTTTTCGATCCACAAGGCCGCTTGGCCGTACAAAGTAAACAGAGTGAGTCCATCGTCTCCAACGCCTCGTCTGAATTCACGCAAATATTGAAGATCTTGAATCCACAACGTTGGGATATCGATGATCCGAATTTATATCTCGCTCAAGTTACTGTGTTTGACAATGACAAGGTTGTTGATATAGAAACATCAACATTCGGTATTCGTACATTCCGCTTTACCGCCGATGACGGTTTTCATCTCAATGGCCGCCGCGTTCAGTTATATGGTGTAAACCTGCATCACGATCATGGGCCTCTCGGCGCCACGTTCTATCCCCGCGCGATGGAACGGCAATTGGAAATCATGCGGGATATGGGCTGCAACGCTATACGCACCAGCCATAATCCACCCGCGCCGGAATTGCTGGATCTCTGTGACCGGATGGGATTTGTCGTATGGGATGAAGCCTTTGATAAGTGGGACCGGACCGCTGGACGTGTTCGAGGCGAACCGCCATTGCGGGAATATGGCGAACGGCAGATCCGGAACTTTGTGATGCGGGACCGAAACCACCCTAGCGTCGTGACCTGGTCGATCGGCAACGAGATCCCCAATCAACCTTGGAGCCGGGAAGGCAAGTCAGCGGAACGAGTCGCGTTTATGAGTGATTTTGTACGCGAATACGATCCAACCCGCCCGGTGACGATTGGCTGTCATATCCCCAGTACGGCGGATGAACACATTCTCGACGCCGTGGATATGACCGGTTGGAACTACGCCCGGCGGTATGCGAATTACCGCAAAAACTATCCAGACAAACCTATCCTCTATAGTGAATCAGCGTCAGCGCTGAGCACGCGCGGTTTTTACGCTCTGCCCCTGCCGGATTCGAAAACCGCTTTCAATCAAGAAGCGTTGCAAGTTAATTCCTACGATCACAACGCCGCCCGGTGGTCCGACCTTGCCGATGTTGAATTTCAATTGATGGAGGACGATCGTTTTGTAGGTGGAGAATTCGTTTGGACTGGCTTTGATTATCTCGGCGAACCGACTCCGTTCAGCCGTGAGGCGCGTAGTTCCTATTTCGGTATTGTCGATCTCTGTGGTATTCCCAAAGACCGTTTTTTCATATACCGCAGTTATTGGCGTCCTGAAGAGACAACCATACATATTCTGCCTCATTGGAATTGGCCGGAACGCATTGGCCAAACCGTGCCGGTGTATGTCTATACCAATGGCGACTCCGCGGAACTCTTTCTAAACGGCCGATCGCTGGGCAAGCGCTCCAAACAGAAAACCATCACTGCGCCAATCAGTCTCGCGTTCAATAAACCTGCCACAATCGGATCGGGAGAGGAAGAAGGGGAAGACGCTCCCCCCGATGGAAATGATGGTTCGCGCAATACGAGCTGGGTATCATCCAGACAAAATCCAGTAAAGTGGTGGCGGGTCGATTTGGGGGAATCGCAGCATGTTGGTTTTATCGATATTCTCTTTGACCAGGAAGCGCGTAATTATCAATACCGCATCGAAGCGTCTCAAAATGGTTCGGATTGGAAGGTTCTTGCGGAAAAGAACGATTGGTTAGGTTCCACCCAGCGCATGACCCACGAAACGAACGCCGAAGCGCGGTATATCCAAATCGTTTTCACTGAACTAAACCGCCGGGCGCAGCCCGGTTTCTGGGAATTTTGTGTCTATCCCGAGCGTGTCGAAAATCCCTACTACGCCGTGCTGGATAAATACCGGCTGCGTTGGATGGATGTCATCTATGAGCCGGGCGAACTGAAAGCGGTAGCGTATAAAAATGGGCAGATCATCGGTGAATCCGTCATGCGCACAGCGAAGGAGCCCACAGCGATTCGGCTCACTCCCGATCGTATTAAACTTGACGCGTCTGGAGAGGATATGTCGTATATCTTAATCGAAGCGCTGGATGAAGATGGGACTCTCTGTCCATTGGCGGAAAATAAAGTTGAGTTCGAAATCGAAGGCCCGGCGGATATCGCCGGTGTGGGGAATGGAAATCCACTCTCGTACGAACCCTTCCATGCCGATTCCAGAAAACTGTTTTTTGGAAAAGCGATGCTGATTCTCCGGACAATCGATGGAGAGACGGGAGAAATTCGTATTAAAGCAAAATCAGATGGATTGAAAGAAGGAGAAGCGCGGTTGGTTTCTTACTAAACATGAAATCAATAATTCTTCCTGCATTTGATCCTTCGTCATTTTAGTTTTACTGATATATCCATCAGGGAATCCTATTTTCCTGATTCAAGAAAAATTTGAAAATAACTTGGAGAAAGAATCTTTTTATCAGCAATGGGAGAAAGACCATGGAAAACAATAACGTATCACGCCGCAGTTTTGTAAAGAAAAGCGCCGTTCTAACAATTATCCCTAGCGCCGTTCTGCCACGGCGGGGAAACACCGCTCCTAGTGACCGCCTTCGTATCGCCGGGATCGGAGTTGGTGGACGGGGTGGAGACGATCTGAGTAAAGCCCGCGGCGAAACCATTGTCGCGTTATGTGATGTAGACAAACGGCGGATCGGCCGGACAATGAACAGCAATCCTGACGCGAAATTCTATAAAGATTTCCGCGTGATGCTCGATGAAATAGAAAATGAAATCGACGCTGTCATCCTCGCGACGCCGGATCATACGCATTCAGTCGCTGCGATGAATGTTTTGAAGCGCAAGAAACATTTGTATTGCGAGAAACCGCTCTGCCATTCCATTTATGAAACCCGCACGATCACAGAAGCGGCCCGTGAGGCGGGGGTAATCACACAAATGGGCAACCAAGGCCACTCGTCGAATAACATCCGAATGCTCTGCGAATGGATTGAAGATGGCGCCATTGGAGCGATCCGGGAAGTCTACGCGTGGAGCGACCGGCCTGTTGGCGGGCGATCCTTGGTCGGACTTTCTTGTGCAGGCTCGTCCGAAAGAGACGCCTCCCGTGCCGGAGGGTTTGGATTGGGACCTTTGGCTGGGACCGGTTAAATATCGTCCCTATCATCCGGATTACTGTCCCATGACATGGCGCAGCTGGACAGCCTTCGGCACCGGCGCGATTGGCGATATGGGCTGTCATATCATGGACCCGGCGTTTTGGGCCTTAAAACTGGGCGCGCCGGAGTATGTGGAAGCGACCACTACGCATTACATCCCTGAAGTTGAATCGGAAACCTATGCCCGCGCCTCCATTGTCCGCTATCAGTTCCCTGCGCGTGGTTCTATGCCGCCGGTTAAATTAACATGGTTCGATGGACGGCTGAAACCGCCGATTCCAGCGAACTATATCAATGGAGAGAAACTGGGCGGCAATGGGGCGATGTTCGTCGGTGAAAAAGGAATTATTCTGCACGGCTCGCACGGCGCCGGCAATCTTCGCTTGGAACCAAAATCGTTAATGGAAGAATACAAGCGGCCTCCCGCAAGAATTCCCCGTATAGAAGGTGGGGATGACAAACATATGCAGGATTGGATTCGCGCGTGCAAAGAAGGCGTTCAACCAAGCGCCAGTTTTGAGTACGGCGGCCCATTGACCGAAATGGCCCTGCTGGGTGTGTTGGCGCTGCAAGTCAAAGACGAGCGCTTGTATTGGGATCCAGAAAAACTGGAGATTAAAAACAATGACCGGGCCAACGCCATCGTCAAACCGGAATTCCGCGAAGGTTGGTCATTATAACGTTGGATTAAAAATAAGAGGCATAGTTCTGTGAAACGATATCTTTTTATTACAATCGGTTTACTCATAACGCAAGCCCTGTTTTCGGGTGCTGCCACATCCTCGGATTATGCGATTGGCGCCGATCTTTCGTTTATGAAACAGGCGGAAGACTCTGGTTTCGCGTTTAAAGACAATGGAGAGGTAAAGCCCTGTTTGGATATTTTTAAAAATCACGGCTACAACTGGATTCGCCTGCGATTGTTCCATACACCTACACGTCTTCCTAACGATTTAGAATATACTATCGCTCTCGCGCAGGATGCGAAAAAACGTGGTTTCAAGTTTCTATTGAACTATCACTATTCCGACACGTGGGCCGATCCTGGCAAACAATTCATTCCCCAAGCGTGGGAGGGCAAATCACACAAGGAACTTGTCGACGCGGTTTTTGACTACACGCGAGATACGATTGAGGCGTTCCGGGAAGCGGGCGCCTTGCCGGATATGGTGCAGATCGGGAATGAGATCATTCATGGTATGCTTTGGCCGGATGGAAAACTGCCGGATAATTGGGATAATCTGGCGGAATTGATTGAAGCGGGGATCAATGGAGTCGACGCGGGGCGGGGAAACGAGCCGCGTCCCAAGATCATGATCCATATCGATCAAGGCGCGAATCAAAAACGAACGAAGAGTTTCTTCGATAAGTGGCATTCCTACAACATCGATTACGATGTGATCGGCCAGTCGTATTATCCGTGGTGGCATGGTTCGTTGCTCGATCTCCGAGAGAATTTCTATTTTATGGCGAACGCGTATGAAAAGGATATCATCTTGGTCGAGGTTGCGTATAACTGCGAACCAGCGGAATACAAGAAGAAATCCGCTCCTTTCCCCGAAAGTCCGGAAGGTCAAAAAGAGTTTTTAGATGAAGTGAATCGAATCGTCTTGAACACACCCAACAACCGGGGGAAAGGAATCTTCTGGTGGGAACCGGCGACCCGCTGGGGAGGCCGTAGAACGATGTTTGATCGTGAGGGCAATGCGATGCCTGTGATTACAGTCTTCGATCGATTCACCCGGCATTAAATTCCAGTATGGACACAATTGGTGTGATTGGCGTTGATATTTATAAACGCGGTCAAACCGATGAAAAACCGCATTTTGATTTAATGAGTACAGTCGCGGGAAACAAGCCCATCGCATTGTCGGAATGTGAAGAGATCCCTGATCCCGCTATCATGAAAGAACGCGGATTTATGTGGAATTGGTTTTCCACTTGGCATGGGAGGCACATCCGTAAAAACGATCCGGCCTATCTAAAACAGGTGTACAATCATGAACTCGTCATCACGCGGGATGAAATGCCGAATTTTAAATGATATAGTGTGAAACAGAAACCAGTACAAGAACCATACAATATTGGAGAATGGATTATGAATGAAACTGCAACCATCAAACGAAGAAGATTTCTCATCAACAGCGGCGCGGCCGCCATGAGCGCTCCACTTGTGCTTTCATCAAACGCGTTCGGCGCTAACGATACCATTCAATTAGGTGTAATTGGCCCAGGGCGGCGTGGCAGCCAGTTGATGGGGGATTTCCGTCGTTTGAAGAACAACCAATTTGTCGCGATCAGTGATTTGAACGAGAAACGGATGGATCGCATCGCAGGGAACAGCGGCTGGAAGAAATATAAAGATTATCGTGACTTGCTGGCGGACGATAACGTCGACGCCGTCATCGTGGCTACTCCCGATCACTGGCATGCTTTGTGCAGCATCGACGCCTGCATAGCGGGAAAAGATGTGTATGTCGAAAAACCGATGACGCTCACCATCGCGGAAGGACGCGCTATGGTCAACGCCGCCCGCAAGCACAAACGCGTCGTTCAGTGTGGCAGTCAGCAGCGATCCGATCAACGCAGCCGTATCGGGTGTGAACTGGTTCGCAATCAAGTGATCGGAAAAATCCACACGGCTCACGGCGCTAAATACCCCAGCCCGTGGGATCAGCCTTTCCCCACACAGCCCGTGCCCGAAGGACTCGATTGGGATACGTGGCTTGGACCCACACCACCTCGCGGCTATCACCAGGATATCTATACCCCCCGCGCGCAACCCGGCTGGATTTCAATCATGCAGTTTTCCGGAGGGGAAGTGACTGGATGGGGCGCGCATGGCGTCGACATGATTCAGTGGGCTCTAGGCATGGATCATACCGGTCCTGTCGAAGTCTGGGCGGAAGGCAACGAACGCGAGTTGGACCGGGCCGTTAATATGAAATACGAAAACGGCGTTCTCTTGAAATTCGATAACAAGGCGCCGCAGGGCGGTGGAATGTTTGAAGGTGAAAAAGGAACGATCGTGGTTGACCGCGGCAATTACAAAGTCGATCCTCCGGAACTTGGTAAGGTAGATAACTTGGATATTCGGCTGGAAGTGAGTCAGAACCATCAGCAGAACTTCCTCGATTGTATCCGAAGCCGCAATACGCCGATCGCGGATGTCGAAATCGGACATCGCTCGATTTTGATTTGCCATATGATCAACATCGCCCGTTGGACGAACCGCCGTATGAAATGGGATCCTGTAAAAGAACAATTTGATGGAGACGCGGACGCTAACACGTATCTAGACCGCCCGCGCCGTTCTCCCTGGGAATTACCGAAAATCTAAAAACTCGCCAATGCGTTCTTAAAACGTGAGTTCAATAATCATTCTTTTCAATAGAAACCGCCATACCAGTTCACCCGGTATGGCGGTTTTTTTCACTTTCCTTTAAAGCGGTTCAAAGCCGTCAGGCTAGAGCTTCCTTGCAAAATTGGACGCAATTCGCGACTTCCGTCACTGCGTCCGAACCTTGTGGAATTCTATACTCAAGTTCGATATCGGCGGGAAACGTCCATTGCTCTCTTTTCATTAATTGAAGAATTAACGCCACCGGCGTATCTCCTTGGCCAAGAGGCATGTTCGGGCCGTTATTGATTTTCCGGTCTTTGATGTGGATACTGAAAATCCTGTCATGGTGTTTCTCGATGAGTGGAATCGGAGACTCGTTCGTCCCAGCGACATAATGTCCCACATCAAGGTTAATCCCCAGGTATTTTCCATATGACAAAATCGGACCGTCATACGTTGTTGGTTTGAGTTGGGTGTGATTGTGAAAGCCGATCATAATGTTATGCTTGTCCGCGATCGGCCCCAGCCGTTTCGCCGCGTCTTCGGACAGTTCACGTGTGATCCCCCTGGCGCCAAGAGCTTTGGCGACGTTGAAATAATAATCAATCTCTTCGTCCGGCATATTCTCATCGCCGATGTTCCCGAATTTGACAATATGAATATCCACCCCCGCGTCATTATACATTTTCTTGAGGGCTTTGAACTTGTCCATAGAAACAGATGTGCGCCATTCAAGAAGTTCTTCCTGCCACTGTCGCATGGCTTTCCGCTCTTCCTCTGTCATTTCACTTCGGCGGCCTCTTCCGCGGCCAGAGCCTGACGGAACGCCGGCGAATTGCTCTACCGGTTCTCCCATCAGTTCGACCGAGTTGATCCCGGATTTCACAATATATTGAAGAATATCTTCCGCCGAACCGGGCATGCCCCTGTAACTGTAGGTGATCGTACCTATCTGCACGCCGTTGAATTTGGAATTAGGTTTCTCTCCGCTCTGACTCATGGCGTTTTGGATCGCCATCGCTGAGACGGCGGCTGCGGCGCCAGTCTTCATAAATCCACGCCGGGATAATGTTAAATCATTTTGTTCTTTCATTCTTTGTTCTCCAGATAGAATAAATTGTAATTGAGATACGGATAGGGAAATCAATATGATTCAGATGAATCAATTGATTGTAACGCGCTTCACTATAGCTTGTCAACGATTCTCCCTCATTGCGGACATAAGCTCGTAAGCAATGATGATCATTAAAATTTTTTTTAAGCAAATAAGAATCCTACATCGATTACGATAGAGAAGGATTTGTATTTATGACGATAAATAATAGGGGGAAAAATAGAGAATTTGAGATTTTTAGAAGAAAAGCGCAGTTTTTTTTAAATACCAGATGAATCAAAGGAAAGAAACCATGAAATTGTATTTTTTTCGAGAAGTACACTTGACGTGGTGTAAAGAGTCATGACATAATTTATTGATGTTTGAAAACTGGGTATATTTCTCAGTCAAAATTAAAATTTGGCTTGGTGATTGGGGGTGATATCACAAAACGAAATATGTTTAATTGGAGTGTAATAATTCTTTTGAACAAGGGAGAAATTAGATGAAGAAAATTAGTTTAGTAGTATTATCGCTTGTAGTTTTAGGATCGAGTGTTGTTTATGGCCAGCCTATTGTGGATAATTTTGACGCTGGTTTAGGTTCGCAATGGAATTATGTCAATTTAGGGAATGGCCCTGCGCAGGATGGTCCTCCAACTGAAGGTAACGCAGAGGTTGTTGACGGTCAATTACTCATCACGAATAACGGTTGGGATCAATGGGAAGCGTCAGATGGTATAGGTTTTTTGTACCAGGAAGTGTCCGGTGATTTTGACGTGGCCGTTCATTTAGTTTCCTTCGATCCCGATGTCAATAATGGATGGGAAAAAGGTGGAATCGCATTTCGTCAGTCACTTGATGATGATGCGGCCTACGTGAGTTCATTGGCGTCGAGATCGAACGGTCTTCGTGGTCAGTACCGATTAGAAGCTGGTGGAGGTACAGATCGCGGAACCTCTCCTGATGTTACGGAAGGATATTGGACGCGTTTAGTGAGAGAAGGAGACACATTCCAAATTCTCGCATCGGAATCGTTAGATGGTCCATGGATAAAAGCGACTGAGCCGGCCGATCGCGCGTTACCGGACGATACACTTGTCATAACCGATCCCGGTTATTTAGGTATTTGTTATTGTCCGCACTCCACAGACGCTACAGGTGATACTTCCGGCACATGTGTTTTCGATGACTTTATCATCGTAGAGGGAACTGCGTCTCATGCCAGCCATTGGGAATTGTTCCAATAAAAGAATTCCGTTTTAGGATTAAAACACGGCCCGGATTTCTTTATTCTGGCCGTGTTTTTTTATGAATCAACCAATCGTGCCGATTGCGGCTATCTCTTGTCAATCATACTCCTAGATGCTTATTTTGATATTACCGTTATACATCTTTTTTCGCATCTTCACATTAATAATATTTATTAAATTAAAAACGTGAGATCTATCATCAATATCAAGTAAATTGTTTATGTGGTTGATAGTATTACTTTAGCGTATGAAGGTAAATGATGATAAAAAGGAAGAAGAGTGGGAACACTATGCGCCCAGCGTTCCCACCATGATTTATTTTTAAATAAAGTCTGATCTATCCAATTCGATCAATACAAAACCCAATTATCCGTATTCGTATCACTGAATGAATACAGCCATTGGATGCCTTGTTCAATCATTTGCAATCCGTTATCAGTATAATTTTCAAAATTACCGCCCACCAACGGATCGCCTGTATTTCCAAAGCCATTGGCTTCGTGATACCGTAAAATTGGCAGGAATAATCGGGCGTGGGTGTGGACTTGACCACCTGCGGCGGTAAATGCGTCATCCGGCCCCCATGCGACAATCGCGAGCGCGTCTTCCCCGCTGTCATTGATGATTGTCGCAATGATCGTCCCTTCTCCGACATCACCTGGAGTATTGTGGTCGATATCCAGAGGAACATCAAAGAACTCACCGGTTAAACCGGCGACCACCGGATGATCCGGTACTTGAATATCTACACCTTCCCACAAGGACGTTCGTTGATGTTCTGTATCCATCCAGAACCACCGTGTATTTCTGGACAAATAACCACTGCCGAGAAAAAGAGGAACGCGCAAGTCATTCCATTGCTCGATGAAGTCATTATAACTGCCACTGCTGATTGAACGGTGAATGATGACAACATCAAAACTTTCCAAGTAAGCGATTTCTTCATCCTCCAAAACACCATGGTAATCGCTTGCGGTACCTTCCCCGGCGTCGACGACGGTTACTGTGTGTCCTTGGCTCCGGAGCCAATCACCCAGAAAACCGGCGCCCTCTAATTCCAATTCTCCGTCTTCGGTCACAATAAACAGGTTTAACCCCTGTCCCATCGAAACCGGCGAAACGAACACGAGAAACAACAGACAGAAAGATACTCTCCACATAATACAACCTCCCCTAATAATAGTATAATAATCCAGGTTTTATTGACCTGAATCAATGAATCCAATACGAACGGAACGATAGAATGTCAAAACATAAGTATATACATATAGATGTTAAGAATCATATTTATGTAGTAATACTTGAGTTGAGTCGTTTAAATTTTTCTACCGCCGTATAATACTATGTTTTAGTCAGGTGATCCCACTGCAAAATTCATATTAAAAAATAACAAAAATATTACATCCCATTCCATGCAAGTAAAAATCAATAATAAACGAAATAAATGTGATTTTCAAGAGTGATTGGTCGTCAATTTGACTGATAATTTATAAAACTAGTGTTGTTTGATTGTCTACACAAGCCAGCGTTTTTCAATCTCTTCTAGCGACTTGCCTTTGGTTTCCGGAACGCTGCGCCAGATGAAGAGGAAGGCGGCTGCGCAGACAGCGGCGTAGAAACAGAACGTCCATCCACCTTTCAATGTTTCCAGCATCATTGGAAACGTCTGTGTCACAAGATAGCAGGCGAGCCACAAGCACACCGTGGCGATGGACATCGCCCCGCCCCGGATACGTGTGGGATAGATCTCCGAAAGCAGCACCCACACCACAGGACCCATCGATGTCGCAAAGCATGCGATATAACAAAGAATCAATAATAAAATGATTGGTTTATTAGCGCTTTTTGCGATTTGTTCAGGATATGCGGCTTCCAGCAACAGCCGGTTTAACTTTTGAATCCCTTTGTTGGTTAATGGTTCTGAACTCTGATTGATTAACGACTGAGCGTCATCTGACAGTTCAATTTGTTGGAACGAATCCAGGTGATAAAAATCAATGTTATTCAATACCTCATTCAACGCGAAAGTAATGAGAGACTTACTTTCTTGACTCACATTCGTATCCTGCGTGGTCTTTTCAATGGCTTGCCTTGCATCTGTGGAAAGATGTTCCCATAGCCTCCGGCTTGGATTCGGAAATGTCTGGTTGCGCTCCTCATTCACTTTCGCGCAGAATCCCGGCCAGTCGTATATATCTTTCTCCCGCAGCAGCGAAGATTCCATGAAAAACGCGCATCCCAAAAGCAAAAGTGAAATGCCCATCCCCGCTGAACCGATCAGGAGAAGCGGTTTGCGTCCAAACCAATCGATGACCCATATCGCCACAAGAGTAAAACTGAGATTGACTGCGCCGATCGCGACCGTCTGGAGCAGAGCGGCGTTCGTGCCGGAACCCATACTTTTAAAGATTTTCGGCGCATAATAAAGAATTACATTGATGCCGGTGATCTGTTGAAAGATCGCCAGCGCTATACCAATCATCAACGCGATCCGCAATCCCGGTTGAAAAATCTGGCGGAGTGAACCGCTTTCCAATTGGATGATTTCCTTGATTTCGCGGATCTCCGTGATCGCC
>CAXXSM010000043.1:0-22264 GCA_963663405.2 bacterium | reverse complement strand
GATCTTTTCCCCACAATCTGCAAACTCGCCGGCGCCATGATTCCGGACGATCGCGTGTATGATGGATATGACCTTAGCGCTCCTCTTTTTGGAAACGGCAAGAGTCCAAGAGACGAGATGTTCTTCTATCGCGGCCAACAACTTTACGCCGTCCGCAAAGGACCGTTCAAAGCCCATTTCAAAACAAAACCGGCCTACGGATCTGAAGAACTGAAAGAACACGATCCACCCCTTTTATACCACCTCGGCCACGATCCAGGAGAACACTACAACATCAACAATAAGCATCCCGAAGTGATTGAAGAACTCAAAAAACTAGTCGAGAAACAAAAAGCGGGCGTAAAGCCAGTTAAAGATCAACTGGCGGATCGGATCAAAGAAGCCTCATCCAATCAATAATATTGATAAATCAATCTTCCCCTCGTCATCAATTCTCCATCACAATATCCCTTAACTCATTCATAACGATTCAATTCTACACGATAGAATGATTACCGATTCGAAAAGGACAAATCCTGTCTCTGGAGAATGCTCAAAAAGGTGATAGGATTCGAAGAGAATGGGAATATAAGGAGAATCGAATGAAAAGCAATCAATTTATCCAGGCGGTCTTTCTTCTCGCCGCGTTAATTCTTGGAACCGCTCCGTCTGATTCACAGGCGGAGATCACAAACGATCTAATCGTCTGGCTCAATTTTGACAAGAATACACAGGACGCGTCTGGTAACAATCATCACGCGCGTATAATCGGTTCACCGGCGTTTATCGAAGGGCGGACCGGCTCTCATGCGTTGCAATTCGACGGCGCGAACGACTGCGTCTCTCTGGGAAGAGTAGCCCCGTTGAACTTTGGCGCCAAATCCGATTTTTCCATCTCGCTCTGGGTTAAAACCAAAGGTTGGACATCCGATCCTCCATTGATTACGAATAAAGCGTGGGAAAACGGGCAAAATCCCGGCTGGGGGATCTTCGCAACCGGCGATGGAAAATGGAAAGTCAACATCGGAGACGGCAAAAAACGCGCCGACCGGGACGGCGGAATCATCAACACGGATGAATGGACCCACATCGCCGTCACTTTCGAACGCGGCCTGATCGCGGCTCTCTATCAGAATGGAGCGCGATTGAACACGCTTGATATCGCCGGGATTGGAAACATCGATTCAGGCCTCTCAACAGTCATCGCGCAAGACGGTGGATTGCGGTATCCACATTATTTCTCCGGCGCGATCGATGACGTCAGCATCTGGCGGCGTGTCTTAAGCGCGAATGAAATCCGCGATATCTATATCACCGGCATGGCTGGCTTGAAATATACCACTCCCCAAAAACCAGCCGTATCGCTGCCTCTGCCCCCGGACACAGCGCGTGATGTGAGCATTAATACAACCTTGCAATGGAGAGCGGCGCGCGGCGCGAAAGCGTATAATGTCTACTTCTGCCCCGATTCCAAAGCGATCGGCCATCCAGACTCCGCCTCCCCCGCTTTCCAGTTACAAACAGAGGCTCTCCAATTTACACCGAAAAGCCTTACCTTGGGAAACGCCTATTTCTGGCGTGTCGACGCGATGATGGAGGATAAAACAGTCAATAAGGGAGACATTTGGTATTTCGAAACCAAACACGGCCCCATAGCGCAATGGCGTTTTGATTCCATACAAGAAGAACGGCCGATGATCCTGGAGCGTGTTCATTCTCGAAACGGAATGCTGGAAGGCCCCGCGCGTTTCGGCTCGAATCCAAAATCCTTGATTTTTAACGGCGCTACAAATCGGTTGCCAATCATAGATATTGTTTCCGCGCCAATGTTTTCAAAACCAGCCATGACTGTGGAAGCGACTGTCTATATCGATCCGGAGACCAGCCAGGGAGCCATCGCCGCCGCAAAGAATTGGAATCTAGGATACGACAATTTTCAATTCACATTCAACCTTTCATTAAATGATAACGCAGCGGAACTTCGTTCGGCCACCCGTTTCATCACGGAAAACTGGTATCACATCGCAGCCGTCTACGATGGATTTACGATCAAAATGTATGTCAATGGAATACTCGACAGTAAAATAAAACTGCCATCCACACAAAGCGATCGAATCCACCCCTTGGACACAATCGGAGCCGCTTCGAAATACACAAAATCTCCTTCATCCCTTTTTAAAGGCCGATTGCTTGAGATCAGCGTCTTTAACCGGGCGCTGGACGACTATGAAATTACAACGCGTTTTGAAGCTGTACAACCCCAGTTTCCAAAACCTTTACAACTGCCTTTCGGCCTGTACCTGCAATTTACGTCTCCCAATAGCGCCGTTGCTCGTTTCCATACAGAAACACCAGGAGAGACCGTTATCGAATACGGTCTCGAATCCCCCTCGGAACATCGCGCCGTCTTGCAAAACACAAATGGGAATGTAACTGCGACTCTCAAGGGACTGCGTCCACATCTGAAATATATGTATGTGATTAAAACCCGCATAGATGGAGCCATCCAATGTACCACCCCATTTGAATGCGATAATTATTTCAATTACTCCCTGCCCTTGATCCCTGACCGGCCTTCCCCCTATCCAAGTGACAACGGAGCCGCTACTCTCGCCGAACGGATTTTGCAAAAGAGCCAAAAGAATAAAGGGTACTGCCTGGTTCTCGGCTGTGGCGATGGGCGGTTGGTATACGAACTTGCGAAACAAAGCAATCTCTTTGTGCACGGCGTAGATACAAATCCAACCCACATCGCTGAAGCCCGAAACCTCCTCAAACAAGCGGGCGTCTACGGCGCGCGGACGAGCGCGCGGTGTGTGGACACGTACGAAACACTGCCATTCAACGGCTGTTTTGCGAATATTATCGTAACAGACCAGCTGAATGAAACAGACTACAGCGCCAACGCGCAAGTGGAAATCATGCGCGTCCTTCGGCCCAATGGCGGATTATTGTATCTGTGTCATTCGGAAAAGATAAAGGCCCGTTTAATCCCCTTTGAACGTCCCGCGCTGTCTGGAGCGGGTGTCTGGTCCCATCAATACGGCGATCCCAGCAACGCCGCGAACAGCTACGACACATTGCAAGGCGCGACGGAGACAGACGCGCTCAACGTCCAGTGGATCGGCCGCCCCGGCCCACGCGCGATGGTCGACCGCAATCCCCGCAAACCAGCGCCCCTCGCAGTGAACGGACGCCTATTCACGCAAGGCCTTCACCGGATCATCGCTCAGGACGCGTATAACGGAGCCATTCTCTGGTCGCTCGAAATCCCCAACATTCACCGCTTCAATATCCCCCGCGACTGCGGCAACTGGTGCGCGGATAATGACTATCTATACGCGGCGGTGGCGGATAAAGTTTGGAAAATCGATGCGGAAACGGGCCGTTTAATCAAGTTCTTCGATATCGTGAAGCCTTTTGAAGAGAATTTTGATTGGGGATATATCGCGTCGGTGAATGACACTCTCTTCGGCAGCGCTTTGAAAGAGGGAACGGTTTATACAAACTTCCGGGGCGGTTCGACAACAGGCTGGGCCGACGCCACATCCGGCCCGATCACATATAAAGTATGCAGTGACAATCTGTTCGCAGTAAAGAAACAAAACGGAGATCAAGTCTGGACCTATTCACAAGGTGTGATCATCAATTCAACAATCACCATCGCAGATGGCCACGTCTACTTTGTGGAATGCCGGAATAAAGACGTCAAAGCGTCTCCAGACCGCCGATTAGGCTCCCCCGAATTTTGGAGCGAACAGTATCTCGTTAAACTGAACGCGGACACCGGCGATGTCATATGGGAAAAGCCTTTAAACACAGTCGAAGGAACAATCGTGTTTTACCTTTTATACACGAACGGTACTTTATTATTGGGGCTTTCCCAAAAGGAGTATCATCTCTACGCCTATGACGCCGGAAACGGAGATGAAAAATGGCATGTCCAGCACAAATGGATTAAAGACAATCATGGACAGCATATGCAGCATCCCGCCGTCGTCGGAGCCGCCGTATATCTGCGCCCGCGCGGTTACAGTATCAGTGATGGAACGCTGCTCACAAAAAATATGCCGCCACACGAAGGAGGCTGCGCGACCTTCTGCGGCACAACAGGCGTGTTGATCTATCGCGGCAAACAAGGCGCGATCTCCATGTGGGATGTCAATAAAGAGACCGTCAGTTACTGGTTCAGCATCCGGCCGGGATGCTGGCTCAGCACAATCTCAGCCGGGGGGATGGTCCTATCCCCCGAAGGGGGCGGCGGCTGCAGCTGTGGAGGTTGGCTGGAAACCTCCATCGGTTTTATTCCCCATTCGATTAACTGACATCATAGAACGCGCAAAGAGGAAACCAATCATGAACGTATATAAAGAAACATACATCTCAATCCATACAACCGGCCTTTACCACACAGGCTTATTTCTCCTTATAATCCTATGCGCTCACATAACCAGAGCCGAAGATTGGCCGGTATACCAACATGACAATTACCGCAGCGGCGTGACACAAGAAGCGATCGATCCATTAACGCTGAAAGAAACATGGGCCTACCACTCTCCCCAACCGCCCCAAACCGCCTGGCACGGCCCCGCCAAATGGGACGCGTATGCGAACATCAACGGCCTGCAATCCATGCGCAATTACGATCCAGTGTTTTTCCCTATTATCGTTGGCGATGCGCTCTACTTTGGTTCTACAGCCGACGATTCCGTCTATTGTTACGATGCGGTAACAGGAGAAGAAAGATGGTCCTACTGTACAGATGGAGCGGTCCGGATCGCGCCTACTTATTGGGAGGATAAACTCTACTTTGGTTCAGACGACGGCTATGCGTATTGCCTGAATGCGAATAACGGCTCACTCATCTGGCGCCACTCCCCCTCGCCGAAAAAACCTCTCGTCCCAAGCAATGGAAAATTCATCAATCTCTGGCCCTGCCGGTCCAGTGTTCTAATACAGGATGGGATCGCCTATTTCACCGCCGCGATGCTGCCCTGGGAAGAATCGTATTTATGCGCCGTGGACGCAAACACAGGTAAGATTGAAGGCGCCGGGCTATATACTGTCACACAAAATCAGGTCACAATGGAAGGAGCGCTGCTCGCTTCCAAAACAAAACTCTACGTCCCCCAAGGCCGCCGCGCGCCGATGGTGTTCGATCGAGCGGCCGGCCGGAACGAGGGGACACTCGGAGGAGGCGGCGGCGTGTTTGTTCTACTGACACAGGACGAACACGTCTATCATGGGCCCGGCAACAAAACCGGCTGGATCACGGACAGCAATGCGCAAACACGGGATTCCTTCGCCACGATTCAAAACGCGCGGCGGATGCTTGTCTCTCAAGACACCGCTTACGTTCTGATGGACGATCGGTTGATCGCGATGGATCGAAACGAACGAAAAATCCTGTGGAACGTTCCTAGCGCCCATCCATTCGCGCTCATCAAAGCGGGTGAGATTCTTTTCGCAGGGGGAGACTCAGAAATCGCCGCGTACAGCGCCGCTGATGGCGAACGGATCTGGACCGCGCCGGTTGTCGAGCGGGCCTACGGTCTCGCCGTGGCCAATGAAGGCTTGTTTGCCAGCACAACCGCCGGTGTCATTCACGTTTTTCGAAACGAATAGCGAAAATCATGAAAACGCACATCGCAAAGAAGGGATAAAAAAAGAGGATGATTATTGACGTTCACGCCCATATCTTCCCGGATGAACTCGCGCTCAAAGCGGTGCCTGTCATGGCCAAAAACGCAGGAATTGTGGAAGCGCTTGACGGCCGTTTATGCAGCCTGGAAGATTCCATGAAAACAGCGGGGATCAATGTATCATGGATCCAACCCGTAGCGACGAAAGCGAAACAAGTTGATTCCATCAATCGCTGGATGGAGAGCGTCCGTTCGGAATCCATTGTCTCCTTCGGCGCAATCCACCCGGAATATGAAGACCTGCCTGGATTAATCAGAAACCTATCCAGCGCGGGTTTTCCAGGCGTCAAAATCCATCCGGAATATCACTCATTAGAACCAACCGATCCACATCTCTTTCCCCTCTATGAGACGTTGATCGAAGAAAATATGATCGTCTTGTTTCATGCCGGATACGACATCGAGTTTCCCACTCTGCGAAGCGATCCAAAGATGTTCATCCAGCTGGCGGAACGGTTTCCCGATCTAACCATGATCCTTGCCCATATGGGAGGTTTCCGTCAATGGGACGAAGTGCGGGAACATCTTTGCGGCTTGGATGTCTATCTCGATACCTCGTACGTATTCACGGAACTGCCGAACGAAGATTTTATTGAGATCGTCCGCGCGCATGGCGTAGACAAAATCCTCTACGGCACAGATACGCCTTGGGCGGATCAACAAGAGCAGCTCGAGCGGATTCAAAGCCTGCCATTTATACAGGAGGAAGTGGATAAAATATGCGGATTGAACGCGGAAGCGTTACTGGCGAAAGTTTCTTCTTAAATCAAAAATAATCATTTCATAACAAAAACAACTGTAGGATCAATAGGATAACGTCCAAACCGTTCCCCATAAATCGCCAATCCACCAGGCATCGCTTTATCTGCTTCCAAACGAATCACAATCTCTTTCGCAGCAACCGCCCGTTCCAACGCCTCTTTCGGAATCGTGACAGAGATCAAATAACCATACGAACCGGCTTCCCGTAAAAACCGGTCCCGTTTCTGCGAATGCCAAGAGAGAATCCCGCGATGATCGGCTGGATCGTCGGGAAGATCAAACACGCCCACGGTCTGCCCTGATACAAGCGCGCGGACCGCGCTGGGTGTGCAAATCGTATCCGTCATGGGATACGCGTTCCGATTCAGGCTGGGATCATGAGTTCCTCTACCCCGCATAAAGTCACCTTCCAACCGCTCCGCGCCTTCCCGGTCTTTCCCAAACAGCTGCTTAGCGGACGCTTCTACAAGGAACGCCGCGTCGGCGATATCGCCTACCGAAAGGTCTTCCGGCCATGGAATCCGATATTCAAAAAATCCAGTACCCGCGCCATTCACTTTTAGACCATCCAATACATTCCATTGTTTTTGGGACCATTCCGCTTTCGAGAATTGATCGGGAGCGATCCGGATAATTCGTTTTTTCTTGCCATTGTCGTTGATGATCTGGTCACGCGGAGCCGGTCCTTGAGCGACGAGGAATGTTGTAAAATTCCGATGAAGAACCGTTCCCGCTTCGGTTTCCAACGCGATGCGTAGAACCGCCAACGAAGATTCATCCGGCATTTTTATTATCAAAGGTTCAAGTTCTTTGTTCATCCAAGGCGCATAGGGAATCCGCCGGGAAGACGCAGTGTATGTTTCACGTTGTCCGAGAGTATCCCACCCATAAAGTTCCCAGCGCAGGATCAGCGAATCCCCCATCGGTTTATCCGTGAAAAAAGACGCATAGACGGGAACATGAATCTCCGCTCTTGGATCAACGGTTTGACAGAGCGCATCACTAAGCGCGATATAACAATCTCCATGCAAATCGTTCAGTGTCATTCCATCGGCCAATTCCGGCATTCCCGTATATTTTTCGGAGCGGTCAAACCGGTAATAGCCGTTCCATTCGTTGATCACATCATGATGTTCGGTATACAGCCAACCCGAGATTTCCGGCCTTCGCCGGAAGGCGTTCATCATGAGGTGATAGTCCCAGCTCCAATCCACATCCCCCGCGCTTCCTTCATACCCCCATACGTTGCCGCATTCGCTGTTCATCATCGGTTGGTTGGACTGCTTGTATCCTTTAGCGAAATTCCATTCCGAACCAGGATACGTATTTTTAACGGCGTTATCCAAATATCGAGTCCATTCATAGCCAGGCAGATAGGAGTGCCATGTGTTCAAATCAGTCTCCACATGGTCGTTAAGACAAGGCGAATTGTCTTCCACCAACCGCGTGGGATCGAGAGATTTGGCTAGCGTATACATAGAAAGAACCCACTTCTGCGTTTCAGGCAGATAGATTCCCTTCTTACCCGATTTCAATCCCCATGTCTCATTGAAGATGACCCAAGAAAAAATCGCGGGATGATTGAAATCACGGCGGATCATTCCCCGCAGGGCGGTTTCCGCTTCTTTCCGCATGTCCGCGTCCGGCTCGCCCCAGCTGTTCGGCACATCCGCCATGATCAACATCCCTAGTTTGTCCGCCCAATAAAGTTTACGGGGGATAGGCGTTTTGACATGGACACGCATGGCGTTCAGTCCAATGCGCCGGGAACGCAGAATTTCATCACGCATGAATTCATCGCTGGGAAATGTGTAAAATCCATCGGGATGATAGGCCTGATCCAACGTCATTTCGAGATAGAGCGGTTTGTTGTTCAGAGCGACATAAGGAATCTCTGTTCCAGGAAGATTCACAACGCTGATTTTCCGCATACCGAAATAAGTATTGACACAGTCCTCGCTCCCATCAGGTCTTATTATTTTCACTGTTGTTTCATAAAGAAACGGATCTTCCAACGACCAAAGACGCGGTTGAGGGATGGGGATTTCAAATTCAATTTTTTTCTCACCACGGGAAATGGTTTGGCTGACGCTCTGACCAGCGGTGATTTCCACATTGAAACTCAATTCCGCAGGCGCCGGTTCCATGAGTTCACCGCAAACGAGCACTTTCTCTTCATCGATATCCGGCGAGAATTGAATCCCCGCCAGCGGTGTTTTCCCTCGCGCTTCCAAGTATGGAGTCTGCCAGATTCCCCGCGCCGGACCGTATCCCTGCTTTCCGTTCAGTTTAAAAGGATGCTCTGTGTCATCCACACGGAGAACGAGCCGGGATTCAATTCCAGGTTGGATATACGGTGTGAGTTCAAACTCAAAGGGCGTGTATCCACCTTGATACGTTCCCAATTCATGCCCATCCAGCCAAGCGGTGGTCCGCCAATCACACGCCCCAATCACGAGAAAGATCCGTTTTCCCTTCCAAGACGCGGGTGGAGTCACAGTACGGGTATACCATCCGATATCACCCTTGTCCTCGATTCCGGAAAGTTTCGATCCCCACGGAAACGGAACCAGGATTTCCTGCTCAAACGATTCGGCTTTCTCAACCCATTTTTCCGCAATTCCCACATCTTTAGAATCAAAACAGAACTGCCAAGTCCCATTCAAATTCATCCAGTCCGCCCTTTGAAAATCCGGCCTCGGATGTTCCGGCAGAGGGATGGAAGACGCATGAACGGTGGATAGATTCAATACGAACAGGCTTTGAATGAATAACAAACAAAGAGCCATACGAGCGTGGTTTCTAATCAAGGTCATGATAAATCCTTTCGGTTTATGATGGAGTGACCGCATTGATCCGCGATCCATTATCGGCTTGTTAGAACAACAGCAGGAAGGCTTATTCCAAATCAAACCATTCTCTCTTCTAACATTTAGAAACAAAAATTATAGATCGAAATAGCAAAAAGCCAAGAATTCGAGGTCATCAAAAACAAGAACACAAAATCAATTCGTAAGTACGATCACTATTAAAATCTTACTTCTGGTGAGTATATAAATAAGAGAAGCGTCTATTAAATCCGTTCTTCACATTTCAAGACTAAAAAACAAGACTAATCTTTCTGTCCCGTAGGGACATTTTAGAATAGACCAGGGTTTCAACCCTGGGCGTCAAAATCGGTTTCACAATCTTGTACGAAAAAAAATCTCTAACTACACGTACTCACTTCTCGAATAAGCCAAAACAATAGCCCACAGATCATAACAACCGTTCCTTGACAGCCCACTCTCCAACATGAGAAGATCAAGAAAAAGAATCAGAAGGGCAAAACCATGATTAAATGGACGAAAAGAAACATTTTCCGGCTCTCATTAATCGTATTTCTATACGCGTTCCTCCCGTTTCAGACCATTGCGAAAGTAGAACATATTGACATCACATCGCGTGAGATCTTCGCCGATGGCCATCAATTTGGAAAAACCGGCTCCTACGAAAAACTCGTTGGAACGATTTTCTACACAGTAGATCCAGAACTGCCCGCAAACACAGGTATTATCGATCTGGACAAAGCGGATCGCGGTCCGGATGGATACGTTCACTACAAAGCCGATCTCTTTATTCTCAAACCCACCGATCTATCCAAGGGAAATGGAGCCATTCTCTACGACGTCAACAATCGGGGCAATAAACTAGCCCTCCGCTTCTTCAGCAGCGCTCCCATGAAAAACGATCCACAAACCGTCGAAGACAGCGGCGACGGCTATTTATTCCGCGAGGGCTACACACTCGTTTGGAGTGGATGGGATGGAGAATTACTGCCCGCCAAAGACCGATTGCGACTGCTCGCGCCCGTCGCCAGCGACAATGGAGAGCCAATTACGGGGATCGTACAGGCAGAACTATTCACCAACTCCGTTCCAGAAAATGAAATACTCGATACTCTATCGATTTCCTGGCCATCCACCGCCCTCGATCTTCATGGCGCGTATCCTCCCACTGAGTCAGGCTTGAAGAACGCCACTCTCACATGGCGGAGAGCGGAAAAAGATCCACGAATCCCCATCCCTCGATCGCAATGGGACATCATCACGAAAGCCTTCCCGGAAGAAGATCCCGAATGGACCTCGCTGCCCCAAGTCGCCTTGCGTCTTCCCTGCGGATTCAGGCCGGGATATCTATATGAATTAATCTATGAAGCGAAAAATCCAGTCGTTATGGGCCTGGGTTTTGCGGCCGTTCGAGACTTAATCTCCTATCTTCAACATGAGACGAACGCGCGCAATCCTCTCTACGATGCCGAATCATCCACATCCATCCGCTACACTCTCGGTTTCGGTGTCTCCCAAAGCGGACGCTTCCTGCGGGATTTCTTGTATCAAGGCTTCAACGCCGATGAAAATGGACGAATCGTCTTTGATGGCCTGATTCCCCACGTCGCGGGCGCGGGCCGTGGATTCTTCAACGCCCGGTTCGCCCAACCCACGCGCACCAATTTCCAACATGACGGCCATCTCTATCCCATCGACAGGTTCCCATTCACCTACGCGGTAACCACCGATCCACTGACAGGCAAAACCGATGGGATTCTCCGCCGCGCTTTCGAAACCGGCGCAGTCCCATACATCATGAACGTCAACACATCCGCCGATTATTGGACCCGTGGAGCCTCCCTCTCCCACACCCATCCAGGAGGAAACGTCGATGCGGTAATCCCCGAAACCGTTCGATTCTATGCGCTTCTGGGAACCTCTCATTCACCCAGCAATTATCCAGCGCGCCGCTCCACCGGACAGCAACTGAACAATCCAGCCAATTACGCGCCCCTGCTGAAAGCCCTGCTCGCTGGACTCAACAAATGGGTACGCGGGGAAGGCGCGCCGCCTCCCAGCGTCTATCCCCGTTTTTCCAATAACACATTAGCCAGCTATTCGCAGGACTCCACCGGCTTCCCCTATATCCCCGGCGTCCGCTATCCCGAAGTCATCCAACAATCCGCCCTATGCGATTACGGGCCGCATTTTGAACAAGAAAAAAACATAACCATCGCCCCCCCTACCGAACTAAGCCATTACAACACCTATGTCCCCCGCTGCGATCGGGACGGCAATCCCATCGGAGGCATCCGCCTCCCCGACCTCGAAATCCCCCTAGCCACATTCACCGGCTGGAACCTCCGCAATCCCCAAGCCGGAGCGGACAATGAGCTAGTCAGCATGAACGGCTCCTACATCCCCTTCCCAAAAACAAAAAAAGAACGCCAACGCCTAGGCGATCCCCGCCCTTCCATCGAAGAACGCTACACCAGTTTCCAAGACTATGTAGAAAAATACAAAGCCTGCGCAAAAGAAATGGTCAACCAAGGCTATCTCCTGCAAGAAGACATAGCGCCTTTAGTAAAGGAAAGAGAACAGTTTCGGGAATTGTTTATACAAGAATAGAGAGATCACAAATGAAACCAAACTCGATATCATCCGAATATTTCCGCAAAACATTACTCGAACATCAAAGACCAGCGCGAGAGATGATTGTAACTCCAGGTGATTCCGGATGTGAACCTATCACGAAAATCTCCGGCGTTCCGTGGTGGCCCGCCGATGTTCCACGTCCCAAGTGCGCTCAAGGTCATCGAATGTCTTTCATGACGCAATTCCGCTTATCGGATGCGCCCGGTTTTGAATCACAGAGCGATTCTCTTATCTCGTTTCACTACTGTCAGCAATGCTCCTATGAAGGTAAAATGTCATGGGGATGGAACTGTTCCCTTGGCGCCACATCCGGTTATGATATTTCTGTCCTGACAAACGTTAGCGCCAAACAATCCGACGGTTTGGGAACAATCGCAGAAGTGGTGATTGATCCACACATGGTCACATTCCGTGATGTAATGGATGCGCCGGGATATGAAGATACAATGAATATGTTTCTAAACGTTCCCGACGATTACCCACAATTGGAGGATGACTTAGACGAGAACTTTTATCCCGGTGTTATTCATATCACGAAAAGGAAATTGGGCGGATGGCCATCATGGGTTCAAGAACCAGAACCACCGGGAACCAAAGATAATGAACGTCTTTACTTTATTGCCCAACTTGATTGGTCTCTCTGCGAAGATGCGACATGGGGTGGAGGTGGATACGCTTATATATTCCTAATTTCTTCTGATAATCAAACGTTTCGTGGAGAACTGACGATTCAAACCACATAGTAAGCGCAGCGACATAGAGCATCCCAAATTGAACCAAACACCACATTTTCATAAACTAAAAAAATACATACTCATCACCTGCGCCGGCGGCGCCGCCGCGTCTTCTTGTTTGGGCGTCTACTTCGTCGCGGGGGATTGGGTTCAGCTGCACGCCGCCCATTTAACCATCCAGGAAGGCTCGTTCTATTCCGTCCTGACTCGATCTTTCGAAGTCTGGGGCAATGGATTTTGGCGCCCTGCGTTCACGTTTCTCCTTTCTATCCTCTATTGGCTCTTTGGGCTGAACGCTTTCTTCTATCATCTTGTCTCGCTAACGCTTCATGCGCTGAACGCCTGCTTGTTGTGTACATTCCTCCGCGAACGCAACCAGGAACGATCGGGCGTTTGGGCGGCGCTTCTTTTCGCTCTGCACCCGGCGCCCTGGCAAGCGGTGGCCTGGATCGCTGCGATGTCCGATCTATTAACGCTGACGTGGATTCTCTGCGCGCTCATCACATTCCAGCGCCATTTACAACGCGGCTCCATAGGCCCCCTGGCGGCGTCTCTCGTATTCTGCGCCTTGGCTCTCATGACGAAAGAGATCGCAATCGGCGCCGCGCCGGTCTTATTCCTCCTTGATCGATGGGGGATCAAAAAGAACACATGGCATGAAACGCTGCGCCGCCGTGGATGGTTCTACGCCACCCTCGCGGTAGCCTCGATCGCGTACATTGCATTCACACTCACCAACGTCACACGCCACAGCGGGATTCTACCCGCGTTCTCCTTCTCATTCCCCGCAATGGCGGAAACGCTGCTGCGGTATCTAACACGCCTGCTTAATCCCTTCTCCGGCGCGCTCTTTCCCTTTCATGGAACCATCCGCGAAGTTCTGTTCTGGCGCACCCATCCCCTATTCGACACCGGTTTCGGACTCGCCGCCTTGGCAGGCTTCTGCGCTATCGGATATTGGGGAAAACGCGAATACCGCTTCTGGATTGGTTGGATTGTTCTCGCCCTGCTGCCCGTCTCCGTATGGTCGGATTACATGGCGTCCCGCTATGTGTATCTCGCCTGCGCCCCCTTCTGCGCGTTGACCGGATCGATTTTCGAAGACGCTTTTCAATGGCTGCGCGCCCGTAAATTTCGATGGAGCGTCATCACCCGCTGGACGCTCCAATCCTTCGCGGCGGCCGCGCTTGTCCTCTTCCTAATGACCCACTGGTTCACCCCTTCTTGGAACGATTACATCCGCCATTCAGCGTTGTTCCGCTCTTTGCGCCAACGGGTGATGGAAACAATCCCACGAAATATGGAATTTCACAAAATCTGGTGGATTGGACCGGACGATCCCAATTCCCTCAGCTGCCGTTCGCTCCTCCAGATTCTCAACAAAAAACTGCGTTGCGGAAATCTGTTCTACGTCCCTTACAGTGAATACGAAAAACGCCTTCGCGAACGGGAGGATGGTGTAGAGAATCTACTCATCTATATCGAAGGATCAGGCGTAATCATCCCAGCGGCGCAATGGGGAAACCGATTCGCCCCCCTGCCCGAATCGGCGAAACCGGAGCCGGTTGAATTGCCGGAAAACACCTTGATCGTAACGGACAACCTCAAAACGACCCGCGATCTTTCCGGATCAGTGGACTCGGATCTAGAGAACGCCCGTTCAATCGCCCTTCGATGGAACGCCGGAACAATCAGAGCCGATGATTTTCACCTCTACGTCTCTATAGATGGAGGCCCATCCACATATCTAGGTAGAACCGGAGCCCCCGCAGATTATTATGAATGGAAACTGGGGCAAAAATTATTGAATCCCCAATTCATCAACGGACCCGAATTCGGCCACACCTACCTCTTCCGCGTCCACCCAATCCGCAACAACGCCGCCCCCCGCCTCAAACCCATCCGCGCCAAAGCCCCCATCCACTACCAAAAAGGCCTGGATATCTACGCGCCAAAATTGAGCCAATGAGAAAAATCCTCACTCGTATAGATCCCCATTTAGGATTCCAGACATAGTTGAATCGGCGGTGGCGGGAACCCAATACAATGTTTCGCCGTTGGGGGAGAGAAGAACGTCACTCGACCGGTCAGCGGGGACGTCTGATGGATTGACTTGAAACTTATCCCATTGTCCCTTATTATCCTTGATAAACACAAATATATCATATGAAACCACGACTATTTCCCCGGGCCAGACGTGGGAGCTGACTATTGGCTGCTGAACGGCGATCACTCGGGCATCTTCTGAAGTATAAACATCCGCCTCAAAAACAGCCTCATCGGTAGGAGGAAGGTAATAATCACCGACCAATTCAGGTTCCCCCCACTTTCCATCATCTTCATGGATGAGAGCGATATATTGTCTCTCCAAAGGCCAATAGGTCGTCTTGGTAAGTATGGTTTTCCCATCATTGGCAATATCTACCAAAGTAAGTGGCATCTCTTGCTCATCGATAAACAAAAGAGGTGATAAAATATTTACATTATTTATCCAACTACCCTCCCTTTTTTCAATATAAGCAATTTTAGGTGATGTCCCCAAATTATTGACATATTGATGGGAACCATAACAATTCAGCGAGTGACCATGGATGATCGGTCAATTCAGCAGCCATCGCTGGCGTTTTAGGAGTAAATGATCGATCGCTCTGCCGACTCAAAGTCTCATGGGGCCGGATGAAATTGTAACAAGCGACCACCAATGAAAATTTGGCTTTTAACCAGCGTATGGATTTGGCGAATGTCGTCGATTGCCGTCTCAAATGGGCGTCCCATAATCGCCAATTCAAGTTCGATCGTTCAACGAAAGATGTATTTACTGTGTTACTTGGTGTACTTTCCAACCGATTGGCAATCCGGCTCTCCGAGCCAAAAACCACTTTGGTTTCAACGTTCACTATACACCCATTTTTTCGGGTCTTATGAACGGTTGCGTAATCCAAATCTTCATGGACAATTTTCTCCGGATTTTTGGGGCGGCCTCGCTGCCCCGTCGGTTCCGGCTGAATCAGCGTGTGAAACATCTCTTCGAGTCCATTCTCGTAATGGGGGAGTTCATCCGACACAAATAAGGGTTTCTCGTTCATTCGTGAAATCAAGTCTTTTAAAAAACTGTGTGCGTCTTCCAGCGTCCGATCTCCAATGAGAAACGTGATGATTAATCGGGTTGTGCTATCAATGGCCGTCCAGATCCATGTCCGCCCATACTCCTTTTCCAATTCTTCTTCGCTAACACTTTTCTTTTTTTTACAAAGGTCCAGAGTTCGTCCAGTTGGACCTCGGTCATCTGGAGGGAATGGAGTAAATTGGATAAAACCAAAGCACAGTGTTCACCGGCGCGAAGGATGACTCGGTTCACTGTGTCTTTATCAAGATTCAGTAATCGAGCGGTTCCGCGAACGCTGACTCCTTCCGCCGCATGGTGAATAATCTGTTGAATCGTTTCACCGGGGAGATGAAGTCCAAAAAAAGCCGTACACTTGGTTTCCGCGAAGCGATGGCCGCAAGTCCGACAATAGAGAAGAGTCCTTGTTTTGTCTTTCCCATACATTCCACGCGTCCCGATGTTATTTTGATTTCTCAATCCGTAATCTTTACAATCCTTGTTTGGGCAAAACACATTCGTCAAGGCTGTCATAACTCACCTCCAAGAAAGTTTTCTTCTTGAAGGTAATATTATACTCACTATAATTTATTGTCAACTATGAAGGGACATTACCCAATTTTATATCCACTTTTATAATAAAATACTCTTTCCCCATTTTTGGTAATAAAAAGATCTGTGGCAGAAGCAAGAGGATCTATTTCTGATATTTTTATAAAGGCACCGTCAATGTATTCAAACAATGTTAGATAAGGCTTTATTTTCATTGCTATGGTTAAGCCATCAAGACTGATTGTGGGCTTACCCATACTTATCGGAGGTGAACTGCTAAATATGAATGTATTTATAATCTTATCATGTTCGATATCGTAGAATACTAACGTTTTGTGATATTCACTTGCAGATCCCCAGTAGCTTAGTAGTTGATTATTAGTTAAAAATTGGGGTTCAAAAGCAGTATTTGGAACATTCGATAAATCCGAATAACTAACACTAGCATTTATGGTAGTAATCAGGTTTCCAGCAGAAAATATCATACCATTATTATTAATTGTTGAATGGGAATAACTAAAACCTGCTTTTAGATTTGTTTTGGTATTTGAAACAATGGAGGCACTTTCTTTGTCAATTATTACCTGGCGTGTGTACCCAATATCCCTATCGGTTAACACAAGGGATTGGGAAAATGCAAGGCTTGTTGTGGCGGCTAGGAATACAATAATAAATTTATAAGTGTTCATGATGACAATTCCGCGCGTACTCTTCTCCTCACTCGTATTGATCCCCATTGGGGATTCCTGACATAGTTGAATCGGCGGTGGCGGGTACCCAATACAATGTTTCGCCGTTGGGGGAGAGGAGAACGTCACTCCACCGGTCGGCGTGGAGGTCTGATGGATTGACCTGAAACTTATCCCAGCGTCCCTTATTGTCCTTGATAAACACAAAGATATCATAAGAAACCACGACTATTTCCCCGGGCCAGACGTGGGAGCTGACTATTGGCTGCCGAACGGCGATCACTCGAGCATCTTCTGAAGTATAAACATCCGCCTCAAAAACATCCTCATCGGTAGGAGGCAGATAATAATCGCCGACCAATTCAGGTTCTCCCCACTTTCCATCTTCTTCGTGGATGAGAGCGATATATTGTCTCTCCAAAGGCCAAACATCCGTCTTGGTAAGTATGGTTTTCCCATCATTGGCAATATCTACCAATCGAAGAGGCATGTCATACCTATCGATATTTAGATTTGGTTTAATTAGATTTAAATTATTTATCCAATTTCCTTCCTTCTTTTCAATATATGCAATTTGATCTCCACTATAAGAGTAAAATACTCTTTCTCCATATTTTGTAATAAATAGATTTGTGGCAACACCAAAAGGACCAATTTCTGCTTCTTTCACAAAGTCGCCGTCTTTATATTCAAACATAGTAAAAAAAGGCTCTATTACCACTGCAACAGTTGAACCATCACGGCTGATTGCTCTTCCATATGTTTTATTCGGTGGTGAACTGCTAAACAAGAACGTATTCATAATCTTGTCTTGTTCAATATCATATAAAACTAGCGTTCTATGATATTCACTCCCAGATTCCCAGTAGCTTAGCAGTTGATTGTTAGTTAAAAATTGAGGATCATAAACTGTATTAGGAACATCAGGCAAATCTGTATAACTTATACTAGCATTTATATTGTTAATAATGTTTCTAGTAGTAAATATCATACCATTATCATTAATTGTCGAATGAGAATCACCAAAACCAGCTTTCAGATTTATTTTGGTATTTGTAACAATGGAGCCACTTTCTTTGTCAATTATTACCTGGCGTGTGTACCCAATATCCCTATCGGTTAACACCAGAGATTGACCAAATGCTAAGTTTGTTGTAGTGACGAGTAACGCAATAAGTATGATTTTATAAGTGTTCATGATGACAATTCCGCTTGTACTCTTCTCCTTACTTGTATAGATCCCCATTAAGGATTCCAGACATGGGGGAATCGGGGATGGAGGGAACCCAATACAATGTTTCGCCGTTGGGGGAGAGAAGAACGTCACTCCCCAGGTCGGCGGGGACGTCTGATGGATTGACCTGAAACTTATCCCAGCGTCCCTTATTATCCTTGATAAACACAAAGATATCATAAGAAACCACGACTATTTCCCCGGGCCAGACGTGGGAGCTGACTATTGGCTGCCGAACGGCGATCACTCGGGCATCTTCTGAAGTATATACAAAAGCTTCATATACAGGCCCATCGGTAGGAGGCAAGTAATAATCGCCGACCAATTCAGGTTCCCCCCACTTTCCATCTTCTTCGTGGATGAGAGCGATATACTGTCTCTCCAAAGGCCAATTGGTCGTCTTTGTGAGTATGGTTTTCCCATCATTTGCAATATCAACCAATCGAAGAGGCATGTCGTAACCATCGATGAATAAACGTGGTGTTAATAAATTTACATTTTTTAACCAAGTTCCATCTTTCTTTTCTGCATAAGCAATTTGATCTATATTATAAATGTAATAAAACACTCTTTCCCCATGTTTCGCAATCACAAGATCGGGAGAAGCAGTATAAGGTGCAATTTCAACTACTTTTTCAAAGCCTCCATCATTATATTCGAACAAATTCAGATAAGGTTTTATATACATTGCTACGGTTGAACCGTCACGGCTGATTGCTGGCATACCTATACTTTCAGGTCGTAAACTATTAAATGAGAATGTATTTACGATCTTTTCTTGTTCAATATCATAGAAAAATAATGTCCTCTGGTATTGACTATCCGTTTTCCAATAACTTAATATTTGATTTTCAGTTAAAAATTGAGGGTTATAAATTGTATTTGAAACATTCGATAAAACCGAATAACTGAAACTACCATTCATTTTTTTAATAAGGTTACCATATGAAAATATCATACCATTATCATTAATTGTTGAATGGGAATCACCAAAACCAGCTTTCAGATTTATTTTGGTATTTGAAACAATGGAGCCACTTTCTTTGTCAATTATTACCTGACGTGTATACCCAATATCCCTATCAGTTAATTCAAGGGATTCCGCAAACGTATAACTTGTTATGACAATGAGCAGCGCGATAAAGATATGTTTACTGGTTTTCATTTTCTCAATTACCCAATAATATAGTGATACAGGGCTATACAATTCGCCGCTAAATTACTTCCTCCAAATCCGCTAGAAACAGCTGGCGTATCCCTTCAGGCGCCGCTTGAAAGACAACCTTCTTATAATCCCGGCTCCAGGCGGGGTGGCCATCCAGGCGCATGACCATTTCTTTCAATGCGCGCCTGTCAATCGTGGGTATAACACAAATAGGTTCTTCTGACTGGTTGGCTAGATCAATTAACCGAATCTTGACAAGTTGCCTTTCATCATACGGGAACGCGTCCGTGACGATATAGCGTTCGCGTGGCTCAATCGTCGGGTGTCCGCCCCCATCGATGGTTTCGCTGAGAATTGTGAAGTCCGAACCATCGTAAGGGATTTTGCAAAGACGATCCCGCTTTCCATCCGGTTTTAAGTTGCGCAACAGATGTTCGCCGTCCGGATGCCAGTTGGGATGACCGCCACCATGCCCCCAAATTGGAAAACTCTGGGTACGATGAATCTCGCTTCCATCCGTGTTAAATGTAAACACATTGACATTCCGCCCCCCCGAGCCATCGGGGAACATACATCGCAAAACCTGCATAATACGCGTGCTTTGTTTATTGAATTTCGAATGCCAGTAATAGAAGGTTCCCCCAGGTTGCGGCGGCGGTTCCGGAACTAGGGAGGCGGTATCCGCCAAACTGACTAACAGTTTCTTTTCATTGGTTTTCAAATCCGTCCGCCAGATTCCCTCATCCGTGGCGGCGCCGGGGGGCAGTTTTTTAGGATTTTTAGGATCTTTCGCGGGAACGCCATACCCCGGCTGCGTTACATCCATCAATTCCAAAGGAAAACCGATCACGCAGGATTCATCCGGAGCGATATCATACATCGGTCCTGCAAACGCCCTGGTCTGGCCGGTTTCCAGATCAATCCCCACGCAAACCGCCCGCCCATCGATCACATCATTGGTATACAACATCCGGTCCGACGCGCCCCAATGCGCGTTCGCGCCGGTTTGATAACCCCAGCTTTTTGTTGTGTAGACCGTCTCGATGGTTTCTTCGCTCAAATCAATGACACAGACATCCGCCGCATCCCCCAGAACGGGCACACGATCTTGAAAGGGAAGCCGCGTCGCGGCCACATAACGCTGCGTGGCGCTGAAGGGGCAAATATCATAATAGGTATGAACGTAATTGCCATCCTCCGGCGTGATGGAATACACTTTTCCCAATGTCTTTTCCGGCTCGAATCGCTTAAAACGGAATTTCCGTTTCTTCGATTTCTTCCGTTCCACAGCCCAGCAATTTGGAGTCAGCGCAATGGCGCACAATCCAGCGGATGTAGTCATAAATTCTCTGCGGCGCAATCTATGAACATACGACATAATCATTCTCCTGAACAAAAAACACGAATCGTTTACATTGGTCAAAAAAACCACTCAATTTTATCACATTATTTCAATTGATTCGATACAGATGGGATATAAAATCAAAATCTTCCCCCTCCCCCTCACAAAACTTTAACCTGACAAAATTCACAACTCTATGATATACAGTATATAATATTCTGTTTTGTCATGCGGGGACGTTCTCTATGTTCTTTTTAAATCCCTCGTTTCTACTCGGTTTGATCGGACTTTCCGTTCCAATCGTGATTCATATGATCGCCCGCCGGAAACGGGAGCGGGTTCTCTTCCCCTCTCTCCGTTTTCTGAGCGCTTCGCAACGGCGCGTGGGCCGCGCGTTGAACCTGCGTCAATTCATCCTCTTGTTTCTGCGGCTCTTGCTGCTCACCTCGTTGGTCTTCGCTTTCTCGCGCCCCATGTCGGCGGGAGGATGGTTCTCGTCCCTTCTCGGAGCCGACAGCCGCCAGGCCATCTTCATCATGGACACGTCTTACAGCATGAGCGCCCTTTCCGGAGCCGAACCCATTCATCAACGCGCCCGCAGTGCGGCGTTGGCGATTCTAGATTCATTGGGACCAGGCAGCCGGACCGCTGTCATCGCTTGCGATCGGACCGCCCGCCTCCTCACACCCGGCTGGACGGCGGACCGGATGGAGACACGTCAAATCCTCTCCAATTTTAAAATTTCCGCCGGAGAAACCAACATCGCCCCCTCTCTCTCGCTCCTCCCCCATCTGTTAAAAAATTCCAGCGCAGGCGCCCGCGAGGTGTTTCTCTTCACAGACCTGCAGGCGAGTGGATGGGATCACGTCGATCCACAGGAGATTGTTGAGGCCAACCTACGCTTTCTAATCGTCGACTGCGCCCAAGCGCCCGCCCCCAACGCCGCCATCGATTCACTCGATCTTTCTCTAACGAAAACACTCAAAAATGTCCCTGCGCGAATCCATGCGAAGGTTAAAAATTACGGTGAAACCGAACTTACCCCACGCTGTTCGCTATTTGTACAAAACAAAAAAATCAGCGAACAACGATTGTACATCCCCGCAGGCGCCGCCGCCGAAATCCAATTCGAATTTACCCCCAGCGCTATCATGAATAACGCAACCAATGACGCAGAAAACCTTCACGGCTATCTTTCCCTCACAGCCGACGGTCTCGAATTGGATAACCGCCGCTATTTCACAGCGCGTCTCCCTAAGACACTCAATGTAGTCATCACCGATCCCCAAGCCGATTCAGACCGCCCGGCCAGTCACTACCTCTCCCGCGCTCTCGCCCCACCCGGCGCGGATCTATCCGTGATCCAACCGAAAATTGTAAAGCAATTGACACAGGCGGATCTGATCGGAGCCCAAGCGGCGATTCTTACCGCCATCTACCAGACACCGCCTGATGAGTGGCTTGAAGAATGGGCGCGCAATGGCGGCGTATTAATCGTATTCATCAACGACGAAAATCCACAGGCGGTCCAACCGCC
>CAXXSM010000042.1:0-72007 GCA_963663405.2 bacterium | reverse complement strand
TCAAAAGCGCGTCGATTGCCGCGCCGTCAGGATTAACCACTGAAGCGTCACTCCATCGTACGGCGGAATACAGCGATCCGAATGACATTCGAACACTCACCTATCTAACCGATGTCTTTGAGATCAACGGCGCCAAGTATGTCTCCCAATACGATGCGGAAAACCAGATCCTATCCGCAACATCGCCGGAAGAGAGAAAATCCGCAATTACATTTAATGAGCTGGGATTTCCCATTGAAAGTCAGTTCGGCGACAGATTCCCCACAACCTATACATATGATGACAAGGGTAAATTAACCTCCTACACAATAGGCGCAGGAGACGGGCGAGAGAACATTCACACTGGAATATGACGAAACAGGGAAACTCGTTTCTATCACAAATCCATTGGGACAAGAGGCGCAATTCGAATACGATGCGGCGGACCGGATTGGAAAAACAAACATTCGCTGACGGACAGGAGATCGGCTATACCTATAACGAAGATGGATCACTCACCTCAATCACACCGCCTGGACGACCCGCGCATACGATAAACTATACCTCCCGGAATCAGTTCGCTTCCTATACGCCGCCAGCCGTGGATGGCGTTGTAAATTCATCGGAATTGATATACGACGCCGACCGCCGCATCATTCGCAGCGCGGCGGCTTGATGGATCACTCATCAACGCCGATTACGACGCCAACGGGCAGTTGGCTACTCTCACGACTCCGGATGGAGAATGGACATATACTACGACGGACAACGGGAGATATTTCCACCATCACCGCGCCTAATGGCGTTTGTCCTTTCGTATCAAAAAGATGGCTCCCTGCCCACGGAAACCCGATGGTCCGGTCCCATTCAAGGGAGTGTGAACCGGACATTCGACCGGGATTTCCGGATCGCTTCTACCGCAGTCAATGGGGAAGACGCTATCGTTTTGAATACGATCTGGACGGATTGCTTGTTCAAGCCGGTTCCCTTCAAATCAAACGCGATCCAGCGAATGGCTCGGTCACGGAAACCGCCTTGGGAGAAGTGTCCGATGCGATTGAGTACAATGACTTTGGAGAAATTACCGATTATTCAGCTCTCGCCAATGGACAAGAAGCATATTCAGTTCAGTATACGCGGGGATAAACTCGGCCGCGTTGTCACAAAAACCGAAACGGTCAATGGCGATACGAACATCTTTGACTATCAATACGATCTGCGTGGACGGTTAGAGGAAGTCAAGGAAAACGGGCGCCACAGCCGCCGTGTATACTTACGACGCCAACGGAAACCGGCTGACATACGCAGGCGCTGAAGGAACGATGACAGGCGTCTACGACGACCGTGACCGGCTGCTTCAATATGGTTCGAAATCGTATGGACTATAATGAAAACGGCGAGTTGATCCGCAAAACGGAAGCAGGACAGGTAACCGAATATCAGTACAACGCGCTGGGAGGATTGGAAACAATCACGCTGCCGGATGAAGCGTCATCGCGTATGTGCTGGATGGCCGTGGCCGGCGGATCGGCAAGAAAATCAACGGCGCTTTGGTTCAAGGCTTTATTTATGAGAATATCCTCTCTCCCGCCGCCGAACTGGATTCCAATAATCAGATTGTCAGCGGTTTGTTTACGCACAAAGGGCAAGACACCCGATTATATGATCAAAGGGGATAGCGTCTATCGGATCATCACGATCAACTTGGAAGCCCCGGTTGGTGATCGACGCAGAGACAGGCGAAATCGCGCAACGCTTGGAATACGATGAATTCGGACCAGATTTTGGAAGACACCAATCCCGGCTTCAACCATTCGGCTTCGCGGGCGGTCTCTATGACGCGGACTCCGGTTTGACGCATTTCGGTCTCCGCGATTACGACAGCGAGACAGGACGCTGGATCAGCGCTGATCCTCTGTTGTTTGGAAACGGGCAGACAAACCTTTATAGTTACGTCATGAACGATCCCGTGAATTACATCGATCCCACGGGATTGGATTGCAGCCCCACGCCGAATTCTTCAGATTCAAATAATGGACGGGATTGGAACCGGATCGGCAAAGGAGCGCTGAAAGTCGCGGGTGGCGGTATGTCTGTGTTTGCGGGAATCGTCGCATTAGGGGCGGGTCCTCCAGGATGGGTGATTGGCGGCTATATGATAGCAAGTGGAACTCTCTCCGCGGTTTCAGGCGATGTTGATATTGGACAAGAGCTGCTGTTCCCCGATACGCAAGATATCAATGTGCCCGTGGCGCCGCCGAAGGCGCGGGATGGCTTGTGGATCGCGGCGTGGATTATTCGAACTCGAACGGTTCATCAAATGGATCATCAGGCGGAGGTTCGAAAAAGTGGCAAAACTGGGGGCAGCCGGGCCGACTTCGCATTATCATTTGCCAACGCGCCGGGGAAATTTTCGAAAGCGTTTTGATATCGCAAGCAAGATTGTCGGCAAGACCGGTCAAGTTGTGGGAGGATATGATGTTATCAACAACTTGCCCAATATGCCCGATTTTGGATCATCCCTTGGAGGGGGTGTCAGCGGCGGTTGGTATGGGAGGATACTATCCAGGAGGTCCCCCCCCTGTCAATAGAATCAGTAAATTATGTATAGCCGTTTTTCATAAAGATAAATATAATATCTACTTGATCATATCCTGATCATAGTTTTCATATTAACCTTTTAGAAAGCAGAGTCTTTTGGGAGGAACCGTAATGAATCGTTTTATAAGGTGTTATGGAGTTTTTTTACTAATTGGGATCACCGCGAGCTTTGGCGCCGGCTCAGGATGATCCCATACGGATTGATTTCTCCGGGAATACAGCGGAGGAAAACAATCTCACCGTGATGGGACCGGGCTTTGGCGCGTATCCGCAGGGGCAGATTTCGTTCGGATCGATACCAACGGATGGCGCGTTCGATGGAGCGACGGATGGACGCGGCGCGATTATCATCGCGGGTCCCAATGAAGGTGTAATGGTTTTTGGGCCTGCGATCCCAACCGATCGAAGCGGTGTGATCCGGTGTAATTTCTACGCACGACGGTCCGGAAGCGGCGATCACTGTCGCCGCGTGTCGATCAAGGACCGGCTCTCTATGTCCGTCACGAGCAGCCCAAGCAACGGGGCGGTATTCGACCATCAATACAAACGCATCACCGCGCATTATTCCCCACCGACCGTTGGATTCCAACCATTGTTCCAAATTCATAATCCGAAGTTGAACGAACAATCACAGTCTACGTCGATAATTTTGACGTGTATCTGATTGATCCAGACCGGTGTTACAACGGAGAGTTTCTCGACAACGATGAAATCGATCCCGTTCCGATCAGTGTCGAACATGAAGATAACATTACTCCAACTCCAACAATTCCTCCCAATCCGACTCCTACGACGACGATCAATGGCTGGTTTATGTTATATGGCACAGTCATTTCAGCAGCGGATGGATCGCCGATCGCCGGCGCAGACGTAACCGTCTTCGATCAAACGGTTACGAACCGATGGATATGGAAGTTTTTTCCATGATATCAACGTTGGCGTCCCCGAACCATCAACATTTACTATACAGGGTGGAAAAAGAGGGATTCGAACCGTTCGAGCAGGAATATCCTTTCGTTAATTCCCAGTTCTTGACCATTACTCTCACACCTGGGGAGGGAACCGAACCGACACCTCCGCCATCGGACACTGCCGCCGGATTGCGGTTAACCGTCTGCGATCCAGAATCGCCGGTCAGTCAATCCGAATATGATTACATGTACACCGGAGGTGTCTATATCATTGTAGATCTAATCGACGCGAATGGGCGGATCGTCAATCCGGGTACAGAAGGCGGCGCCGCGAAAAGAACTGTGACGGTCAATGTGACCGGTTCCGCCCAATTTGAATATGACGCCCAATCGACGGAAGTGCAAGTTGATAATCCATCCGGTGAAACAATCACTCTTTATGACTCCGTGGCGGAAGAAGTAACCGTAAGCGCCTCCGCGCCGGGACTCACAGACGCGGCGCCGGTGAGCGTTCAATTTATCTCTGCGGGAAGTATCAGCGGCTTGATTCAGATCTGGGACGGCGAAGACTATACCGCGCCGCTTTTCACAACCGTGGACGCTACGGTATATGTCGCTGGAACCTTGGAGCCGGTTTTTGATGTTCAATTCCTGATGGATACGAGCGGAGAATATACCATCACCGGACTTGCCTTCAGGAACATACGACGTTCAATTCAAGCCGATGGAACCGGCGGATTTTCCCGACTTCCCTGATATACCTGATTTTCCTGATATTCCCGACATACCCGATTTTCCTGATATACCCGATTTCACTGACCTTTTCGGTAACTCCACGACGTCAGATGGAGATACGGTTTATCTACAAACAGTGTGCGTTCCGGGAATTTCCGTCACTGCGCCGCGAGATACAGCCAATGTGAATGTCGATTTAGGCCCCCGCGAGAATGGCGCGCATGTGTATGGTTCCCTCGTGCGGGAAGATGGGGAACCGGTTGATTTTGTATTCGCCACTGTGGTGTTATACAGCCAAGACGCGCAAACCGGCTGCGAGCAGATGGAATGGATCAAGTCGATTATCTCATTCGGAGATGATCTATCCGAAGTAGAAGATCTCTATTCCATGAGTTATGAACTCAATCAGATTCCAGCGGGAACGTATCTGGTTCGATGCACGGCGCTCAGTGAAGAAACCCAATTCACAAATGGAGCGGGTGAATTAATCACATTGGCGCCGGGAGAAGACAAAGAAGTCAATCTAATCATGAAAGCCGCGATCCCAGTGACGTTGGAATCTCCAGTAGACTATCCACGGATTTCCCCTCCGTTTTCGTTCGTCTGGTCCGTTCCAGAAGACACGCCTTCAATGGTGTATGACGTGTTTCTCATTGATCGCTGCGGTGAAATGGTCTGGTCTCAAACGGATCTGACGGGAACCGAAGCGGCCTACACGGGACCCGCCTTATCCAATCAGACGATCTATTCCTGGTATGTGTTAAGCCAGACCGAAGATGAAGAGAATACCGGTGGAGTCATGAATTTTGGCTATTCAGAGGCGCCTGAGTTTTTAGTGGAATAACGGCTTTTCAACCCTATACACAAATACGAGGCTCCTTATTCTATTTAGGGGAGCCTCGTCTGATTTTATTAAAGTGGAAAATTAGTCCGATCTGATAGAATCTTTATGTTCTTTTAAAAACGATTTTTTTACGAAAGGTAGAGAGTCGCGTTGAAAAAGAGCCAAACAAAAACAGAAATAATTACGAAACTGAAAAGCACGGGGAAGAAGATTGCGAAGAAACCGAAAAAAACACCCCGTACCCGGAAACCAGCCGAGATGTCACTGGAAGAATGGCAGATACGGCTGCGCAGAGAATATGGACGGGAACAGAATTTTGATTTAAAGAATTTAGGTTCTGAACCGATTTTTTCCGAGTTCCTCGTCAAGAATCCGGAAACAGGCGGCGCGTATCGTGTGGCGATTCGAGGACAGGATCTAGGGGAAAATTATTGTTCGTGTCCGGACTTCCGAATCAACACTCTCGGCACTTGCAAGCATATCGAATTCACCTTGGCCAAACTCGAACACAAACGGGGCGCGAAAAAAGCGTTTGAAGAGGGATTTCATCCCACCTATTCGGAATTGTATCTCCACTACGGCTCCCATAGGGAATTGCGCTTCAAACCGGGAATCGAGTGCCCAGAGGAATTGCTGAAATACGCGTCCCGGTATTTTGATGAGAAAGGCGCGCTCAAACCAAAAGCCATCTCCCGCTTCCATACATTTGTCAGCAACGCGCCCAAGAACGGGCATGAACTGCGCTGTTATGAAGACGCGCTCCAATTCGCCGCGCAGCTGCGGGATGGTGAGCAACGGCGTAAACAGATTGAAAAACGCTTTCCCAAAGGGATATCGAGCCCCCAATTCCGGAATCTTCTCAATGTGGAATTGTATCCTTATCAACGCAAAGGCGCTCTCTTCGCCGCCAAGGCAGGACGGTGTCTGATCGGGGACGACATGGGCTTGGGGAAAACAATCCAGGCCATCGCCGCTGTGGAAATTCTGGCGCAAACCGCTGGGATCGAACGCGTTCTTGTCGTCGGACCAACTTCTCTCAAGCATCAATGGCAACAGGAGATCGAACGGTTCACCTCCCGTTCCATCCATGTGGTTGAGGGCCTGCGGACCAAGCGCCGCGCCGCTTACCAGTTGGATTCGTTCTACAAAATCATCAACTACGACGTCATTCACAACGATTTGGATCTGATCGAAGAATGGGCGCCGGATATCATCATTCTCGATGAAGCGCAACGGATCAAAAATTGGAAAACACGCCGTGCGCAATGTGTCAAACGCCTGCAATCGGAATACGCGATCGTGCTGACGGGCACGCCGCTGGAAAACCGGTTGGAAGAACTGCACTCCATTGTCGAGTTTGTCGACCGCTACCGCCTTGGGCCGCTATTCCGCTTTTTATCCAACCATCAAAAAGTGGATGATGTGGGAAAAGTCGTGGGATATCACAACCTTTCTCAAATTGGCAAGACACTGGAACCGATTTTGATTCGCCGGACGAAAGATGAAGTGCTGCAAGAACTGCCCGAACGGGTGGATCAACAACACTTCGTTCCAATGACGGACGAACAATGGAATCACCATGCGGAGAATCAGCTGATTGTCGCGAGGATCGTACATAAATGGCGCCGGTTAGGTTTTTTAACGGAAAAGGATCAGCGGCGGTTGATGATTGCTCTGCAGAACATGCGCATGTCGTGCAACAGCACATTTCTGCTCGATAAAAATTCAGACCACGGCATCAAAGCGGATGAATTTCTTGTGTTGCTGCAAGAACTGCTGGAAGAACCGGAAACAAAGATCGTAGTATTCAGCCAATGGCTCGGAACACACCAAGTTATCATTGACAGACTCGATCCGTTAAAACTGGATTACATCTTCTATCATGGAGGCGTTCCCGGTCCGAAACGGAAAGATCTGATCCAACGGTTTCGAGACGATCCCACCTGCCGGATTTTTCTATCGACCGACGCTGGAGGCGTTGGATTGAATCTCCAATGCGCGTCCGTAGTGGTAGTGATGGATCAGCCCTGGAATCCCGCCGTGCTCGAACAGCGGATCGGGCGGGTACACCGTCTCGGTCAGAAGCGGAATGTGCGCGTCGTTCACTATATCGCGCAGGGAACGATCGAACATGGCATGTTGGAGGTATTAAAATTCAAGAAATCGATGTTCGCCGGTGTCTTGGATGGTGGGGAAGATCAGGTCTTCCTTGGCGAATCAAAACTTAACAAATTCATGGAAACAGTTGAGAAGGTAACAAGCAGCATCCCCGAATCAATGCCCCACCAAGAAACAGCTACCCCGGATAGTAAGGATGAGGAAACCATCCCAGAGACAATGGAACTCATCGGAGAAGAAACACCTCCTCCCACAACTCCCAAACCGGCTGAAGGAGGCTGGGAGGAATTGATCTCAACAGGCGTGGAATTTTTCAGTAAACTGGGGCAGGCGTTACAGACTGCGCAAAGCCCCCCAGAGAAAGGTAAACCATCGAAAAAAACCGGTTCAAAAGAATCCGATCCGTTTAGTGATATGATTGTCAAAGACAAGAAAACGGGCCAGACCTATTTGAAAGCCCCTCTTCCGGAGCCGGACACACTCCAAAAAATCGCCTCCGCCCTAAGCCCGTTATTTGACGCGCTTCAGAATTTAGGTGGCAAAAAGTAAGTAAAAAAGCCCCAGGATCAAACCTGGGGCCAGTAATGTTTAGTTCCACTACAATCCAGCAATTATTCCAATTCCTTAACTGAAATATTCCGAAACTCGACACGGGAGCCGTGACCGAGAAAACCAATGTGTCCTTTGTCACGCTTTAGGCCGGGGTGATTATGGCCGTCGATCGTTCCTTGCGCGCTGGCTTCATCGATATCGGCGTCCACGATTGTCTCGCCATTGAGAATGACTTTGATCCGCCTTCCCTTAGCAATCACTTCTTCGAAATTCCATTCTCCGACCGGCTTCAGGAAACCAGTTTTGGCGGGAACTACGCCGTAGATGGAACCATGCTTTTGATAAGGCTTAATATTTTTATAGACTGCAGCCGTGTTGTCGATGATTTGGAGTTCCATGCCCACATAAGCCGCGTCCCCATGTGAAGGGGTACGAATCCCCAGGCCGTTGTTGGCGCCGGGTGTTAGTTTAAATTCGAAATGGAAGATAAAATCGCTGTATTCATTATCTGTGTATAGGTTTCCACCGGGTTTACAGACAAGAGTATCGTTTTCGACAATATAGCCGTTGGTATCACCGATCCATCCGGTTAAATCTTTCCCATTGAAGAGGGGAATGAAGCCTTCATCATCGGGGTGAGGAATAGAATCCAGATAATCCTGAGCTTCGCTGCGCAGAAGCGCGTCTTCGGTTACATCAATCGCTTTCTTCAACGCGTTATAGACCGCGATCCCATGCAAACCCTTCTTCCCCGCTTCGGGAGGACAGACAATCTTGACAATCGCCGCTGCGGCGTCTTCGCAAAGAGGCTTGTTATCCAAATACGTTTCCACAACGTTAAGGGCCGTAATATGACGGATTTTCGCCAGCGCTGCGAGAAGGGCTTTTTTATCCGCGTCATTCTTCATGATGAATAACGCGTTTTCCAATTTCGACACTTTTTCTTCCGGCGCCAATGAAGAGGCTTCCACGATTCGCGTATAGCCATTCCGTGCCGTTTCCCGCTGACTGGAGGCGTCTGAGTACTTATAAACGTTGAGTAATTTCTCCAAGGCGTTAACATCCGGCCAATTAGCCAAGGCTTGAAGGGCGGCGATGCGGACGTTTTTTTCTTCGTTTTGTGTATTTTCCGAAGCGATGTTGAGCGCTTTCTCACCAGCGATTTTCGGCAGGATTTGCAGCAGGTAAACCCGCCGTTCGCCTGTATTTTCTTCAATCGCTTGGGCGATCGCGTCCATACGCGCGCTTTCTTCGATCTCATTCGCGATCGATACAGTCGTGGCTTGCGCTTCCCGCCGTTCAATAGCGCTTGGCGCATTGAAAATGAGATCGATCAACCTAGGTAAATCCGTTTCCCCCGCCACATGGCTAAGCGCTATAATCGCCGCTACACGGACGGATGGATCTTCATCACCGGTCCGGCTGAAGACGCATTCAAGTTGAGCCACTGCTCTCCGTTCGCCCAACACTTCGAGCAAGGCCACCCGGCATGCGGGAGAAACAGTAAGAAGCGCGTCTGCGGCGCCTGCGGCGGCTTCTTTTCCAGGTAAACGCAGCAACGCGGATTGAAGGGCTTGGATCTCACTCTTCTCTTCAGCAGATCTCATGGCCAAAAGCAAGGAAGGCAGCGCGTCTTCTGCGCCCAATCGAACAGCAGCGTCCATAGCGGTCAACCGGACGTCCACGTCCCGATCCCGCAGCGCTTGCAAGACAACAGGAAGCGCCTGCGAGTCACCGCGCCGGCCTAACATCGCGAGGATTTCCGTCTGGGCGGGGGGATCTATTTGGCTCATTTTTGTGATCCATTGTTGAGTCACGTCACTCCCATCAATGCGATCCGCTAGTTTTAAGGCGGCCGTGCGGTATTCGGCGCATGGGCTGTCCATCGCTTTGATCAAACAGGGGAGCGATTCATCTTCCAATGCGGAGACAAGAAGACTCAACGCCGAACATCGAACATTCGCTTCTAAAGGATTGGTTCGTGTTTTTATTAACTCGCGGCAGACCGCAGCGCACTCATTAACATGCTGCGCTTCACATAGCCTTTGGGCATAGAGCAGATACGCCGATGTGGCTTTGGCTCGTTCGTATGGAGATTCCACCTGGGCGGCTTTAGCCAAGACACGGGCGGCGGATCGATCGGCGATATTCGCAATGGCGTACAACGCGGCGAGCCGTGTCTCCCGGTCCCCGCTGTTCACGAAGGGAATCAGTTCACGCGCGGCGGCGGCGCTTCGAAGCGTTCCGAGAGCCTTGATGATGGCGATCAGGTTGGAGCCCTCCGCGGATAGAAGGGCGTTTCGAAGAGCCTGGGTCACACGCGGTTGATGGATCGTCAGCAAGGCTTGAACCGCCGGATCGCAAAGCCGTTCATCCGCAAGATACGCGCTAAGCGGGCCAACGGCTTCCTCTTTGCCAACGACTTGTAACTGCCGGATAAAAAACGCTTTCACTTCAGCGTTCTGCGCGTTCTCTAGAGCATTGAGAAAGATTTTAGAAACTGTTTGGCGATCGTTTTCAGCGCCGGGACGGCTGGCGTATTTCGCCAATCCGCTCAACGCGAATCGCGCTTTCGAATCATCTTCCCCACCGGGGGGGACGATCAATTCGCAAAGTTGCTGAATCGTTTCAGGATCGCGTTGAATGCAGGCGGAAAATAATTGACTGCTTTCCGTGGCGTTCTGCGCGGGCATTTTTTTCAATAAATCTAATGTCGCGGCATCCTCCGCAAACGCGGGAAACAGGGAAGCCACGAGGATTAAAATCGCGAAAACCGTCAACGCGGTTTTGATTAATTGATGTCTCATTTCTATATCTCCAAAAGTTCAGTACGCCGAATTCGGCTGGGATTCACGTTATATATACCAAGGCGCGCGCATGGGTTGATCGATCAGACGGTTGGCGGCTTCATCGCCGATAAACCGCTGCTGATCCGGATCATATTGCAGGTCTCGTCCCAGACGAACCGCGATTTTTCCAAGATTGACAAGTGTGCAGGAACGATGCGCTTTCACTTCGTCCAAAGCGAATTTCCGGCGGGTTCTTACGGCTTCGCTGAAATCTGTCAATTGGGGTTCCGGATCGGGGAACGCAGCCAGTTTCTCTTTTATTTTTGGTATGTCCGATTCAAAGCCTTTATACAATTTCCCTTCGGGGCCTTCGAGAAAAGCGGCGTTTTTCTCTTTGTTCTCCCCATCGAGAATGATCTGACAACCGTCGGCGTATCGAAGAGTGATCCGGCGCCAGGAACTGACGGCGTCGGGGTGTTGTTGCGGCGCGTCCACTTCGATCTGGACAGGGCTGGTGTCATCTTTACCGAGAATGTACTGGACTGGATCGAGGTAATGCTGTCCCATATCGCCCAGGCCGCCTCCATCATAATCCCAGTAACCCCGGAAAGTTCCATGTGTCCGATGTGGATGGTAAGGTTTATAGGGAGCTGGTCCAAGCCAGAAATCGTAATCAAGCTGTTCTGGAACCGGTTCCGGTTTTAAATCGATCCGGCCGCTCCAATAAAATTTCCAATCGAAGCCGGTATGTCCATTAATCGTCGCTTTCAACGGCCAACCCAGCATCCCGCTTTCAACCAGCTTCCGGATCGGTTTGACCGGGGTGTTGAAACCATAGAACGAATCTTTAAAACGGAACCAGGTATTGATCCGGAAAATCCGCCCGTTTCGTTGGACGGCTTCGACAACTTTTTTGCCTTCACCGATCGTGCGGGACATCGGTTTTTCACACCAGATATCTTTCCCCGCTTCAGCGGCGGCGATGGAGATCAGAGCGTGCCAATGAGGGGGCGTGGGGATGTGAATGATATCGATGTCCGGCCGTTCGAGCACTTCACGGAAATCCTTGTAGCCTTTGACGTCGTCATCCGTGCGATCAAGCGCTCGCTGTAAATGATTTTCATCTACATCACAAACAGCCAACAGTTTCGAGCCTTGATATCGAAGATGCCCGGTTCCCATACCGCCGACGCCGACGACCGCCTTCGTTAACGTGTCGCTGGGGGCGATAGATCCCGATGCGGCGAGAACGCTCCGGGGAACAATTGTGAAAACCGCCGCCGCGCCAGTGTATCGCGCGGCCTGGCTCAGAAAGCGGCGGCGTGAGATCGTATTCTTTTTCATGATAGTTTATCCGACTCCTCTGGAATGAATTTAATGTATTGTATTCCAATTTATTGGATTGGGCATGGGAGGTGGACTCACTTGGAAGCCTTTGAAAGAATTTTGACCGCTCTATATTTCAAATAGAAGATGTCCGTTCTCTTTTTTAATTGCGAAGCGCGCAAAATTATCGAAAAAAGAATCCATCCAAAGAAATATAAAATTATTGGATGAATCTTAAGAAAGTATAAAACTGATGGAGATACCATTTAATAAACCCAGCGTAGAAGGGAAAGAGGTTGAATATATCCTGCAGGCGATTCAATCGGGAAAGATTGGGGGGGATGGAGATTTTAACCGCCTTTGCGGAGATGAGATCGCGGAGACAATCGGCGCCAAGAAAGTGTTTTTAACCGCTTCCTGCACAGACGCGATGGAACTGGCGGCTCTTCTGTATGGTATACAGAGCGGTGATGAAATTATCATGCCTTCGTTCACCTATGTTTCAACAGCCACGGCGTTCTGTCTGCGGGGAGCGAAGCCGGTATTTGTAGATATCCGGTCTGACACGTTGAATATGGATGAAAAACAGATCGAATCGCTCATTACTGAAAGGACGAAAGCGATTGTGCCCGTCCATTACGCGGGCGTCGCCTGCGAAATGAAACGTATCAATCAAATCGCAAACCAACATTCCCTGCGCGTCATTGAAGACGCGGCGCATGGTTTTTTAGCCTCCTATAAAGGGAAATACTTAGGCGCTATTGGAGATATCGGGTGTTACAGTTTTCATGAAACAAAAACATTCACTGCGGGTGAAGGCGGCGCGATTGTTCTGAACAACGAAGACGATATCCCCGCTGTTGAGATTTTGATTGAAAAAGGCACGAACCGTACAGCGTTTTTCCGGGGGGAAGTGGATCGCTATTCCTGGGTGGAACTTGGTTCATCCTTTCTGCCCAGCGCTCTGATTGGGGCGTTTTTGTATGGGCAATTTCAGGCGCGGGATACGATTATCGCAAAACGGAAAGCGATCCATGAAAATTATGATCGGCTTCTTCAACCCTTAACGGACCGTGGGCTTATTCAACCTATGCGGATTCCTGATGGTTGTTTGGTGAATCATCACCTCTACTATTTCCTTGTTGATAAACCGCAGACAAGAGCGGATTTATTAACGCATCTTCGAAAGGAAGGTGTCCAGGCGGTATTTCATTTCACCCCACTACACCAATCACCCTACGCGAAACGGATCGGCGTACAAAACCGCCTCCCCATTACGGAATCTGTCGCGGACCGCATCGTGCGGCTGCCTTTTTATAACCGGCTGACATTGGAGGAACAAGAAACAATCGTTGAAAAAATCTTTGATTTTTTAGGGGTATAGGTTGAAGACTGAAGGTGTTTCTTTGGTCTCCAACCGGCGGATTGTTCTTTAGGATTGGCCTGGAACTAAATCGTATTTTTTATAACACACATTTAAAAGCCACAAAAGCAAAGAAGAGACGGCCGGGGATGACCGTCTCTTCTTATTCTCCTCTCCCCTGTTGTGGAGTTATTCTTCTAAATAGGTGACCGGGCCATCGTGTGTTACAGGTCCAGCGATCAGTGGAGAACCAGAGCTGCGAAGGATGAAGATATAGAATCGATATGTGTGCCGGAAGTCCGGGCCGTCTGCGTAGGCCGAATTTAATCGTGGTTCGTCCGCCCGCCAACGCAGGTAGTGTTGGTTTCCATCCACCGTTCGGCCTAAATAATTCCGGCCCGGCTGGCCGTCGATTTGAACATATACATGGTAGGAATTCACATCACTATAAGGCAGATTCCAAAGGATCGCCAATTCCCGTTCGTTTTCATTGTCATAATCAATATCGTTGCTCAAATCGATGGAGGATGTAATATCATCCGTCACAATCACTTTGTTATCGGGAACAATCACGATCGATGACAAGAAATCAACGGGCCCAGCGTGTGTAAATGGCCCCGCCACTCTCGGCAGATTGGAATCCGCCTCGCGAAGCGCGAAGACGAAGAACCGGTAACGATGACCGAACTGCGGTCCAGCGGTAAATCCAGACGCGATATTCGGCGCGCCTTCTTTCCAGCGGAAATAGGTTTTCTCCCCGCTACCTGTGCGTCCCAGGTACGTCCTCGCCCCGCCGTCGACGCTGACGTAGAAGTGATAGTCCTTCACCTCCTGGAGCGTTTTGTTCCATTGAATGGCCAGTTCCCGTTCATCTGGATCGTCGAAATCAGAACCGTTGCTCAAATCCACACTCGTTACAATCGAGTCGGTGACAATCATCCGGTCGGTTACGATCAATGGAATGAAATCAACAGGGCCGTCATTGGCGATGGGACCGATCACACGTGGATTCCCGCTTTTCGTGATGATATACACAAAGAACTTATACGAGTGACCAAATTGAGGGCCATCGGCGTACGCGGACGCGATCCGGGGCGCGCCTTGGCTCCAACGCAGATATTCTCTGGATGGATCACCCGAACGTCCCAGATAGAAACGGCCTCTAGACGCATCGGTTTGGACGTAGACATGATAGTCCGCCGCGTCTGGTTCCATTAGATTCCAACGAATCACCAATTCACGATTACTGGATGAATCAATATCAAACAGATTGCTTAAGTCCTGATAGGTCTCCATCGAATCGGTGACAATCACTTTGTTCTGTTCGATCAGAGGTTGAAAATCAACCGGACCGGCGTTGGTCAACCGGTTGAGTATGCGCGTATCCCCACTGGCGGCGAGAATAAACACAACAAAATCATATTTATGGCCGAATTGCGGGCCGTCACGGAAATCGGGCGCGATACCCGTTCCATTTTCATACCAACGCAGGTACGGAGTGGCTGGATTGTTGACCCGGCCTAAATATTCAATTTTACTCGCGCCATCAACACGAACATACACATGATACTGCTCAACGTTGTCGACCAAGTTATTCCACTGAATCACCAGTTCGCGGTTATCCGGTGTATCGTAATCAAATCCATTGCTCAAATCGGCAATATCCGAAATGGAATCCGTGACAACGACGGTATTGAGCGGAATGTCTAAAGGCCGCCGCGTTGGGACCTTTGTCGGAACGCGGGTTGGAACCTTCGTTGGGGGCGCTGGCGTGTCCGTGAAAACAGGCGTTGGCGGCGGTGGTGTGATTTCTTCTGGATAGAGATCGAGCCCATCCAAACCCCAATCCTCACTGTCATCTTTCGTTAGAGCGTAGTTCTTTAAAAATACTTTACTTTCGGGGATGCTGATATTATTCAGCAGCACGTCTCCATGTTCGAATTCAACCGGGATCGTATTGTCATCGAGTGAGGTGGAAAAGTACAATTCAATAATATTGGGAATCGAGAGAAGCGCTTCATCCAAACATGTCGCCGCCGCATCAAGTCCCATATTCCCTTCCACTTCAAATGGAATGATGATATTCAAGGCCGGATCAGGAACGCCATCGGCGCCCGAACGGCTGATTCGGGCGGAGAGGCCACCGGGGGTGATAATCATCATGATGATATCGTCAGCGCTGACGAGTGTCCCCGGTGGGAGGAGACTCCCTGCGCCCGCGATCAATTCATCATTGATCTCCTCGAACGAGAAGAAAATATGGATCTGATTCAATCCCGTAAGCCGGGGGATCTGCGTCAAATCAGTTATGACCTGATGATCCAGCACGTCGAATCCTTCCAAAAGCCCTTCGACTTCCAGCGCGTCGATCCCAATCGTGGGGATCTCTTGATCGTTTTCGTTGAGCAGATCCAATGGACCGATCAACGCCTGGTTACGAATAATTCCGCCGTTAGTCAGGAGCAAATCACCATCCGTCACAATCGATCCAAAAAGAGGATGCCGGTTATTATTGACGACGAATCGATCCTCGATCGTGAAGATGATCTTATGATTCAACTGGTTTTCATCAATGACATTAGACTGATCCAATTCAATAATATCAAATCCATCGAGTCCATGATTCCGGTCCGTAACGGTTAGGAATTCTTTAATCAGATTATGATGCGCGCCACCTGGAAGGACATATGGGACCGTGTATGGATTGTGAACCAGAATATCTCCATGATTCCCGCCGAATGGCAGCGTGAATGGTTCCTCGATACTGAAATAAATCGGGCATGGGATTTCCGATGGATCCTTACTCGTCGGCGTCGGAGTTGGTGTATTCGTCGGCGGCCTTGTGGGTGGCTTCGTCGGAGGAATCGTCGGCCGATCTGTCGGGGTAATCGTTGGCCATGGAATCGTCGGACGATCAGTCGGTGTGATCGTCGCTGGGATCGTTGGCCGGCCTGTCGGGGTAATCGTTGGCCATGGAATCGTCGGCCGGTCCGTGGGTGTGATCGTTGGTGGAATCGCTGGCCGGTCCGTAGGTGTGATCGTTGGTGGAATTGTTGGCCGGTCCGTGGGGGTAATTGTTGGGGGTATCGTTACCCTATCGGTTGGCGTAATCGTTGGGGGAATGACTGTCGGTGGTTCCCTTGTAGGTTCCTCGGTCGGAATTTCCGTTGGTATTTCCGTTGGTATTTCCGTTGGTATTTCCGTTGGTATTTCAGTTGGAACTTCAGTCGGTACTTCGGTTGGAATCTCTGTAGGTACCTTAGTAGGCACTTCAGTCGGCTCCTTGGTGGGCGCTTCTGTTGGCGCCGTAGTCGGTTCGGGTTCTTCTTTTTTCGATTCAGAGACAGCGCCATCGGCGGTTCCACCGGGAGCGGTTTCGCCACCGACAAGATTCTTGAATTTATTGTCTTTCAGCCAAGAGAAGCCAAAACCACCGGTCCCCCAACAGATTCCACCCTCTTCTTTTTGCTTGGCGTCGTGCATGAAAATAATGAAAGGTTCACCAAGAATCGTTCCTCCTCCAATAACGCGCACCCAGTGACCGCCGCCATCGTCCCAGCCGATGGCTAGTTCGACGTCTTCCCCATCTTTCAATTCTTGCTCGATCCATTCCGCCAGAGTTTTGTCGCTTGTATCCCGTTTGGACGTGACTGGTGCGCCTCCACCTGGAGGTGTATAGGTGGCGTCGCCGGTTTTCATCGGCCCTCCAAAGTTGCCCGGCCACTTGTGCTTAATGTTTAACTTATCACCCAAACCATTTTCGGAGAGGTATTTGAGTTTCCCATTGATGAAATTGGTGTCAGAGACAGTTTCTCCTTTCCCGCGATTCATCGCTTTATCCAATTTTTCGACGATCGCGGGTGTCGTGACATCACTGATTTCATCTCCAACTCCCGGTCTATGTACATCCATCACATTGATGTCTCCCTGGTCTTCAAGCCATTGCAGACTGTTAGCGACCGACGCGGGGCCGCATTGATTTTTATCTTGTTCAATATTTTGATGGCCGGTTTGCATCGTGATCGCAGTGTTTCCGAGAAACGAGAGAGCGGAGAGATCGATTCCCGCAATCCCTGTGGCCCCGGATCGTTCCGCGTTCCGGCCTTCCGCATTGAAGACAACCGGCGGTTTCCATAAATAAAAATCATCCGGAGTATACTCAATTGGATCGGGAGAAAAACTTTCCATTGGATCGGGCGTATATTCAACAATCGCTTGGATCATATCTACTTCATAATTCCCCATATCCATACTGAACATGACACTGAGACCTTCCAATCCCCAATTGACATCCACTGGAAGGTTCTGCACGACCCAGCCCCACTCGATCGCATACACATTCAAAAATCCGCTGGTCTGCTGACTCGTTTCCGCTAAAAAATAGATATCCGTAAAAAAGTAAAAGAAATTGGAATAGGGAATTTTTATATTCGTAAAATCAATCTCAATCTGGGCGAATGAGACACCTGAAGTCACCTGGATAGCCGACGCGTTTTGGACCGGTAGAATCACGGTCAGAAAAAGCGCCGTTAAAAACACTGCCACAATAATCGAGCGAGAAATCCACTTAAACCGATTCACGTTGACTTCATTCCCGTACGATTTCATTTTTTTCTCTCCCTAAACACTGTTTTGATGATAGTCCGAATCCCATTCATATTTGTAAAAAACGATGCAACGCGGTTTCATTATGCGCATTTGCTCAATACATAAATCACATTTCAATCGATTATTAGTCTTATGTTCTATTACATAATCGATTGAGTTTAATTAAACCAAAAATATTAATTGATATCAATAGATTTTTTTGTTTTTTTTCTATTAGGAATTATGTCCGGATGGGCGGTTTAAAGCCGGTTTGGAATTAGTGGCTGCTTTCGATTGAATCGGCAAGACGGCCGTTGCGTAAGTGTATAATACGGGTGGCGTATTGATCGGCGATGGAGCCGTGTGTGACGACCAGCACAGTACCACCATTTTTATGAAAAACGCTTAATTGACTAATTACTTCGTTAGCGTTTTCCGGATCAAGATTGCCTGTCGGTTCATCGGCGAGAAGGATTTTGGGTTGATTGAGAGAGGCGCGGGCGATTGCGGCCCGCTGCCGTTCTCCCGCGCTCAGTTCAGCGGGACGATGATCAGCGCGATCGGCAAGGCCCAGCCGGTCCAACAATTCTTTGGCTTCTTTTTTTTGCTTCTCCCTTGTGAGGCAAGCAGCACGTTATCTAATACTGTCAGGTAGGGAACCAAATGAAACATCTGAAAGATAAATCCGATATTCTGTGAGCGAAACGCCGCCCGTTCGCGTTCGCTGATCTGATAAAGATCTGAATCATCGACGCGGATATGCCCCATCGTCGGGCGCTGCATCCCCCCGCATGCGAGCAGCAGCGAGGTTTTCCCCGCTGCCACTAGGGCCACGAATCACAACGAATTCTCTCTTTTTAACCTCCAGGCTTACATCGTCCAACGCCTTCAGTTCACCGTTTCGGGTTCGGTAGATTTTACTTACATTTTCTAACTGGATCATGCCGCTTTTATCCTATCTTGTCACCGTGAGAAGAAGTTTTTCAGTGTGGATGAATTTAAGATGCGTCACTCGTCCCGGAGCGTCTCCGCCGGATCCTGCGTGACGGCGATTGTTGTTGGGATAAAAGACGATACCGCCGCGAAAGCCGGCGCGGCCAGCAGAGACCAGGTCAATAGAGAATAGAGCGGACGTATCCCCTTCGCCGTCACTTCAAAAATTTGGGGGCCGAACGTCAGCGCCAGCCATGTGCCCACCGCAAATCCGATCCCCGCGCCCACAACACCGATCACGATCGCTTTTCCCAGAAAGAGCGCCGCGATTTTTCCCGATCTATAGCCCAGCGCTCGCAGCACACCGATTTCATACCGTCGTTCACGGGCGTTCAACATCGCCAGCGCTCCGATCCAGATCGCGCAAACCACCGCCGCAAAGGGTAAGATCATCGCCAGGTATTGCTCCAGCATATACCGCTGTTTCTCGCGTGTTTCCGCCATCGTCCGCGCCCGGACCACTTTTGCTCCAGGGATGTATTGATTGAGTTCGGCGCGAAGCTTCGCCAAAACATCGACGCCCGGATCGAGACAAGCGCAATCAAGCGCTTGGATTTCGTTGATTTTCCCTTCCATATTCAGCAACTTCTGAAAATCTTTCAGGTTTCCATAGATGCGGATATCGTCCATGTTACCTTTCTCATTCAGACAATTGACGATCTTGAAAGTTTCGCCTTGAATCTCGATTTCGTCTCCCTTTTTCAATCCCAGGCTCTGTCCGAGTTCGTATCCAAGGTAGACCGTCCCTTGCTCGATTGTGAAAATCATGGAAGGTTTATTCCGGTCGGGGGGGGATAATTCATTGGAGATGCCCGTGAGAATGACTTCACGGCCGCGCCAATTGATTCGTTGATAAATCGTGCCAAGAAGATGCGCGTACGATAGCCCCCTCTGCGAGGCGAATTGAGCGACCGACTCTTCCGGGAGCGTTTTTTCTGAATAACCCCGGTTATAAAACTCGGTCATGTCGGTGTCATTGGCGATGATGCGCAGACTGTATCCCAAATCCCGCATCAACCGGGCCGTCTCCTTTTTCGATGCCTCCGCGGTGGTAAAGAAACCCACATACAACGCCACCGCCGTCCCAATCGCCGCGAGACTTAATAGAAAATTCAATTTCCGGTGAATAATCTCTTTAAAGATTATATGTAAAATCATTGGATCCGCGTCCTTGCGCGCAGAAGGATGACAATACCCGCCGTGAGCATTAAAACAACGATCCCGCAAATAATAATGAGAGATGTCGTATAACGAATTCGAATTTGCGTTTCTAGATTTTGAACGTTCGAGGATTGAGAAGACGAAAGCGCCGCCTTATCTTGATTCAGATTCATATCCATGGCGCCAGGCGCCGCTGATTGAAGACCAGCGGTGGATGAATTGTCCTCCATCGCGCCTTCCACTGGTAATTCTGTATACGATCCAAGAGAACGGGTGTCCTGTACTATCAATTGCCCTGTATCCGGTTCCACATCAATTGTCATTTCCGTATAGCCAAGCAGCGCGTCTTCAACCGAGCCGCCTGTACCAACGCCGGATGAATTGATCGAGAGAATCTGTCCAATCTCCATCTTGACCATTGGGCTTTCCGCGTCGAATCCCAATTTCTTCGCAGCGAGTTTTTGCGTGGCGCCATCCCACCGCAGTGGAAACATAACCCCCATCATCTGCTCGCGATCAAGGCCGCATTCACAGGATTGTCCAACAAGGTAGATCGTATTGAATAGCGCATTGGAGAGAATCTCCTCTCCCCGCAGCAAACTTCCGATTTTTCGGCCCCGCCCATAAAGAACCATCGCGTAAGGCTCCGCTCCATCAAGCCGTTTCACCCCCAGGCTTCGAATAAACACAGTTTCCTGCTCGAAAGCGCTAGGTTCGATTTCCACTAGGCGGGGAGGATTCTCGATTAGTTTCGGCAATAGACTCATCGAGTTTTCCACACGGGTGATGATCTCTTGAAGACCCTCTCGGATTCGGAGATTTTGCGCCGCGTTTTTGCATTGGACATAAAGAATCACACAATACGATTCAATCAAGTCTTTAATCACCGTATCGCGGACAGGCGAAACTACAACGCTTTCCAACGCGGTCCATAGGGATTCTTTAAATGACTTGCCCGGTTTCGTCAGTGGAATCTCGATGGCGTCTCCTTCCGGGGAGACCAACGCGGCGGATGGGAACGAACCGAGTTGCAGCCAGTGATAATATTCCAAAGCGGGATGGTTTTTATCCTGGTCTACATTCAGGATTTCCACTTCGACATTGCTGTCAAGTAAAACCGCATAGGCGATCTGTTTAAATGCCTCCGCCTGCGATTCGGGTGTTTCGTTATTTATATATCCATACAGGCGATAGGGAGACGAGCCAAGGTCGACAAAACCTACGTCCCGCACCGAATACCGGCAGGCGGATGATGTGGATGAGTAACAACACATCAGCAAACTAACCGCAAGGATCAACGCCCCTTTCATTCTCATCCGCCTTTCTGTTTTGAACAATGCTTTAAATCTATTCTACTTTCTTTCACGCAGAAAACTTAGGATCGCTGTGTTATTAAATGAAACGCTTATAAATACTGTTGATACGCCGCGACCGCCAGTTCATCGCACCGTTCATTTTCCGGATGGCCCGAATGACCTTTTACGAGTTCAAATGTGACAATATGTTTTTGGACCAGCGCGTCCATCTCTTTCCATAATTCAACGTTTTTCACCGGTTTGCCTTTGCTGCTTTTTAAATGCCAATTGTTTTTCTTCCAGTTAATGATCCAACTGGTGATGCCTTGCTGCACATAGGAACTGTCCGTCACAACATGAACGCGCACGCCATCCTTTTTCAATCGCTTCAATCCTTCAATCACCGCCTGCATTTCCATTTTGTTATTGGTTGTATGCGGATCACCGCCAGAACCTTCATCCTCTTTTCCCGTTGGATTATGCCGGATCACATACGCCCAACCACCCGGACCGGGATTCCCGCTACAGGCCCCATCCGTAAATATGGTGACTTCCGCGTCATGTTTAGATGATTTCATCCCTCTTCCTTTCCGATTCTATTGATATTGTTTTAAATTTCAGTTTGAAAAAACGGGGCATGGATTACCGTGCCCCGTTTGTAAGTGAACTAAAAGAACTGTATGACTATCGTTCCGATCAGGAATCAATACTCGCGTTCATATGCGAATCGAGCGCCTTGCGAATTTTAACAAGCGTTTCCGCTAAATGATCGCGGGAATTGGCGTCGATCCAATCGGCTTCTTCAATGAATGGGACGATCGCTTTCAGGTCTTTCTCCAAGTTTCGCAACGTGCGCCAGGCTTGGGTACAAGCGTCGGCCGGCATGTTGTATGAAGGTTGGAGCATGATGGCGGTCATCCGCTTGACATGCTGCCGCTGAAGCATCCGCCGGTAGGTGGAGATGAGCGGTTTCTTATTCGAGAAGGGAGCGCCTTCGATTGGAGTCTCTAATTTCTCTTTTGTTAACGGCTCGATCTCCCGCCAGACTTCATCTGCGACCGTTTTGAATACTTCGGGAACACTGAATTTCACTTCCTCCGGTGGACGCAGATTTTCCGCTTCAATGATCCGCTGTGTGATAACTGGTGAGAAGATGATGTAGAGCAGCTGATCGTAAAAATCAGCGGCGATGTCCGTTAACGTATATTCATGCGCGGGGCCGGGAATACTCGCTCCCCAATGCATCCACCGTTCTCCAGCCAGCATCTGCAATAATTCCGGATCGAATTGGAAGACCTTGTCAGACATCAATTCTTCAACCAGGAAATTCAACGCTTCCCGCTGTTTTACCGCCGAGACTGGTTTTAGGGGCGGCGGATCCTGCGGACCGCCTTTGATGACAGGATTGACATACTGCCCGCCAAGAAATTTCAGCGCAAATTCCGCTGAGTTGAAATAATTCGACAGCATATAGTTGAAGCCGATCCGTACTTTATCGTAACTATCGCCTTCTTTTATCAGGTTTGGCAGTTTGGGAATCGTATCGAGCGCCTTTTGCGCTTGCTGTTTCCCCCATAGGAGTGGATCGTTTCCGAGATCGTACCGGTTGGCGAGAGGATCGATTCCCGGAGCGCCATAGCCATAAAGGTCTTCATCCGTGCTGTAGGCGTATTCCCGCTGTTCACCTTTTTCCCCGATTGCATTGAGAACATCACGTTCCGTCTCACCGGTCGCGGGTTGAATCGTGGCGTAGGCGTATTCAACTACAAGATAATCGTATGGCCCTATTGTGGGTTCGAAATAATACCCCTGTTCGACACCTTCCGGCGCGAAATTAACCGGCAGATATTCCATCACGCTGGATGTGATGCTCTTCTCCGACGTGATTTGTTTGTTGTGAAGCTGATCGAGGGGGAGAAGCGTGCTCGCTTCAAAATTGTGCCGGAATCCGAGCACATGACCGAATTCATGCACAGCAAGAGCAAACAGGCAATCATCCACGAATTTGTCGATAAATTCCCCCGAAGCGCAATCCACACCTTTCTCAGCCGCCAGCGCGGTGAGAACAAAAATCGCGTGATCTGTCAATCCATCGGAATAATCACAAGTATGTTGATTGAATCCCTTTGGTGGTTTGCCGGATAGACGTTCCCGCAAAAGTTCCATCCGGTTGGGTTCATTCAATTTTCTAAGCAGGTGAAGACTGCGAAGGTTCTCCGCCTCTAATAGGAAGCAGCCGTTCATAATCTCACCGGTGCGTGGATTGGTGATATATTGCGCCACGGCGCTGTACGCGAGACTGTGAGAAGTGTTCCAATGAATCGTGTTATACCGGGCGTCGTAGATATCCCATTGCGCGTCATCCGGTTGATCTTTCACAACAATCGGATCTTTGATCCCGATTTTCCGGAACGCTTTGTTCCACTCCATCACTCCCCGCCGGATGGGATCACGATATTTCTCCGGCACAGTGTTTTCTATCCAGAAAACGATCTCTTTATTGGGTGGCGACAATTCCAACTCCGGACTCGCTTTCCGGATATCCCACCGGGCGATATTGCGCACGAACCGCGTAGGCCGTTCCGCTCTCTCACCAAAATCGATTTGCGCTTCTATGAAATGCCCGATCCGCCGATCTGCGACTCGTGTTTCAAAATCAGGATTTTCTGAAAGGAGACGGATATCAATCAACGCCCCAATCTGCACACTGCGCCCATCGGGCAGAGCGATATTCCCGGAGGAGAGCCCGGAACGAAACGCATACTTGATCCGGGTGATAATGTTTTTCGGGAACGCTTTGCATTCGATGACGTAGCAGTTCTGCCGATCCAGGCCATAGCCACTGCCAAGAGAATCGCGCAGTTCATCCCCGATTTGGAAGAAATCAGAGAGAAGGAAATTCGTCACATCGACCAGATAGCCCCCATCTTCCGGATTGGTGGCCGCCACTGGAAACGCGGCGACAATAGAGTCACTGTAATTCTTTTCAACGGCGGCTTTTTCGGTTGAATCGCTGGGCGCGGTGAAGCGGGTATTGCGTTGAACGAGACGGATCGTGTTCTGTATTTCTTCCAGCACAAATATCTTTCCAGAGTATCCCCATAAATAGGCGCCGGGTTTCGCCCATCCCGCGCCGGCGCCGGATTCCATAACACCGGTGATCAGCAGTTCTTTCTCCAATTGCGTGGGCGCGATTTCCCAGAACACTTTCTTGTTCTTTTCATCAGTGTAGATTGTGATCAGGCCTTCCGCCTTGGTCGCGTCTTTGATGGTTTCTTCAAATTTGCCAGGTTTTTTCGGCCGCTCTCTAGGCTGGGAAGGAGCACGGGCGCCGGAAGGTGTTTCTTCCGCTTCCTCCGCTTCCTCTCCTGCGCCTTTACTAATTTCCCCTTCAATTGTATTCCCGCTGATCCTGACGTTGGAATTGATGAAAATCGCCTGAAAACCGTAGTTATTGATCGTGAGTTCTTCGATCTGCTGTTGGGCGGGAGAGGCTTTTTTCTGCGCGGGAGTTGATTTCTCTTTTTTCCCTTCGCTTTCCTTCTTCACTTCCTGTTGAATGATCTTCACTTCCACTGTCACGTCTTTGACATCCGCCGTAGATTTTTTGATCTCAACCGTGGCCGGTTTTTCCTCCGCGAAGCCCGTGGATGAAAGAACGCTGACAACGATGAAACAGAAGAGCGCACATACCGTTCGAATAGACATAAAGACTACCTTTCTTACAAGATGATAAATCACAATCCAAACAACGCTTCGTGAAAAGCATAAATATGCTTTCAACGATTCTGCCGCTACACGATAACGATTCGTATGGAACCGGATCCGGCCGCAGCCAAACCCTCAACCGGGAAAGAAATTAGAAAAGGATATTTAAGATACATTATAGGAGCCGCCAACCGGATTTGACTAGGGAAAGTGAAAAAGTAAGAAGAGAATTTAAGGTTCATCCGGGTAATTGAGTATAAAAATTTTTCGTATAATTCCGCTCTTATTGCAGGATGACTTAACCGTCTGAACCCTGATTCAAAGGATTATATGATTACCATGATTAAAAATCATGAAAATCATGCGAATCAAGTAAATCAAGGTTCAGACAATGAAGAATCCCGCATAGCAGTATTGGGCTTTAACACCGATTTTCGCGGGGTGCGGAACCGTCATAATTAGACCAAGATTTGGGCGGGTATAAGGCGGGATCAAGGCGTATATCGTATCCGCATGCGCCTTCCTTCCAGCCAGGGAATTTCAAATGGTTTCTGCAGTTTCTTGATTCCAAGCAAGATGGGCGTATGAGCCCGCTTGCGGATGCGCACCTCAAAATTTTGCCCGTCGAAACGGACCTTTCCTGGCATATCGATAAAATTTCGGAAAATATCCGGCGCCAAATGGTTCTCAAACCGGGGCAAATCCTGCGCCAATCGCCGGTAGAAAAAACTGGCCACCACACTCAACAAGAGATCGAAATAGATCCGGATCATGATCGGTGAAGAGAGCGCGTTGATGTGAAAAAAATCGACTAATTCGGCCAGTTTATTCTCAATCCGCCACCGGCGCGCGTAGATGGCGAGTACCTCAACCAGATCCAAATCCCGGTTGTTGGTGATGACATAAGTGGGTTGATCCCGCCCATGATCTTTCATAATGATCTGCCGGAACGGCTTCGGGCAGGGTTTCAACGTGACCTCACTTTCGTGAGCCAGGAAAGTATGGTGTTTCCGCTTGGGGATGGGGAGTTTAACTTTCATCCAACTCGAATCCGGCAAGGCTTCCGTCTGTTGGATCAAGCTTTGACAGCGGGATCGCAGCGTAATAAATTTGATATTGGCCTGGTCCAATTGGCCTAAAATGTTGTATGTGGTTAAGCGGGAATCGAACACCAGGGTCTCGCGGACCACGCCTCGAATATCTTTCAAATACTCCACAAAATTCAGAATTTCTTCCGAGCCGTTTTTCCGTAGTACATCCGCGTTCGCATACAAAAGAGCATTGGTTTCCGCGTCTTGAGCGAAAAACGTGTTCGCGCCTTTCAGCGCCTTGTTGCGCGCCCCACACCAGACCTTCTCCATCTCGGATTTCTCGCCGAAATGAGGAATGGAATGAAAGTCCAGATTGATCGTTTCCGCCGAAAAAAACGATGGATCCCACGCCGTCATGCGGGTCACCATTTCTTGCTGGAGTTGACGGCACAGGCCGGCGGAAACGAGGCAGGAGTACGTTCCCATGTACGTCGGTTTGGGCAACCGGTTGAGACCGGCGAATACACCGAGTCCCGCGTCATGATCGTATTGCCGCACGTGACAGAAGCGTTCGCCCCCCATCAATTTCAGGGCGAGAAAACTTAAAAACGCTTGTTTTTTACCAATGACTTTGGATTCGGGGATGGGAAGCGAATCGAGCGTATCCATAAGGCCCGATTCAATAATGTAAGGGAGGAACACGAAAAGTCCCGCAATTTGGCAATCTTCATGAAAGGGTTCGAGATCCTCGAACTCCAGATTCTGAGCGGATTGCGCCAGAAGTGTATTTTTTTTCGTCCGGCCTCGCTGAGCGGCTGTCCGGCGGGGCAGTTTGCCGAAGCCGGCGTCTTTCAAGATTCGTTCGACTGTGCTGGGGCTGATATCAATATTCTCCTCACGGAGCCGTTCGGTAATATCCGCCACGGCCAACTGATTTTTTCTCCATCCCACAATCCGCTCGCGAATGTAGGGAGTCACGCGGCGGTCTTTTGGTCCGGGAGAGCGTTGGGGGAAAAATTCCAGCGTTCCGGCGCGGAGATCGTGAGCCAAGGCATAGAGCGAATTTTCGGTGAATCCGAAGCGTTGGGCCACGTCGGCGGCCGGCGTTTCGTCAAGGATGTAGGCGCGCAGGGCTTCGTACTGCCGGTGTTTGGGGGATTTCGGAGCCAGGAAGAAGGATTTCAGGTCATCACGCATGATATTATACCTAGTATAATTATGAAGGTTATAATACCGCGAAATAGGATGTAAATGCAAGGGGGGTAAGAAAAAAAACGTAGAAAAGTACGAAAATTCATAGATTTTTGACCTGAGAAGAAGAGAAATCGGGAAAAATGGGAGAAAGTATGTTCAGATCGTGGAAAACATATCCGTCATATAAGTACCAAGATTTATACGCATTGCGCTTTGAAAAAGCAGTAAAATCCGCGAAAAAACTATAGTTCAATTATGACGGTTGAGGTTCTCGCGAAAATCGGTGTTTAATATTGTCCATAAAAAGTGAAAGGATTGTTTAACGGAAACGTCCTAAGACTGAATGAATTAAAATGAATTATCCAAAAGCGTTCACTCACAAATTCAAATAGAAATCTTATACAAAGCCCGCGCTGAATCGGCAAAGTAACACTTCGCCAAAGACAGCGCCCCTTCATAGGTCAGCTGCCGATCATCAATCCTTTCCTGAAGTACACGCGCTGCAATCGCACGGCAATGACTGAGTGAACCGGCGGCCATTTCAACCGATGTTGAATCATGCCCGATCGTCATTTTTGTATCCGGAAGATAACCGATATATGTTTCCAGTGATTCTTTGAAATACGCTAGATTCAACACTGGCGTCCAACACGTGTCGATAAAGACATTCGCGTACGATTTCGCGAGAAACGCCGATTCTTTCTGAAATGGCCAGCAGTGAATTAACACGAATTTCACCCGTGGAAAGGCTTTAATCAAAGGCCGGAGCGGAAGAGGATTGGAATCGGGAAGATTATGCGTGCCGGTGTGAATCTGATGCGGCCAATCCCGCTCCGCCGCCAGCTGCGCGCATTCATACATGACAAAATTCCCGAAGGTAAGCCGTTTTCCCCTGTCTTTCGCAGGTTCAAAACAGACTTCGGAATCTTTGGGGCGAATAAAATCGAGTGGGCGCCGGTACGCTTGTAACTGTTTTGTGCCAACAAAACCGGCTTCATCCGCTGCTTGAAACACCTTCGCAAGAAACTCGCGGAACTCATCCGCGTTGGTTGGATCAACACCGGTTTTCTCAACGCAATATTCCATCGCGCCGGTTCGGTTAATATAAAACTCGCAGAATTGATCGATACGCAGCAACGGCGCCATTAATTCCCGTTCTTTGGGATTCTCGATCTGGAATCCGAATTCCAGTTGCGTGGGGCGCAGGATATATTCAATGCCTGTGAGTTCATAGGCTTCTTTATACCATTGCGTCAGTTTGCGGTAACGTCGCTGGACGGCGCCATCAAGTTGGAGAATAGGCTCCACGTTCTGTGAATCACTATCCACGATCCGCATAAGATCCACATTATAGAGAACGCGAAAACCTTCCGCTAAACAAGAAAACCAGCCCGTCGAGTGGACATCGCGCAGAATCGGCCGAGCTGAATCCCACGCTTGTTTGGGCTCTTTTTGAAACCATTCCTTATGGTTTGTATAGCCGCGCCGCCGTGGCTCCGCGTTCCGGTCCATTCCAGCCGATCCAATCGCCATCCCTGAATAAGGATCGAATAAAATATCAAACAAAGAAGCGTTATCCGGCTCTACACCCGTCTTTAAATCAGCGATGTATCCAGACTGGCTCCACCCAACCGCGTCAATCGACCCCCAATGTTCATGCCCGGAGACATTCGGCAGAGACTGAATCGCTTTTGAGAGATCGGATTGGGAATCCTGCGCCTGAACGGGAAAAACACTCGCGGCGGCGCCGGCTCCCGCCGCTGTCATAACGCTGCGACGGGTGATTTTTTTCATGGTTTTCCTCCGATACATTTTTGATTCTTGAATAGAGTAGATATGGTAATTCCTGCATTCCCATTTCTCTTCTTTCTTGATTCTGTACTATTTTTAATAATCCCTTGATTTCTTCGTATTCGTTCTGGCCGTAGTGATATTCTCTGCCGCGTTTATACGCCTTTATTATTGGTGAGAATCCTTTGTGTATGACGACTTTCGCATGCATTCGTTTGAAATGCCGATCTAAAACGATTGAAGGTGTTTTGTCGAAAATATACAGTTCAACAACATCTGGGTGCAGCATCCCTGATACAATATCGAGACCTTCCGCAACCATTTTATCCAATTCTTGCTGATCATACAATCGCTTCCCAAATGGAAAAAATGGAGAGTCGACTCGCCAATGGATATCAGAAATCATCTGATCGATTTCATAATCAACAATTTCCTGCAGGATACTATCTTCTGTTTGATTCAACAATCCAGATTTCAGATAGGAGGCGAATTCTGTGATCTGTTCTTTCGCCTGTTCTCTTACTTGCGTATCAGGATAATCAATATCCGAACGATTCGCATACTGGATTGCGCTGACCACTTCCATCGCAATGATTTTTGCTAATTCTTCACTGGGTTTATGTGAGGACCATAAACCCGTTTTGTATGCTGTGAGGTGCTTGACATGGGGGAGTATTATATCTGACTTTGCTTCGCTTATATCAGTTTCATCACTCTCAAGTATCTTGAGAACTTCATCTGAGACCCATTGACTTTCTGTTGTTGTCCATTGAATCAAGGCAGGAGATATCTTTTGTATATCTCCAATTGTCGCGCCAATAATCATGGCTTCACACTTCACATTGGTTAGTTCCTCATCCGTAAGCCTGTTAAATACACCCGATTGCACTTGCTGTTTGATGTTATCGTATAGTTCAGCCTTCAGACTTTGCGCATGGCAAACGCCATGTAGTGTTATGGTGATTATAAAGATGCTTATCAATCTATTCATAATAGTCTCCTTAAGAACCATGTTCGATTTTAATGAACTTTATTGTGTCGTAGCATATTATGACAAATGAATCTATATCATAATCATAACTCAGCCTTACTTGACTACTTCTACAATTCTTTGGTACATAATTTGTACATATATATTCGCCTAACAATTTTCCTGTTTCGTTATCATATTTCTTAAATACTTTTTCATTGTTCTTTAAATTTGAAGTGGTATAAATATACTGTTCTGTTGCGTATACCGATCTTATGTTTTCCTATTTATTCTTTAATGATATCTCATTTTTAATTTCTGTTAATTTATCTCCATATACTTTGCATGTATACTTTATTTTGTTTTCGCTCTTTTCATGCACAACTTCCGGCGAGTATAATCCATCGTTATATAATGAAGGCATTCGATTATCATTCTCTTCCAATTTATACACAACACTAAAATCTTCTATTTTCAATACCGCCCGTTGATTATGAAGATAGATATATTTTCCATTATTAAATACAGTTGCTCGTATTGCACTCTCGTCTAATATATGTTCTTTCACCAACTCTTTTGTCGAAACATCATATATATATATTCTATTCAAAGAAACAATTATTAATTTAGAATCATCATCTATAAATTGTATTAATCTGATACCTGAGCCTGGACTGACTCCAACCCATGCAAAATAATTTGTGGTTTTTTGTTTTATGTCAACTATCCAAATGTCTCCACTTGAACAATATGCGATCTTTTCTTCATCGTCTGAGACGTCTAAGGGCCCTATTGCTCCTTTAGACGCTATCGACTCAATCAATTCCTGTGTGTTAAAATCCCATATGCATATTGGCGTAACACCATATGTGACAATTTTGTCTTTTTTGCTGTTTATCTTGTAGCCTGCAATACCAAAATTATTATCTGTACATTGTGAAGTAAATGTTTTAATATTCATGCCTTCTTCACAATAACCATTTGTTAACATCATGTTTGACGAAGTAAATAATACAATAATAACGATTAGTAAATACATCTCTTTTCTCCTTTATCGTTTAAATCGTATAAAAATCGGTTCTTCGTTTATCTGAATATCAAAATCTCCATCTAGATTTCTCGCTATATCACACTTCTTCATAAATTCTGTGAGTGAATATTCTGGATTAGATGTACCCTGATTAATGTCATAATCAAAACGATATATTTCCGCTGTTTGCGAATTAAAAATAATATCAGAAGGACTTTCTAATTCGTAATTTACCTGATTATTAATAACAAATGTTTGGTTTGGTGTACCATCTTCAGAAGTCAGACGTATATATCTCCATACAACAATCCATCCAACATCATCCGCCGTTTTCCATGCCGCTTCAAAGATACTTATATCACCTTCAATTTTCATGTGTAGGGGATAAGATGCTGGGAAACAGATAAAACAACCGCTTCTATATCTTTTTGAGATCGAATGCTTTGAAACTGCGAGCCTTGATTGATTGTAGCTTTGATGACTACGATTAAATGGGGCTTTATTCCAGTTCCAATACACAACAATGAATCAGGAATGGAGATAATGATGAGACGAATTACGGGAATGCTCGTGTTACTGATTTTGGCGTATCCGATGACCCTATTATCACTCTCTAGTATCTTGAGAACTTCATCAGCGACCCATTGACTTTCCGTTGTTGTCCATTGGATCAGGGCAGGAGATATCTTTTGTATATCTCCAACTGTCGCGCCAATAATCATGGCTTCACACTTCACATTGGTTAGTTCCTCATCCGTAAGCCTGTTAAATACACCCGATTGCACTTGCTGTTTGATGTTATCGTATAGTTCAGCCTTCAGACTTTGCGCATGGCAAACGCCGTGCATTGTTATGGTGATTATAAAGATGCTTATCAATCTATTCATAATAGTCTCCTTGACAAATCCTATTCGATTTTAATAAATTTGAGTGTGTCGTAGTAGAACAAGGCAAACGAATCTATCTCATAATCATAAATGAATTTTTGACATTGCCTGCCACTATTTCTCTTATAAGTAGCTTCGCATAATAATGCTCCTGTTTTAGCATCATATTTCTCAAAATTCAGTACTTTGCCTTTTGTTCTCGATACTTTTCCAGACAAATGATAAATAAAATCATCAGATATATGGAACGTATTCGTCATTTTAGGTTTATTTTTTATGCTTAATTCATTATATTTTTTTTCTTCTAATTTATCTCTATATACTTTACAAGTATACTTTATTTTGTTTTCGCTCTTTTCATGCACAACTTCTGGCGAGTATAATCTATCGTTATACAATGAAGGCATTCGATTTTCATTTTCATCTAATTTATACACAACACTAAAATCTTCTATTTTTAATATTGCCCGTTGATTATGAAGATAGATATATTTTCCATTATTGAATACAGTTGCTCGTATTTCATCGTTTTCTAATATATGTTCCTTTATCAAATCTTTCGTCATAACATCAAATATATATATTCTATTACAAGATACAATTATCAGTTTAGAATCATTGTCAATAAATTGTATTAATCTAGGTCCTGAACTTAGACTGATTGCTACACTTGCAAAATGTTGAGTAATTTTTTGTTCAATATCTACAAAATATATATAGCCTCCCGGTGTGACATAAGCAATAATTTCCTCATTGTCTGTAATGTCCAAGAACGAAATCGATCCATTAGGCGATATCGACTCAATCAATTCTTGAGTATTAAAATCCCATATACATATAGGAGTATTACCATATGTGACAATCCTATTTTTATCACTATATATCTTATATCCTATTATACCATAATTATACTCGGATGATTGTGAAGTAAATGTTTTAATATTCATGCCTTCTTCACAATAACCATTTGTTAACATCATGTTTGACGAAGTAAATAATACAATAATAACGATTAGTAAATACATCTCTTTTCTCCTTTATCGTTTAAATCGTATAAAAATCGGTTCTTCGTTTATCTGAATATCAAAATCTCCATCTAGATTTCTCGCTATATCACCCTTCTTCACAAATTCTGTGAGTGAATATTCTGGATTAGATGTACCCTGATTAATGTCATAATCAAAACGATATATTTCCGCTGTTTGCGAATTAAAAATAATATCAGAAGGACTTTCTAATTCGTAATCTACCTGATTATTAATAACAAATGTTTGGTTTAGTGTACCATCTTCAGAAGTCAGACGTATATATCTCCATACAACAATCCATCCAACATCATCCGCTGTTTTCCATGCCGCTTTACAGATACCTATATCACCTTCAATTTTTAAGTGTAGGGGATAAGATGCTGGGAAAGGGATAAAACAACCGCTTCTATATCTTTATGAGATCGAATGCTTTGAACCTGCGAGCCTTGATTGATTGTAGCTTTGATGACTACGATTAAATGGGGCTTTATTCCAGTTCCAATACACAACAATGAATCAGGAATGGAGATAATGATGAGACGAATTACGGGATTACTCGTGTTACTGATTTTGGCGTATCCGCTGACCTTATTTGGGGAAGATTTGGGGTCGGTTCATGAATCCGCCCGGATGATTCCTATCGCTTACGACGTAGATGTCGTCGTCGTTGGGGAACGTCCGCCGGCGTCGCCGCGGCGGTGGAAGCAGCGCGGAATGGAGCGAGCGTTTTTCTCGCCGCTCCCAGACCCTACTTGGGGGAGGACCTTTGCGCCACGTATCGTCTATGGTTGGAACCGGGGGAAGAGCCCTTCGATGAAATGACCGAAGCGATGTTCGCAGAACCTTACATCGCGCCCTCGGTTGGATTGGGAATCCCTTTCCAATATGAAACCAGCCGCATCTCCGCGGCAATGCACAAAGATCTCGGAAATCCTCCCCTGCTGACGGATGGGAAATGGACCAGCGCCAGCAGCCAAAGCGTTCAATACAATGGGGATGTCGATATCATCGCGGATTTGACGAGAGAACAGTCATTTGAAAAAGTCCATGTTATGGCGTATCAGCGAAACGGTGAATTCTCTGTAAAAAACGTGATCGTCTCTGTCAGCAACGACAAGAGTCAATGGAAACAGATCGCCGTGATTGAGAATGAAAAACTGGACGGTGAGAATTTCGAGTCGTCCGCGATCGATCTATCCGCGAACGTCAAAGAAAAAGCCCGATACGTAAAATTCTCCGTCAAAATGGGACCGGACGCGGAACGCGTTTTAATCGGCGAAGTCGTGATCGAAGCGAATGAAGCGGAAGTGAAGAAAGAACCCACTCCACGATTTCCCCCCAAACCGATGCAGGTTAAAATCGCCCTCGATAAAGCGTTACTCGACGCGGGCGTTCAGTTTCTTTACAGCTGCGCCGCGACAGATGTATTACGTGACGCGAACGGAAACATCGCGGGTATCATCATGGTGAACCGATCCGGGCGGCAGGCCGTCATCGGTAAAGTCGTCATCGACGCGATGATGCGGTCGGACGCGGCGCGAATCGCAGGCGCGGAATTCCGCCCCTATCCATTCGGCCCCCAAACGTTTAAACGTACGGTCATCGGTGGAGAAATCCGCACGGGCGAAGGTTTGCGCAGCCAAAACCTGCCTTCCCCCGCGCCGATCGATCGTGGCGGGAGACTGAATCACTCCACCGCGACAGAATACACGCTGACCATTCCGATGAAGGACGCGTCCTTCGCCTCCTTCGCCAATGCCGAACAAATTGCGCGGGATAGAACCTGGCAGAAAGGACAGGCGGATTCTTCTGAAACGCTGTTCCAAATTCCTCCTGATCCAATGATTGGTAAAAAATCCCTTACCGGCCCCTGGCCCGGCGCGGACCAGATTAATCTAGACGCGTTTCGCGCGAAGGGACAAGATCGGCTCTACGCGCTGAATGGCTGCGCGGATATCTCACGCGAGGCGGCGGCCCGGCTATTACGTCCATTCAACTTCATCAAAGTGGGAACCCGGATCGGCCGGGCGGCGGCGAATGACGCCAAACGCGCGCCGAAACCAGCCGGTGTTCACGTGCCGGGGGAGAAAGAAAAAGCGATCGCGAAAGGCGATACGAGCGAACTTCTAATCGGTCTTCGGCCAACCCAAGAAGACTCACCGTCGGTTCCTTCAGCTGAACGATCCGTTCCTGTAATCGGGATCTATGATGTTGTTATCATTGGTGGCGGCACAGGCGGCGCCCCGGCGGGAATCGGCGCAGCGAGACGCGGCGCCAAGACCCTCGTTGTTGAATATCTGCACGGCCTGGGAGGCGTTGGCACGCTGGGACTGATCTCAAAATATTATCACGGGTACCGCGATGGTTTCACCGCCGAATTGGATCAAGGACTAGCGGCGATGGGCGAAAACCCAACAGGGAGGCTGGAACGTTGAATTAAAGATGGAATGGTACCGCAGCGAATTGCGGAAAGCAGGCGCGGATATCTGGTTCGGCGCGCTGGGTTGTGGCGCGTTTGTGGAAGACGGCGTTGTCAAAGGCGCTATCGTAAGCACCCCTAACGGGCGCGGTGTCGTTCTCGCCAAAGTAACGATCGATTCAACGGGGAACTCCGATGTAGCGATCGCCGCCGGAGCGGATTATACCTTCACCACCGCCGAAGACGCGGCGCTGCAGGGAACAGGCTTGCCCCCCCGCGCTCTCGGCGCCAATTACACGAATACCGATTACACCTTCACTGATGAATCCGATCCTGTCGATCTCTGGCGCACTTTTGTTACCTCGAAAGAGAAATTCAAAGACGCCTACGACTTAGGGCAGCTCGTCGATACACGCGAACGGCGGCGGATCGTAGGGGACTTCGAAATATCCCCACTCGATATCTTCAATCATCGCACCTATCCCGATAGCGTGGTACTCTCACGCAGTAATTTCGATACGCATGGGTATACAACTCATCAACGCTTTCTTATTAAACCTCCAGACAGTGAATCGATTTCCGCCTATACGCCGTTCCGCAGCCTGACGCCGAAAGGTTTGGATGGCATCGTCGTTACCGGACTGGGAATCAGCGCGCATCGGGACGCCATGCCGATTCTGCGTATGCAGCCCTGCATTCAGAATCAAGGATTCGCGATGGGGACAGCGGCGTCAATGGCCGCCGCATCCGGCAAGAGCATTCGCAATATTGATATTAAAGAATTGCAGAAGATTCTTGTGGCGAAAGGCAACCTTCCTGAAAGCGTTCTGACTGATACAGATTCGTTTCCACTTCCAAAAGAACAGATTGCGGAAGCCGTTCAAGAAATCCCCAAACAATTTAGATGGATTCTCGATTCACCTCAAACGAATTTAGACGGTGAGAAAATGCCGCCGCCTGAGCTGGAACCGATCGGCGTCGCGCTGACTCAGCCGGAAACAATGCAGCCCTTATTGATCGAGGCGTTTGAATCCGCCGAATCGGAAGACGACAAATTAATCTATGCGCATATCCTGGGGATGATGGGTGATCCCATAGGAAGCGATATTCTCTTGAAAGAGACACAATCCAGAGAGTGGGATGATGGATGGAGATTCAGAGGAATGGGCAATTCGGCCCGAGTATCAGCCCGGTCGACAGCCTAATCATCGCTCTAAGCCGAACGAAGGATAAACGCGCCTTAAAGCCGATTTTGGAAAAAACAAAGACGCTCAGTCCCGAAGGACGCGCTCTCTCACCACCGCGCGGTCGCGATCGCGTTGGAAACACTGGGCGATCCATCAGCGGCCCAGCCTTTAGCGGAGCTCTTGCAAAAACCAGGAATGTCCGGTTACGCGTACACGAGCATCGATAAAGCCCGCAAAATGACACCCGCCGGCGCTCCGACTGATAATTTATCCCGCGAGTATTCATTAAGGGAATTGATCCTGGCCCGCGCGTTGTACCGCTGCGGCGATTATGAGGGACTCGGAGAGAAGATTTTAAAACAGTACGAACAAGATCTCCGGGGCCACTACGCCCGTCACGCGCACGCGGTTCTCATGGGACAATAAGATCATGTACTCAATTATATAAATATTCGGCGGGTGCCCAGGGCAAGGTTTTTTATCTGCCCTGGCGCTACGTTCTGGGAATTATGCAAGGGGAGAAAAAAGCCTTCCCCTTGCTACCCCGCTGATTGACATTGACTTAGTGCGATCATAATCTGCGTTTCTCACTTATCATGTAAAACCAATCAGGGCCACGGAAGCACATTGGCCCGCAGCGCCCACGCTTCCCATTTCGCCGCCATCAGCCGGACACGTTCCGGTTCGCGGCTTGATAGATCGATTGTCTCTGTGCGGTCGGCTTCCATATCATACAGCTCCCACGGACCGTTTTTACCTTTCGCCACAAGTTTCCATTTCCCCTGTCGGATCGCGCGATTTCCTTCATGCTCAAAATAGATCGCGTCTCGTTGAATCGGTTGATTCGAGAAAGCGGGAACAAGGCTCCGGCCTTCCATCGGATGGATTCGATGATTGTTGTAGACTTTGGGATACTCCGCGCTGGAGACATCCACGCATGTGCTCATGATATCGATTAAATGACCGGGCTGATCGCAGAGATCGCCGGCCGCGTGAATGTTCGCCGGCCAGTGAACGATCAAAAGCGTAGAGATTCCCCCTTCATGCACGAAATGTTTATACCGCCGGAAAGGCGTATTGCTGACGTTGGCCCACGGAATTCCATAACTTTGATACGTCTCTTCCGGACCGGGCATAACTGAGTGATCTTCATTGCCCACGGCGACGGGCCGCCCATCGTGAGTGGATGCGGGAATATGCAATCCTTGCCAAGTTTTCACGATTTCCTCCGCGCATCCCCCATTATCAGCCAAGAAGAAAATGAGCGTGTTTTCGAGTTGACCGTTCGTACGCAACGTATCGACAATTCGTCCGATGCCTTGATCCATCCGGTCGATCTGAGCGGCGTACACTTCCATACGCCGGGCCTGCCAGGCTTTATCCTCCTCCTTGTCCCACGGTTTCACGCGGGGATCGCGTTCGGATAATTTCCACTGAGGATCAATCAATCCCAATTTAATCATCCGCTCGCGGCGTTCTTCGCGCAGCGCGTCCCAGCCAATATCATAACGCCCCTTGTATCGCTCGATATCTTCCGGCAGCGCGTGCAGGGGCCAGTGAGGGGAGGTATACGTGACATAACAAAAGAAAGGATTAGAGCCATCTTGTTTGGCATGATCGCTGATAAAACGAGCGGCGTTACCGCTGATTGCGTCGGTATAATAGAACGGATCGGTTTCCGGTTCGATCGGTGTATTGCCGCGTGTCAACGATTTCGGATCAAAGTAACTGCCCGCGCCATGGAGTGTGCCGTAGAATTGATCGAATCCACGTTGACGCGGCCAATTATGCTTGGAGGTCAATCGTTCATCTCCGCTCCAATAGCCGACCTGTTTGGTCACATGCCATTTTCCACTCATATAGGTCGAGTAACCGGCCTTGTTTGAGAACTTGTGCGATCGTCACGCAATGCTCATTTAGATCCCCTGTATATCCTGGATGGTTCCTATCATTCATCATATGACCGATACCCGCTTGATGGGGGTATAGTCCAGTCACCAAACTGGCGCGAGTCGGACAGCATCGCGCGGTGTTGTAGAATTGGGTAAAACGAACGCCGTTCGCGGCGAGGCCGTCTACATTCGGCGTATGGATTTCTCCCCCATAGCAACCGATATCCGAGTATCCCATATCATCGGCCATAATCAGCACAATATTCGGCCGATCCGGCGTCCCCGCTGTTTTAGACGCAGTGGCGCATCCATGAAGCGCCCATCCCGCCGTTCCCCATCCCAAAGCGTTGATAAAATCCCGCCGTTTTATTTTTGATAACGATGACATATGTATAAATCTCCTATTATTCATGTTCCATAATTCATAATTACAAACAAAACATCATATCACAGAGCCACCATGCAAGTGAACAGTGGACTCTAAGTCATTTCTTTGAAAAAATATTCGCATACCAATCAATTCTTCCAATTCTCTTGCAGGTTGACGAATTTAATGTAAAGTGGATACGAATCGGCGCTTATCTTTCAATCTATCGATGGAGGATTTTCATGATGAAAATGACGTTTGTGTATACTTGCTTGTTTGTGTTGTTGTTTGGGGCATCGGTTTTTGGGCAAGAGACAGTGATCTATTGTATCGGTGATAGTATCACCTGGGGACAGGCGTTTGGATCGGGACACGATTACTCAACGCTCCTCAACCAGATGTTTGAAGAAATCGGCGTGGAGAATGTCCGGTTTTATAACAAAGGTGTATCGGGTGATACAGTCGGTGACCGGTTGGATTCATGGAGCGGCGCCAGTGGCCAACGGATCCTCGATCGAATGGACGTCCATTATGTCACGATCATGCTCGGAACCAACGACACGCGAGTCGGTGACGAAACACCGACAGATGTCTACGTCGAACGCATGAACGCCCTTATCGACGTCTTCGTCAATCACACCAATCAAGACGGCTCAACCCCGCAAGTTCTCCTCTCTCTCATCCCCCCGCACAACTCCCCCCAAGAGGGAGAACAGATGGCGTCCCAATTCGCCGACCGGTTCATTCACCGCGATCGCATCCCGAACGAACTGAATCCTGAACTCGAGCGAATTGCCGAAGAACGGGGCCTAATGACCATTGACTGTTACACTCCCATGCTGGCGGCCGGTCCAGACATTCTCCCCGACGGTCTTCATCCGGCCGAGGAAGGCAACCAAATCCTAGCCGACGCCTTCTTCGCGGTCTTCGAACCTCTCCTCAATCCCTACTCCAACGTCGAAGAGACAATTTATGAATTGTATCAGTAAAAGAATGGAGCGCGGGCGATCCCGTTTAAAATAATAACATCAATATGAACCAGACAAATCATATGACCGACACCGGTCTGATGGGAGTAGAGGCCGGTCATTAAACTGGCGCGGGTTGGACGCTTCCCCGCTGTTTTAGACGCGGTGGCGTATCCATAAAGCGACCATTCCATCGTTTTATTTTCGATAACGATGACATATGTATATATCTCCTATTATTCATGTTCCATAATTCGCGATTACAAACAAATCATCATATCATAGAGACACCATGCAAGAGAACAGTGGTTTCCCTCCCATTTCGTTGAAACAATGCTTGTCTGTCAAACACCCTCTCTAATACTCTTGCAGGTTGACGAATTTAATGTAAAGTGGATGCGAATCTTCTCAAATCTTTCTATCTATCAATGGAGGATTTTCATGATGAAAATGACGTTTGTGTATACCTGTCTTTTTGTGTTGTTGTTTGGGGGATTGGTTTTTGGGCAGGACACAGTGATCTATTGTATCGGCGATAGTATTACCTTACTAGCGTCGCACAATTATCCAGCACTCTTAAACAGAATGTTTGAAGCAATAGGCGTTGAGAATGTCCGGTTTTACAACAAAGGTGTCTCAGGCGACACAGTCGGCGATCGGTTGGACGCATGGAGCAACGCCAGCGGCCAGCGGATACTCGATCTCATGGACGTTCATTACGTCACCATCATGCTCGGAACAAACGACACACGGGTCGGCGACGAAACACCGACAAATGTTTACGTCGAACGCATGAACTCACTCATCGACGTCTTCGTCAATCACACCAATCAAGATGGCACAACGCCACAGGTTCTTCTCTCCCTCATCCCTCCGCACAACTCCCCCCAGGAGGGAGAACCGATGGTGTCTCAATTCGCAGACGCGTACATCCATCGCGACCGCATCCCAACCGAACTGAATCCCGCGCTGGAACAAATCGCTGAAGAACGGGGCTTAATGATTATTGACTGCTACACCCCCATGAAGGCGGCCGGGCCGGAGATTCTCATCGACGGTCTGCACCCCGGTCGTGAAGGTAGCCAAATCTTAGCCGACGCCTTCTTCGCGGTCTTCGAACCTCTCCTCAATCCCTTCTCCAACGTCGAAGAAACAATATATGAAGCGTTTCAGTAAAAAGCTAATGGAGCGCGGGTGTCCCCACCCGTGAATCAATGGAACGCGGGCGTCCCCGCCCGTGAAAAAAATAAACACTCGCGCTCGCATTCCCGCCCATGAAATATCAATACGATCCGGACAAATCGCTCCGCATATAAGCCCGTTCCTTTTTATGCCACGCCACATTCGCCAAATGCGGTCCACACACCGCCGAGTGGCCGACTTCAACCGTGGCGTTCGGTTCTTTGCGGGATTTGACGCAATCCAGGAAATTCTGGGTATGTGGATCGGTGGGGATTCCACCTTCGATGACCATTGATGGTTCCGTTTCGTAAGTCATCGAATAATCCAAAGGCATACCTTCATCCCAGGGATCCAAATAGACCTTCGTTCCGGAATCGCTGATCATGATCGTTCCTTTACGGCCTTGGAACTGAATCATCCATCCGCTCTGATATTTGTTGGTGTAATTGAGCGCCCAGGACGCCATGAACGATCCATAATCATAGACGGCTGTGAATAAATCGGGCGTTTCAGCGCCGGTCATTTCAAACACGTTTCCAAAACATTCAGCGGATTTGGGGGGATCGCTGTTCATGAACCATTGAACGACATCCATCAAATGCGTTCCCTGATCTGTGCAATTACCGCCGGAGAAGGGCCAGAAATAACGCCATTCCCGGTATTTCATCGGTTCGAATCGCACATTCCGTTTGGGGAAACAGAACGCTTCCCAATCGAGATCGTGGTCCAACGGCGAGTTGTCCAGCGGATGGGATAGGCTCCAGTTCCACCACGCTTTGACCATGTAAATCTGTCCGATGGTTCCATCTTCGATCAGTTTTTTCGTCTTCATCACGGTGGGGGAACTCCGGCGCTGCATACCGATCTGAACAATGCGGTCCGTCTCCCGTACTTTCTGTACCGTCCGATAGCCTTCTTCAATCGTGTTGGACATCGGCTTTTCACAGTAGACATCTTTCCCCGCCTGCACGGCGTCGATCAATTGGGAGCAGTGCTGATGTTCCGGCGTCGCGATGAGAACCGCGTCGATATCCTTCCGTTCCAGCAGCGCGCGGTAATTGTGATGGTTCTTGACGCCATCATCCAAAATATCCAATGTCCGTTCTGCTGCGGGTTGAAAGATCTCACTGATGGCGATGAATTCCGCACCCTGTTTAAGTAGATCGCGCATAACGTTGCGTCCGCGTCCCCCCGCGCCGATCAATCCCATCGTGATTCGATCGTTCGCCCCCAACACCTTTCTGGATAACACCGCCGGCGCCACCGTAGCCACGCCCAGCGCGGATCGTTCCAGGAATCGTCTTCGATTGACTTCGTTTGTTTTATTCATTAGTACTCATCCTTTCCATGGCGATCGATGAATGAAGCGTCGATATAAAATAAGGGATTGATTCTCTTTTTATTTAACTGAATACCACTGTATAAAATGAGAACCAGTATGTCAAGAAACCCAACTATTTCAGGATAGATTGAATGCTGGAAAATTAGGTTAATCTGATAATTGAGTACAAAAAAATCATTGTGGTAAATTGCGGTCTTTGTTAAGGATGGCTTAATCGTTTGAACCATAATTAAAAAGCCAGCTAAAAGCCGCCACCGCGCAGTGTTGTCGTTACTGGCGCTGTCTTAAAAGGATTATACGATTACCTTAATTTTAATCTTGAAAATCAAGCGAATCAAGTAAATCATGGTTCAGACAATGAAAAATACTACCCTGAATGGATTGCGCATTCGTTCAATACACCTCCCAGCACGGCGCTGATGATTGCAGGCCGCTTTCGAAGATGTAGAGTTTGTTTAAAGCAGTGGCGATGTAGACCTGACTGTCGTCTTGGGAGAAGCAGCAGGCGGACATGGGGGATTCGACTTGATATTGGTGAATGATGGTATTGGATTCGATATCCACCAGCGAAGGTAATCCTTCTCGCTCGGTTACTAGGTAGCGCATGTCGGAACTGAAGGCGACGTCGCGGTCAGCCTCCCATAGGGTCAGGGTTTTCGTGTCGAGGAGTTTTAAACTAGGAAGGATACCCCAAGGATTTTCGAAAAAGCCTTGACGGAAAAAATAAAATCGACCGTCAGGAGAAAAATTTAATTCCAGTGAGAGAGGATGAATACTTAATCTCGGACCATCACTGGGGACGTAGCCGGGAGAAGAAGGAATTTCACGATATAACGTTTTTCCCGTAATTGAATCCCAAAGAGCCATTATGAACCATTCATTTTCAAGATCTTCTGGAGAAGCAATTGAATAAAGAACTAATCCACCGATCCGCTGCTCATTTGGAGATAGATATGCCTTGTCTAAATGATATTCCAAATACTCGTCAGTGTTGTAAAAATATGTTGTCTGCGAGTCTTCCAAAACGAGCTGACGCTCATCAATGACAACGGAATTACCATTATGTTCGATGCTATTCTCTTCAAAAAATTTATCTCTATCGCCTTCGCTAAAATCAATTACTTCTTCTGTTTCCATATTCCATGTAGCTACTCTGTAATGAAGCAGATCGATAGTTCCAAATGGTATACCTGGTATATCGGGCTCCACCCACATTCGAAAATAATGAAGTTGGATCAAATTGTTGTTGGTGGATTGGATGAAAAATGCTGAAATCAGATCGTTGAATGGATCGGGATCGGGGAATTCCGGAGTTGGCAGAGTTTGAATCATACTCGGTTGCTTAACAATTTGCGCATGGATAGCAATAGAAAGAAATACCAATAATATAGATGCAATACTTATGGATTTAAACATAATTTTTTCCTTGCTGACAACAATCCAGGGCGCATATTTACGCCCTGAATGGATTGTATGTTCGTTCAATACACCTCCCAGCACGGCGCTGTTGATTGCAGGCCGCTATCGAAGATGTGGAGTTCGTTTATGATAGTGGTGATATAGACTTGGCTATCATCAGGGGAGAGGCAGCAGGCGGTCATGGCGTATTCAACTTGGTATTGGTGAATGATTGTATCGGATTCGAGTTCCACCAGCGAAGGCAATCCATCGCGTTCAGTTACCATGTAACGCATGTCGGAACTGAAGGCGACGACCCGGTCAACAGTTATAAACTCCCATTTCTTTAAATCAAGCATTCTTGCTCTTGCTACTGGCGTATTACCGCCACGGTGAAACTCCCAAAATTCTCGTGTTATCAAATATTTTTCATCTGGAGTGAAGTGTAAATCGATTACTTCAGGTAAGAAATTAAAATTATAAATCCAATTGAAATCACTCCGGTAAAGAAACGGTTCCGTTGGATATTCTCTATAGATTGTATCACCTGTATTTGCATCCCATAATGACAATATTGTACCATACAAATAATCATCACAATACATAATTATCCCTCCGACATATTTTTGTGAAGGAGATAATTCGACGGATTGGAGAGAGAATCCATACCCTCCTTCATTGACAACGATAAATGGTAAATAACTGTCTTCTAATATTATTTGCTTTCCGTTGAGTGTAACAGAACTTGCGTCGTGAACGATGCTGCTTACAGGTATACGTCCGCCACGATATAATATTTCTGCATATTCTTGTTGATTCATATCCCAAGTTTCCTCAATATAAGCTATAAAACTAAAATAATAAAATGTCAATGGAATATATAATAGGATTTCAGAAATAATACTTGTTAATTCTATACTATTCTCATCCTGAACTTTAAGAAAGTAAATACCATAGTGTTGGTTAATAGAATCAAATTCTAGGTATTCCGGTACGGGAAGAGTTTGAACCAATGTTGGTTGCTTAATGGTTTGCGCATGAGTATCAATTGAGAGCATTAGCAATAAGTAGATGGTATAGTCTATGTTTTTTAACATAATGCAGTCCTTTACAATCCACCAAGGGCGCTATTCTGTGATCTGTATGAATAGTGCATTCATTCAATACACCTCCCAGCACGGCGCTGTTGATTGCAGGCCGCTATCGAAGATGTAGAGTGTGTTCATAGTGGCGATATAGACCTGGTTGTCGTCAGTGGAGAAGCAGCAGGTGGTCATGGGGTATTCAATTTGGTATTGGTGGAGGATGGTATTGGATTCGATATTCACCAGCGAAGGTAATCCTTCTCGCTCAGTAACCAGGTAGCGCATGTCGGAACTGAAGGCAACGTCACGATCAGCCTCCCATAGGGTAAGAAATTTTATGTCGAGGAGACGCGCTCTAGGCAAAGCTCGGCCGCGATAGAAATCATTAAAATCTCGTGCGAGAAAGAAACGGTCGTCTTTTGGAAAACCACATTTCGATTGGTTTTGGTTCTACATTTGGACTTTGGTATGGTTCACTTTGGAAAATTCCTTGTTCCTCTGGGGAAAATTCACGAAAGATAATTTGTCCATCTTCGGCATTCCACAAACCCACGATCAAATCACCCACTCGATATTTAAAGTATTTAATAAATCCCCCAATTCGTACGCCACTGGGGGATAAAAAAACTTCTTTTAAGTAATATCCGTAGAAAATCCTCTTCACCTTCTCCAGTCTCTTTTGTAGGGAAATGACTATCTTGTAATATGATTTGCTTTCCATTGGATATAACAGAACTCGCGTCGTGAATAAGATTATTAACAGGAAACTGATTTCCATTTATTAATTCCGTATCCAATGTCTTCGCATGAATAGCATCCCATGTCATTATATTTGTATGAAGAATCGTATAGTATGTCGGGTATGGATAACATGGTTCATTTGCTACGTTATAATAAATTATCTGTAAATTGTGATCTGGTTTTGGAACGAGGAAATATATGGCATAATCAACTTGGTCGTCAGCATATCCAGGCATTTTGGGAAATTGCAATGGAGGGAAGGGATTGAACCATGACCGGTTGTTTAACAATTTGCGCATGGATATCAATAGAAAGAAATGCAAAGAAGATTGAGGCAATGCTTATGGATTTAAACATCTATTTTTCCTTTCCTAAAACAACCCAGGGCGCATATTCGCGCCCTGGGTTGATTGCGCCGTCGTTTTAGTCCGAAGAACGTCAACGTGAAGCGATAGAGATCGCCGTTACCTCCCCCACGATTGTGAAACAGATACAACTTATTCGTTTGTGTTGTATACCCCATCGTAACCAGTACTACCCACAAGAGTGGGGTAGACCCATTCTTCTTTTTCTACTACTAATTCATCATCATCAAAAAAAACTAAGAGCCCACCATCCCAATCGAAAAGGTCTGAACTGGTGTGAATCCAGACACCAGCAAAGTCCTTAGAAAATCCACCATTACATATAAGTATCCCTTGATGGTCGGGGTAGACACTGTTTATGTATTCGTTGTAACTAACTTTGGGATAGGTACGCCAGTTGCGCGCATGGAGTCGTTTAGCGGTACGATGATTATTATCATCTTTATAAACGTTCCACAATCCACTATATTCGCCACCCACTCCATCTTGTATAAAATTGGCAGCAGCAGTTGCAGGAGATACAACTTCCTTAAACTTTTTCCAGGGATTGGGCTGAGTCGCGTAATAGGGATTATTGACAGCACTTTTTGACGCGCGAGCCGCGCATAAAATTGGTACTTTTTTATATAAACCATTCTCATCGACAAGAAATTCACCTGCAGCATTTCGTGTGAGGACTTGTGTGTGATAGATCATGTAGTAATAGTCGCCAATTGGGTATACTGATGCGCCGCCAACACCATTGGATCCTGTATTCATGGAAACCGAGATGATACTTTCATCCGCGGCGGCGGCATCGGTAATGATGGGATACACGCTATTATCATGGTATATTTTTGAAAATTGACGGCCATAATCATGAGTGTCGACTATGGAACGTGCGTAAGCGATACGACCGTAGGTTGATGAAAAGTCATCATCACCGATAGTTATATAATTATGATCGTCACTAGTCCCCTGATCGTTCTTAAAGTGATCTTCCGCATAAAAAAAGGCATGAATAACTGGTTTATCAATGGGCTCGTCAAGTGTGGAGGAAATAATCGATGTGATGCCCACATAATGGTCGTCAAAATCGCGCGAGGCAATCCCACTGGGTTGTAAAGCCACCCACGACGCACCGGTGGCATATTTAATCATTGCATTGCGAATCTCGGAAACGGTGGCGTTGTACATGTTTTTCGATGTGTTGCTGGCAAAGTCGATCAATCGTGAACTGGCGCCAAATTCACTTTCTGGTGAATGTACGCCATGTGAAGCGCCATGAGGTTGGTATGTGGCGGCTACACTGCTAGTGAAATAGCACACGGCACGACCAGGATAGCCACCCGCTTCTGGGATAAAGGTAGTAGCAATCTCGGTATCGGAGGGATTCATTACATAGCCCTCTTGCGTGGCGCCGCCGAATAACACGGCCTCTTTACTACTCGTTGTCGAGACGATGGTGGACGCTTTAATTAAGGAATTCGGCAGTGGGTTGGCGGGAGAGATTGATTGCAGTGAATTCCCGCGCGCGGGTGTGGAATCCGATAACGATATTTTTTCCGGTTCACCCACGATCACGCGAAACGGACTGCTGACAATCCGCGCCATGAACCATTGGGCGGAGATTTCGGAGGGAGTCCATTCCTCGCGTCCACCGATGTTGGAGTAGGAGGGCTTGACGCGCAAGGCGAGCGAAAGGCGCACTTCCTGCCCCGCCCATTCGCTTAGGTTGAGTACGAGGCAACGCGATCCCTGGTCCTCGCCGTCGACCAATATGCGCTTGGCGAGAAACGAGCGGGCTTCCACCCATTGTCCGTCCTTGTCGCGGGTTTCTACGTCCAGCGACAGGTTCGCCCCTTTAGCTCGTCCAGCGAGCGCCTGCAGACCGCCTTGAAATTGAATGTAGCGCTTGGCGGGAAGATTCATGATCTTGCGGCCCAGGATACCGTATTCGCGATCGGCGGTGGTCGGTTTGGCGCGCAGGGTTAAGGCTTCCACGTTAATTTCCCCCACATCGGAGTTGCCGGAATTGATCCACGTTTCTCGCAGATTGACGGTTTCGCGGTCGGTATCCAATCCTTCCAAAGCAATCGTGTTTTCCTCCAAGTTAACCCATTCCACAGTATCACGATTTGTGATAAAGTCAGCAATTTCTACAATGAGTTTTTCCTATCCCAAAGCAGGAATGGTGAAAGCGAAAAAAGCAAATATAGTGAGAAGATATTTCGCCACTTTACAACGATGAAATTTGGGACGCGCGGCCAATTTAAGGGCTCGATTGCGATCCATTTTCCACCGCGCCTAATTGGAGCGGCGTATTGCAGATCATCGCGATCCCGCCAGATCCGATCCATGATAAGTCAATAAATACTAGATACTTAGTAAATTTTTCTTGTATAAATACGCCTTATAGATTGCTCAAAGAACCGAACTGAGAGGATTACTATAAAAATCGGCTTTACCGTATGGATGGAGAAATCCAAGAAGGAGATTCAAGCGTGAAGTCGATCAATTGTTTTCATTCCATGTTACATGATGAGTAACACAAAAAAAAGACTCCAATTAATCCTGCAACCATTAATAGCACAATATTGGATATCTGTCAATAATAAAAATGAAAAAATATGGAATTTTAATCAATATCAAACAGATAGAAATGATATATTAAGCATTATAAATATATTTGAACAACATAATTTTATTAGAATCAATATTTTTCAAAATAGAACGAAATTATTCTTTATTTATCATACATAAGTTTACATTAATCATTCGATTAGAGCTTTTTGGATCAATTCAGCTATCAATGTGGAAAAAATCGTATCTGTTTAGTGGATTGAAGGGAAAGGAGGGAGGAAAACCTGTGCGAATCATCATCCTGTGTTATGCGATAAAGAAATCCACTGCATTGATAAGACGCCCCGTTTCATCGACATGTCAAGTGAGCGTATTCATCGCGCGTCGAACTGGATGGGCTGCTTTCCTCTCTTTAGAATGGTATGATGTGAATTCAGCGGGACTTCCCGGTTGGCTTTCAATCCCTCTGCTGATTTCGCTTTTTTTTTTCACGCAGATGGGAATTTGTTGATTGCATCCCACATTTGAATGGTATCGATAGGAGGGCGCGAATGAGCGCAAAGAAAAACAATGAATTGACAATGATCTCGTGGAATGTAAACGGTATCAGGGCCGTGTTAAAAAAAGGTTTTATGACCTTCGCCCAAGAAACCAATCCCGATATTCTCTGTCTTCAGGAAATGCGGGCCTTGCCGGAGCAAGTGGACCTTTCGCTTCCCGGCTATCACGTCTATTGGAATGCAGCGGAAAAGAAAGGCTATTCAGGAACGGCAGTGTTTTCGAAAATCGAACCACTCTCAGTTTCGTATGGTATGGAACAACCCAAACACGATAACGAAGGCCGAGTCATCACGTTGGAATTTAAAGAATTCCATCTCGTCAACGTCTACACCCCCAACTCCCAGAGAGGACTGACCCGACTTGATTACCGCACGAAAGAATGGGATCCGGTGTTTCTAGATTACCTCAAACAATTGGAAAAAAAGAAACCGGTCATTTTCTGCGGCGATCTTAATGTGGCCCATAAAGAAATCGACATCGCCAATCCAAAAGCGAATGAACGAAACGCGGGTTTCACCATCGAAGAGCGCGAGCGGTTTGACGCCGTCATCCAAAGCGGATTTATCGACACATTCCGGGAATTCACACAGGAGGGGGGGCATTACACCTGGTGGAGTTACTTTGGAAAGGCGAGAGAAAAGAACGTCGGCTGGCGTATTGATTATTTCTGTATTTCCCCCGCTCTCCGCCCCCGACTTAAAGCCGCCACGATCCTGCCTGATGTTATGGGCTCCGACCATTGCCCGATAACGATGACGATATCTTAATTCATCAATCAAATGAACAGATAAAGAAATGGGGCGGCTGACTGACCGCCCCTTGATTTTAGGGATAAAACGACTGAGGATTTGTACTCGTTTAAAGCGTCGCGACTTTGTCCTTGAGCCATTGAGTCGTGCTGGATTTCGGCCGGACAATGGCGAGACCCAACGCGCGGGAAAGAATGTTCTGTGAACAAATCCCCAACGCGCGCGAGACGCTGAACAGAACTGTGTAATAGGGGAATTCGGTCAAGCCGTATTTGTATAGCAACGAGCCGGAACCTGCGTCAACATTGGGCCATGGATCATTGATCTTCTTGACTTGCTTCAAGACGCCCGGTACAACATCGAATACCTTCGCGACGATCTGGAATACAACATCGTCCATGCAGTATTTCTTTCCAAAAGCGAGGAAAGCGTCGAAACGTGGATCGGTCACGCGCAGTACCGCATGGCCATAACCTGGAACCACCTGACCGCTATTCAGCGTTTCCCATGCGAAATCCCGCAACTGGTCGTCCGTTGGCACACCGCCAAATTTATCTTTGACCATTAAGACCCACCGCAGACATTCCTGATTCGCGAGCCCATGCAGAGGACCGGCCAATCCATTCAGCCCGGCGGACAGCGCGTAATAAAGATCGGATAGAGCCGACGCTACCGTATGCGCGCTGAAGGCGCTGACGTTGCCGCTTTCATGATCGGAATGGAGAACGAGATACAACTGGATCAGTTTCGTAAATTCCCCATTAGGATCGTCACAGCCCAGCATCCGGGCGTAATTGGCGCCCCAATCGAGACTGGGATCGGCTTCAATCCGGGCTCCTTTATTAAAGCGGAGCCGATAGACGCCCGCCGCGATCGCCGGCAGTTTGGCGATGATATTCAGAGCGTCTTCCAAGGAAGGTTCCCAGTATTGCATTTTGGTCATGCCTTCCGCATACCCCTGTGCGAAGGCCGATTCTTTCTGCATCACCAAAATGGCGGTATTAAACATCGCCATCGGATGGGAATCAGCGGGCATGGCTTCCAAAACGTTCCAAACATATTGGGGCACTTGGCCGCGTTTTGTCAATTCATTCTTCAGATCGTCAAGCGCGGCCGCGTCCGGCATCTCTCCCGTCAGCAGGAGATAAAATATCTCTTCCGGCAGTTTTTCAGTCAATTCAATGACAGGAATCCCTCGAATCACCAATCCTTTGTCTGGTTCGACCGCCGATGTGTCACAAAGCAGTCCCCGTACGCCTCGCATCCCTCCATATACTTGACGTACTGTCACCTCAGATAGAACTTTGTCCCCATGTTCAGTGATCATCCCTTTCATTTCATCCCGCAATCCAGGAATCAATTCAGCCATTTTGTCTTTTAATGACACCATTCTACAACCTCCTATCTGTTTGTTGTTACACTCTTTTTTCTCTATGGAGTCTTATTCCATTTCGCTAGGTCAATCATTGTTTGACACAAAAAATATACAATTAACAAACAATTCCAATCCTTCGATCCTTACCATCCTATAAAAATTTTCCCAAACGAGCAAGGTTTCCGCCTATCTCCTGATAAAAAATAATGTTGACTTGAAAACCGATTCAGTATGGTGGGATCAGCGAAAACAATCACTATATGTCCCTCTCGTTTGAATCACGGAGCGCACGGAGATCCACAGATTTCACGGAAAAGAACTCTGTGATCCCCATACTATATACGTGTTATCATTGATTCTGCGCTTCATTTGTTTGAACCACGGAGCGCACGGAAGACTACGGATTTCACAGAAAAAACTCCGTGACCTCCGTGCCATATCCATGTCATCTGTGATTCAAAATCCCTCCTCCTGAATCGTAATACTGTTTTTTTTTCACTGTGTCCAGGACTTTTGATTCGGCTGAAGCGTATAGAATATTTTTTCGATCTTCGACCTTTTGCCCGTCTACCTGTAAAGTACCTTTAAAATTTAGAAAGGATTCCCTTGAAAGATCGAGAAAATATGGTTATAGTGCATTTGTGTTATTATTCAATGAGTTCTTTGTCAACGGCGTCGAATCGGATTTATCTAGGATTCACTTCTTGTTCAGAAGGAGAGAGGCTGCGAAAAGCTAAACTAGAGCAGGACGGTATTGTGGGAACCGCGAAACAGTAGTTGGGGAGGTAAAGACGCCGTAAAAGGCCGTTTCCTATGGAAACGGCTTTTTTCTTTGTGCGCCTGTGAAAAGTGATTGCGAGATCAAGAATTCTAAATGGTTTGAGGTAAAAGGTTGAAAACGCATCTTTTTGAAGCCGCTTCTACCTTGCAATTTGAAAGTTAAACTTGCAAATTACAAGGTTCCTCCTTTTCAATAATATAAATATCTTACTCATGAATAACTAAATAAGGTATGACTGAATAGTATTGTGCATTGATCTACTCGTCTTATCTCTCACCCTTTTATAATAAAAAAACTCCACCCACCTGTCACCTCAACGTTGAAATCACGTATAGAAATAACGAAAGGTGAACTCGATGAAAGACGGTCCCACCGGTTTAATCAAACGGATGCTCCAGGGCGATCCAGCTTGTTTCGACGACATAACCGCTTGGTATGCGGACGACGTGCTGCGGTTGTGTTACGGGCTCTTGTGGGACCGGCAGGAGGCTGAGGATACATTTCAGGAAGTTCTATTAAGGCTGATTCAAACCGTTAAAAAAGGACGGTTCCGGAAATCGAACGGCTCCATCAAGGGATTTCTTATGCAGACAGCTCGTAATTTATGTATCGATCAATTGCGTAAACGAGTCGATTTCCGTTCGATCGATGACACTGAAATCCAGCGCCACAGCCACATGAGGACCTTCCATTCCCCGGATCGCGCGCTTGATGAAGACCGATTCCAAACCGCCTTCGAAGAATCATTAGCCAAATTATCAGACGCGCAGCGAACGATTCTCGTGTTAAGTGAATTGAACGGTGAATCCCATCAGGTGATCGCCGCCGCGCTCAATCTATCGACAGACTGCGTCAAAACGCACTTATACCGGGCGCGGAAAAAAATGCGAATACTACTCGTACCTTATTTATTGGATCAATCATGAACGATACGTTTTCAGATCGAGAAAAGCGGAACGGGGCCAGGAAATTCGGCCAAGGCGCCACACCTGGTAGCGGCGGGGAAGAAAGCGCGTTCGAAGAGTGCCGTCACATCCAGCGCGGGCTGCAATCGCTCCGTGTGCCTCCAGTCAACATGCGGCGGATAAAAGAGCGATTCAACGCGCAATTGAATCCACGCAAGAACTGGTTTTACACCATCAATTACGCGATGGATTGGCTGCCGGCGCCTGTATTCGGCGCGATCTGTTTTCTTCTCTTATACGCCGGCGGGATGGGGATTTACCAGACCTATACGAACACACTCTTTCCCGAAGTTCCACCCATTGAACGCTTATCGTTCCAAGCGAATGAATCGGGGAAAGAAATCTCTCCCGCCATGTTATGGGAATACCGCCTTCAGCGAGGCCGTTTCGTAACCGTGCCTGACGAGGTATCGGCGGACATGTGTCTTTCTGACGGCTCGATTATAAGTTGTTCTCCGGAGACCCAACTCTCGGTTCGGTTTGGGCAAGATCGTTGTATTGATCTCCGATCCGGATCTATCGCCGTCCAGGCGGCGTCCATCCAGGACTCCACCCTATCAGTCAAAACGCCGCTGGGACAAATCGACGTCACCGGAACGGTCTTTCATGTGACCGTCCGGCGATCGAATCCATAGTCAGTTCTATTAAAAAGAAAAGGAAATAATCATGCGTATAAAAATTGTTGTCACCATTCTCTGCCTGACGGCTATTTCCGTCTTGGCGTCGATGTATTTAGGAAACGACGGCGCGCCTCCCGGCGTTCCGGAAGAATTAATTGTGAATGTGGATGAGGGATCTGTCCGTGTTACATCCGCAGACGGTTCACGCAGTGAATTGATTACGGCTGGGGATCAAGCGTCGGTTAACGAATCCAATATCGCTATGAAAACTGCCAAACAGACACAATCCAACGCTCCGGAGGCAGACAACACACCCGTTCCGGCGCAGCCAACAACCGCGCCGATCGCTATGGCCAATCAGGAGAGTTATTCCTGCGCGTTTTCCATCGTCGACGCGCTGGGAGATCCCATCTCAGAGGGAAACCTTACGATTGGAGAGAAAAGTATTGAATTCTCCAATGGAGAAGCGAATATATCCGGTCTGTCTGCTGGGGATTATACCCTCAAAGCGAAGGCGGACGGTTATGACGAAGTGGAACAAACCGTCACGATCCCCGCTGATGGAGCCATCGAAATCACGATGGAATATCTCTGTACATTTGAATGTAAGGTACAAGCGCCCGGTTCTAAGTGGGAAGAAAAAAATCCTGGTGGGGAAGTGATAGAATTTATCCTCTGGAAAGGCCCATCCGTCAAACGGCCTGTTTCCAATAGCGTGACGCTCCAATTGGATGGAATTCTCGAAGGAAAGAAAAAAGTAACGTTCCAACCTGAAGAGAATGACATACTCGTCAGCCAATCAGAATTCACGCAATCAATTCTACCAAATGATTCCACCTATGGTCCACCGAAAACGGGCGATCATGTCGCGGGTCTGTGGGATTGCATGATTAAGCCTAACGATCAACCACTCGCGGAAAATAATAGCAGCCGCGCGCCTGAAAATGTGCAAAACTCGCGCCGGCTTCGTATCTGGGATGAATTGACCGCGCGGGAGAAGCTGGAAGCGCCATCCAATCTATACGAATCCAGGATTGAATTCGATAGGAATGGGAAACGCTTCTACTATATGTTACGAAAATCCAATTACTCTTCTCGAGGTGAGATCATCGCCACGAAAACAACGGACGCGGCTGGTCTTTGCCGTTTCGAGAACCTTCCAGCCGGAACATATTACATACAAGCAAGGGTGGGCAATCTTCAAAGTCCTGTCACCGTCATTCATCCTGCGTGTGGCGGCGCGAATCTGCTTCTTTTTGAAAATGGCGTTGTCCATGTCACCGTAAAAAAATCCGGCATCAATATACGTCAGCTCGCCGCGATTCCAAACGTCGATCTGACATTGAAATCCACCGATGGAAAAAACGCCCTATTTATGGGCGAAACTGATGAAGAAGGAAGAGCCTCTTTCAAGAATACACCGTTTGGGCAATATAAATTACAGGTCACTCCACCAGCGGAAAGTGGTTTCCCCACAAAAACACTCACATTTACATTGGAAGACCAGAAACACTTGATTGATGTCGAATATGATGTCGACGAAGCGTATACAATCTCCGGCCGTGTAATCAGAACCGATACAAGAGAGCCGGTTCCAGGATTTCATCTCAACTTATTCCGTAATAGTCGTTCCTTTGGGGAATATGGAGATTACGGGACCGTTCAATCCGCCGTCGATGGCAGTTTTCAATTTGAAAAGGTAATCCCAGGCGAATACTCGATCGATCCGATATTGACACTTGATACGTACACCGGTTTCGTCCATCCCAAAGGGAAAGTGGTGAATGACACGTTCAAATATGGCCGATGTGTTGAGATAAAAGTCACGGATCAGGATCTGAATCATATCGAATTCCCCGTTGTACCGGGCGTTAGCACATTCTTTTCCGGTACTGTTATCAATTCGGATGGCTTCCCAGCGGCAGGAGCGGAAGTAATTCTCGGCGAAGGTCATTATGGCTATGTAGAATCCAATATCACGGATGAAAACGGACAGTTCGGCTTCTCCATTATCACCGCCGCCCAAGAAGAACCGGTTGAAGAACTGTTAACAGCGATTGTTTTGCGCCCTAAGAAGCCGCTACCCGGCGGAATGGGCTCCTACGGCATGGGAATGGCAGGTGGAACAACAATGAGTGGAGGCCTAAAAGGCCCATCCTTATTTGGGAAAGACATTGCCGCGAAGGGGAACACAACGGTGCGATACAGCCCTGGTGAGAACGTACAAGATATCCACATTCAATTAAAAAGCGCGGACACCGGCCATACATTAACCGGTAAAATCACTACCGATGACGGGAATCTCCCTGCGATGCTCTCGCTATTCGTTCAACAGGATCAAAATTCAACAAGCGGTACCGTCAATGAAGATGGTACATACAAGATTGAATGGCTTAAACCAGGAAAAATCCAACTGCAGGTCTCGCCTGGGATGTATTCGTCAGATACGACAAAAGGACAGGATTACTGCGCTGAGTTTTATGAGTTAGAGATGCCTGAAGATCAGAAAATTCTGAATTTTGATATTGAACTGACAAGAGCCAGTTTTTTGAAAGGCCGCGTCATCGATAAGGAAGGCAAGCCGCTCTCCGGCTTGGAAGTCTGGGCGACCGCCAGCGCAGCCGATAAATCCTCCGGACTTGATCACAGTAATCAAGACGGACAGTTCTGGTTCGTTGGGCTGCGGCCTGGTGTCGAACATACAATCAAAGTCTACGCCAAAGGGACGGGGATGTTTCAGAATAAATCTCAACCCGTTGTCGAGATGGCAGGTATTCTGCCCGGACAAGAGAATATTCTCATCCAAGTCCCCGCGCAGGAATAATCTGGGTTCCGATTTCAGTCAGCATAGCGGTTAAGCGGAAGATCCAACTGTTATATAACACTGAAAACAAAGAATTTATCTTCAAGAAGCGGCGAAAATTCGCCGCTTCTTTCTTGCAAAAAATTAATGAATACTGTATTGTGTATTAAAGGTTCGGTTATACACGATCAAAAGATTTAGGAGAAACAATGATGAGATCGAAAGGTTTTACGCTTATCGAATTGTTGATTGTAGTCGCTATCATCGGGATTCTTGCCGCAATCGCCGTGCCCAACTTTCTCAACGCGCAAACCCGCGCCAAAGTCGCGAAAGTGAAATCAGACATGCAGGCAATGGGGCAGGCCCAGGAAATGTACCGTCTGGATTGGAACACGTATACGGAGAATCACCACGATTCAGATGTGCCCCTGCATGCGGGATTGTACCGCCTGACGCACCCCACCGCCTACATCGGATCGTTGCCACGAGATCCATTTTACACGAATCCCATGGCTGTGGCGGATGACTGGGGGAGCACACAGAGTCATTACACTTTCGGAACCGAACCGGATTGGGGACCGGAATGGGACCGGGGCGGTAATGCGAATGGTCAAGCGACACGATGGCTTGTCGCCAGCGCCGGCCCTAGTTTTTCTGACGATTCCAACCCCGTTTTTGAATATCCAGGGGCAAACAAAGTGAAATGGGATTTGCCTGGAGGTTTTTCGGTGGATGGATACTCGATTACGTTCCGTTATATGAGATATAGCTCTTCAAACGGTCTACTGAGCTCGGGGGATATTTTACGAGCGAGCGATTATTCAGACTAAGAGGGAATTAGGATGAGGAATTTTATTCCTCATCCTCTTCTGCTTTCTTGACTTTCTTCGGCGTTCTCTTTTGCGTTTTCTGCAAGAAAAATCCAATGATACACAACGGCAGGAAGAGAACGGGCACGTTGATTGATTCCGCCAACACAAAGGCCCCCATACATGAGGTCAGCACTATAATTATCACTTTCTGCGATAAAAGAACCAGCGCGGACACGATCAAACAGAGCGCGGCGGGCCAGGCGTCCCCCATCGTTTCATTCAACTTCTCTAATACTCCAAACCACTCGAAAATTTGATTGACGTAATCTCTCTGCGGAGTCGCATACATTAAATAGAGAGAGCCGGATAAGACACCGACAAAAATCGTCAAACGATATACACTTCGGGCGAAAAAGATCCCCATCACTCCAAAAATCGCCCCCGCGACGTAAGGGGCCAGCTCATGTTGCGGGAAAAACCGCAACCAATCCGGCTCCAACTGCGCGACTAACTGCAATACCATTGGATACGCGGTCGAACCAAACATATACCCGACACAAAAACCGACCGCGTTGACGCCAAACCGGAAAAGCGTCCATCCAAACGCAAGCAGTCCCAATCCCATCGCTAAACGGATAAATAATTGTGGATTGATTTCGATGTTTATACCTTCAATATTCATATGGTTGTTTACTCGGCGTACTCGACTAGAAATTGAGCGCATTCCGGATCGGCTGGGTTGAGCGCGGCGGCGAAGCGATACGCGTCCGCCGCCGCGGATAAATCCCCAAGTTCCATCAGCGCCTGACCCATCAGCTTATGCGCTTCAAAATGATCGGGGGATTGATTTAAGCATCGTTTTAGGTTTTTAACAGCTTTTTCGAAATTACCTTCATGGATAGCGATATATCCGATGATGAGCGTCACTTCAGGCAAAGACGAGTCCATTTTAATGGCATGGCGGAGAAATTCCATCGCTTTGGTCTGATCACCGAGGTCGTACGCCAACCGGGCGAGATACGCGAATGGACGGGGATCGGCGCGGTCAATCTTCAACGCCTGGACGAGACAGTATTTCGCTGAAGCCCTGTCACCGGTCATCTGGCAGGCCATTCCCATTTCGATCAACGCTTCGGGATATTCTTCATCCTGCTCCAACGCGCCGCTGAGATAGTGGACCGCTTCTTCATATCGCCCCATGCGGTTAGAAGCCAATCCCAAGTTGTATAAAACTAAAAGATCAGGGGAATGTTCCCGCGCAAATGACAATAGAACGTCACGGGCGCGTTTGAACAATCCTTTGCGCACAAAGGTCATCCCCAATAACATGGACGCTTCCCGCTCGACGCCGGGTTGATCTTTCAAATCCAATAAACGGATAATCGCCCGGTCGTATTCACCTGCAGAATATAATTCCGCTACATCGATCAGTTCCGCCTTTGCCTCTTTCTTATATGTGTGGCTGTCGTAACCGTTGTTGTTCTCCATCGCCCGGTAAACGGCGCTGATTCCTCGTTTGGCCGGTTCGAAGTTTGGATCCACTTCAAGGCAGTTCTCGTAATACTGTTGGGCCCTCGCGTTTTTTTTCTGACGCCTTAGGATATCTCCCGCCAAGGAATAGAATTCCGCGCATTCGGGCGCGGCTTTGATGCCCGTATCCATCAAAGATAACGCCTTGCTAAATTTCCCTTTCCGGAAATAAAAACGGGCCAAAGCCAAACGGGCGTTGGTCTCTTTCTTATTCCTTCGAATGACCTTTTTTAGAACACGGATTCCTTTTCCAGCGGCTCCCGCCTTAAGAAGTATTTTTCCGTAATTACAAAGAACCTCCAAGTCATTAGGAATCAAATCCAACACTTTTTTGTACATGGACAGCGCGTCGTCATACTGATCCAACTCTTCGTAGATACGAGCGATGAGATAATATGCGTCGAAAAAGTCAACTTGTAGGATGATGGCTTTTTTGAGACAGGAGAGGGCTTCTTCGTAATGACCGCCCTGATAGAATTCCAACCCTTTTTGATAGTGAGTGGCAAACGAATTCGATTGGGCCATAAACAGAACTCACACGAGCTCGCACATAAGAATGTGGCCTTCACTTTTCGAGGATAACAAATAAATCATCATGATTGAGATCACAACTGCAAATGAAAATGAATTACGGGAGTCATCTTGGACGAGTAAGTGTCGGAAATTCATTTTCATATAAAAAAAAGAAATGGGCGATACTGGATTTGAACCAGTGGCCTCCAGTTTGTGATACTGGCGCTCTAACCAACTGAGCTAATCGCCCTAACCTTTTACTATTATCTCAAAACCAGGAAAGAAGTCAAGACGAATTCATCGACTTCTGAAGATATGTGTAAATCTGAAGGAAGAACACTAAATCTTTCCGCAACGCCTTGAACCACTTCGAATATTGATGGAGACGCCACACCGCCCATTCCTTGACTATCACATTTTCCGGTCCATCCGCGCGCCGGGTTTCATATCGAAATCGCGCCAATCCTAGATCGATCGCGCGGCTTAATCCCTGTGAATATAACATTTCATCCCACCGGCGCTGGAACATCTCTACGATCCTCTTGATCTCATCCGGTTCAGGAGCGCCCTCCATCATGGTCTTAATCCATTGTTCAAGACGCTTCAATCCCGCATCCAATTCCCGCGCCGCTTCCTCAATCTTACTGCGCATCTTAGTGAGCTTTTCCAAAGCCGTTTGCGAACATGAAAGTATTTTCGCTTTACGCAATTCATCAATCCGGTTGGTAAACGAAGGGAAAGGGATACAGTCCTCAAGCGCCGCGTCAAGGGATTTTTGTACGGCTCCCCGTTTTCTGGCCCCCCCTTCCGACGCGTCAATGACAGGGATCTCCATATCAGTTATATCACGTTCAAATAGAAGGAGATACGTATAAAAATATGGAAACGTTCTAACCCATCCCCCATCATATCCCTCGACTTGAATCATGGGTATATCGCCTGATTCAATATTCCCCTTCAGACGAGCTGTTTCACCGTCATCACTCAGAACCACATCGGATACATTCCCAGTTCCTTCCGCATGAGACCGGCTCCCGTCTCCAATCGCCAAATCTAATCCCGCTAAGATAATCGGAGAACATCCCATCTGCCGCGCCAGTGAAAACGCGCAATATCCTACATTCATCCCCCGCCGGAAGCGGGACCGGGTGTGAAACGAGTCAGCTAGATATTCGAGCGTTTTCGACTCAAAATCGTGGAGACAGAGAAGATGCGCGCCGCCGAACCGCTCTAGAATTTCTGGATGACTCTCCGGTAAATACGCAAGGATCGAATCCCCTAAGCTGGGAATCCCTTCGAAATGCCGGAGATTGATTTTCATCGGATCGCAGGTCACGATGATGTCCGGTTGAATCCCACGCTGCCGAAGGGGGCGCAGCGCTGTATCCACCGCAACCAACAAAACACCCGTGGGAACATTCTTCAAGCGATCGATATTCTTGTTCAAGGAAGGTCCGGCTCCTACGACAATCGCGGGAACACCGATAAGCGCGTTTTCAAAGACATCCAAAGATTGCGAACGAATCATAAAAGGTAGATTACGGAGAAGATTCGCTTGAATAAAGAAACCACGGGCATTCTGAACGCGGATGTTTTCATACGCCAATCGTTCCAAATAGAAAAGCAATTGGCTCGATCGATCATAGATTCCAGTGTGTTGATCCCGCGCTTCTTTGTTTGTATAAATCGTCAATCCCCACGTTCCAATCTGTATCAGATCATCTCGCAACAACGCTTCCAATCGTTCAAGTTCATCACCAACAAATAGCCGGACATATGAAAAATCGATAAAACCGTGTAGATCCTGGCTCCGTATTAGATTGAGAAAGGTTTGGGGAGAAGGTTCAAAAACGATCAACCGTTGCGGCGGTTTGGATCTATTCTGCAGCCAGTTGAAAAGCCACTCTCCAGCCCCTATTCCAAAAACAAATGTGTATCGATCTGGAATGGTATCGGAGAATGTTTGCTTCTCTTTTAAATAATGTTCATCAGGAAGCGTTTGATCGGTAGTATTGGAACAGGGAACTGATTCACAATCTTGAATCCGCTCAATGAGGCCTGGAGAGAATTGTTTGAGAAGGGAGAGATTGGATTGGAGTACATTTCGCTCAGTTGTGGACAAAGATACACCTCGCCGGTTGATTGAGGAATCAATCTCCAATCTCTTTTGGATTGAGTATCTTTACGATTGCGCTGTATCCACCGTTTCCGGCGCCGCGCCTGTGGTTTTTCCCCGGAGAGCGGCGGCGATATAGTCGTCGAGATCCCCGTCCATTACATTTTGTACATCTCCCCGCTCGACTCCTGTGCGGTGATCTTTAATCATATTGTAAGGATGAAAGACATACGAACGAATCTGATTCCCCCATGCGATATCCCGTTTTTCGCCGGAGAGTTCTTCGACTTTTTCCGCATGTTCTTCTTCCATCAATTGGTACAAGCGGGAGGTAAGGATCTTCATCGCCGTCATTTTATTCTGACGCTGGGAACGCTCGTTTTGACAGGAAACCACAACACCTGTGGGAAGGTGGGTGATCCGGATCGCCGAGTCGGTTGTATTAACGTGCTGTCCGCCTTTGCCGGATGAGCGGAATGTGTCGATACGCAAATCTTTCTCATCAATATTCACATCGATGCTGTCGTCAATCTCAGGCATGGCGTGAATCGCGGCGAACGAGGTATGGCGGCGGCTGTTGGCGTCGAAAGGCGATATACGCACGAGACGGTGGATGCCGGTTTCCGTGCGTAGATACCCATACGCGTATTCTCCCTTTACATGAAGCGTGACGTTTTTAATCCCCGCTTCATCCCCTTCTTGGAAATCTATAACATCCGCCTTCCAGCCGCAATTTTCAATATAACGCATATACATCCGCACCAGCATAGAGGCCCAATCACAAGATTCGGTTCCCCCGGCGCCGGGATGGATATTCAAGAAGCAATTCCCTTGGTCATTATCCCCACTGAGTGTGCTGCGGATCTCAAAATCATCCAACTCATGGGACAGATTATTATATTCCGCCAATAACTCTTCTTCCTGCCCGGTGTCTTTTTCTTCTTCCGCCATTTCAATCAGAAGAACGAGATCCTCAAAGCGGGAATGAATCTGTTGATAGGTTTCAATGATATCTTTGTTTTTTTTGATCTTTTTCCCGTGTTCCTGGGCGATTTGGGGATTGTTCCAGAAATTCGGCGCATTCATTTCCTCTTCCAAGCGGGCAATCTCGGACTGTTTCACATCGATGTCAAAGATACCCTCCCAGCTCTTCGAGGCGCTGTAGGCATTCTTCAACTTGACTCTGAATTTCTTCGTACATGGAGAGTGTCCTTTTTTTTTATATTTCCCTTATAGAAATACTAATTCGCTTCGCTTCTTCAACAAGGGGCTTAATCATAAGAAGATGCTTTCCATAAGACTACTTTTCATGATATGATGGTGGATTGAATCTTGTATATATCATTCGATTTGGTTGAGACCTATGGCGCTTCATATATATCCAGCAACGATTCGTGGTGTTACGCCTCCCATACAATGTCTATTAGCCCGTCCCACACCAAAAACCCGGACCGCTCCTACGTTGATCTACTTTCATGGTCTGAATGGAAGCCGGAAACAAATTTTCCAAGGACGGTACGCCGAATTGGCGGAAGCGATCCAAGAGAATGGCTGGAATATACTCTCAGTGGAATTACGCGGTCATGGTTCCCGGCGTGTCAATAAAAACCTATCCGCTATTGAAAATATCGTCAATACGATAACATCCAACGATCACAATCCATTGGATGGAGCCTTGGCCGATATTCCCGCTATTGTCGATTTTCTGTTGGATAAAAAAATCGCGTCCGTCGGAGCCATCGCTACAGCCGGCCTCTCTTGGGGGGGTATGCACGCTCTTTACGCGCTTCAAAAAGAACCAAGAATCCAATGCGCCGCGGCGCTTATGCCCATTTGTAAAATCACGGGAATGGTGGAATTCCAAGAATTAGAAGGACATCCTCTGGTCGAACGATTCGAGCCTCTCCATGCGTTGCGCGAACTGGCTCCAAAACCGTTATTGATGATTACGACAGAAAAAGACAGGCGGGCACATCCCCGCTACGCGTCTCAACTCTATGAAAAAACTGCTGCCAGAATACGAGCGGGAAGACGCGGCTGGGCGCCTCACCTACGCTATGCTTCTTGGGATCGGTCACGCTTACGATTCCGAAATGACCCGGATTACAGTACAATGGTTGCGGAATCATCTACTATGGCAGACCTAGTATTCAGAGACCATTGATCGAATAGACAGTATTTGAATAGGAAGATACTTAAAACCAATGAAAAACCATACGAATTCTTTTACTCTAATCGAATTATTAATTGTTGTGGCGATTATTGGAATATTGGCCGCGATCGCCGTCCCTAATTTTTTGAACGCGCAGATGCGGGCGACGATCACGCGGATTATCGGCGACCATCAAGCCGTTGGAACCGCCATCGAATCCTACCGCGTCGATAACAACGAATATCCATCCCCAGAACTGGCGTCAGATGATGATGGAAATATCACAACGTGGCCCTACTATTTGCCCAATAGACTGGTTCAACCCGTTTCGTATTTGAGCAACGAGAAATTATACGATCCCTTGGGCCGGCCATTAGAAGACCTGCCCAAGCTGGTTTCCCGCTACCGTTTTAAAGTATTTACCGTCGCGACCCGGAGCGATCTTCCTGGCCGGGACAGCCCGGGCCATACCAACGCCCGCCGTGTCTTAGGGAATTGGATGATCGCTTCGCATGGACCAAACCGCTGGTTGGATCTGCCTCAGGGCTTCGCCGACGGTAATCAACCATACGACTGGTTTTGGCTTCCATACGATTCCTCGAACGGTTTGCTCTCCGGTGGTGACATTCTGCGCGCCCAAGGCGTTCCCCGCGTAACCGGATATCCTTATGACATTAAATACAACGCAGTCGATCCGCGAAGCCCGTATTAATACGACGTTGATTTAAGAGGAAGAAAGAAGAAAGAGATCGATTATGTATATGACCACATGGAAATGGATTCTATTACGGGCGATTATGACCATACCCGGCCGGTGGGGGTGGTTCGCGAAGCGGTTTAAACGGTATATGGTGTATTACACCATCCAAAAACGCGGGGAAGATAAATACGTCGCGAGTTCACGCTTCTTCACGCTGGATCAATTGCAGAATCGCGGGGAAAAAAGCGAAACGCCTCCCTCTTCCTTCGAGAAATGAATTCCGTCATCTTGCTAAAAGTATAGATAAATGAAAACCTGTCCAATCAGCGATACGGCCACATACGGGCGTAGATCAATCGCTTTCCGCTTTCCGGGCAGTTCCCCTTTCACTTCCGATTCACGCATGTTATACACCCATACTAATAAAAGAATCGGATACAGGATGAAGAATCCCTTCGCTAACCACATCGGGATCACCAGCGTGAGATTGCGAAGCAATTCACCTGGTCCATAAAAAACAGTCACAATCCAGTCTATATACGAATGCAGAATGGAAACCATCCAATCCATCATCATTCACTCTCCTTCCGGTAGCGGTAAACAAGCCCCTTCAGCTTCTCTTCTGGCTCCGGTTTCGTCAGCAGGCTGATGACGACCGTCAACAGCATCGCGAAACAGAATGACCACCACGCGATGAAGAGAAACGGATCTTCCGTTTGGAACAAAAGAGGTCTCAACACATGTGGATTCTTCTCGATTTCATCGGGATAGGCGCGTTCCAACAGCAGCCGATTTAATTGAAGTAATTTTTTCCTCTTGGGATTCTGCTGAATATACTTCTGAATTTCCGGGTCGAGTTCGATCTGCGAAAAACGCTGTTCCTCGTAAAAATTCTCTTCTCCCATCAATCCATTGATATCGCCTAGAATCGCCGCTTCAATCTCCGCCTGAACCATTTCGATGGGCTCGTTTAAGTTTTCTCGCAATCCTTCGGGCGCCTTTTCATTCATCAAAAGCGATTGTTCGTAGAGATCCAGCGTCTGCTTTGAATCCTCGGAGAGTTTTTCATTTAAATATGTTGATACGGGATCATTTGGATGATTCAATTTGTTGACCAGCCCCGCTGGATTCTTTAAATCTTGCGCAGTCAACGCAGGATTTTGAAAGTTATCCACGGTTAGCAGTGAGGTGGACATCAATATCCCGCCGATCAATCCAACCAGCGCGCCCTTCCCCGTCGCCCGCCACCAGAGAACGCCCAAGAGAATGATCGCGAGACTTGGCCCTTGGAAGAGTGACAGCATGGTTTGAATCAACGTATAGATGCTCTCTCCCCGGCCACACACCCAAATAGCGAAGAACACTCCCCACACCACAAACACAACAGTCAAAATTCGTCCTACAACCAGATAGTGCGTGTCTGATTCATTCGGCGGAAAAAGCGCTGGTAGATATCTTTTGTCCACAAGGTCGCGGCGGAGTTGAGACAGGAATCGACGCTGGACATCAGCGCCGCAAGAAACGCGGCGAAGAAGATTCCAAGCAATCCTACCGGGAGCACTTTGCGAATCATGATGGGCATGGCCGTATCAGCATTGGTGATATTGGGATCCATCGCTAAAAACATCACGCCCGGCACCACCATGATGATCGGGATAAACGTTTTCAAAATCGCGCCCCACGCGAAAGCGGCCTTGGCTTCAAATTCTGATCGGGCGCCCAAGCAGCGTTGGACGATCGCTTGGTTGCCGATCCAATACGCCGGCGCCAGCACAAATCCCAATCCAAATAAAATTCCCGACCAGGGGAAAGGTGTTTCCGTGTCCGCCGGCAGGACCAGTTCAAAATGATTGGCATAGGCCTGGCCCAGGCCGCGTACCTGTTCCATCATGTTGGAAAAGCCTCCCACCTCCCAAAGGCCGATCACTAGCGTTAACGCGCATCCCACCATCATAACGATGCATTGGATCACGTCCGTGTAGACAACCGCTGTTAATCCACCGGCGAAGGTATAAACGCCGATAATAATGGCTGACACAACGATCGATGTGACCATTGGCCATCCCATCATCACTTCCATCATCACCGCTGTGGCGTATAACATGATGCCCAGATTACACGCGAGAAAGATTCCCCAGACAAGCGCGGCTAGCGAACGTACGCCAAGGTTGAAACGCTTGCCTAAAAATTCGGGAACGGTATACACTTCCGCGCGCCAAAAAAACGGGACAAATAGAAATCCGGAAATAATCATCACCGGTACGCTGCCCAGCCAGTCAAAATTACCCAGCACGATCCCATACAAGTAAGCCGAACCCGCGATCCCGACAATGTCGATCGCTCCGATGTCAGAGACAACCATCGACATGCCAATCGCCCACCAGGGCAGTTTCCTTCCGGCAAGGAAATAATCCTTCCCGGTTTTAATTTTTCTGCCCAAATAGATCCCAAACCAGATCGTACCGATCAGGTAAAGGATCATGACTGAATAATCAATTCCTTCCAGAGCCGTGAAACCCATTCATTTTCCCTCGATTCGAAGAAATGTTTCAAAGATATCCCATCATACTGGAAACCATCTCGTTGGTTAAGATTCGCTGGTTGTAAAATCCATATTTCAATTCCCCGTGAGAACCCATTCCGGGGGATTATGCAATTCAATTCCTAGTATATGCGTCGTAAGAAAGATCGATACGAAAAAGATCAGCGTGATTGCAATCAGGTTCATAACAAAACCGGTTTGAGCCATTTGTTGAATTTTGACGTACCCCGAACCGAACACGACCGCGTTGGGCGGTGTGGCGACAGGGAGCATGAACGCCATCGACACTGCGACGCAGCACGGAACCATCAACAAAAATGGATGCTGGCCGATCCCTACCGCCAAGGCGCCCATGATGGGCATGAAAATCGTCGAACTAGCGGAGTTGGATGTGATCTCCGTCAAAAACGTCACCAACGTGACACAGACGAGAACCACCAGATAGGGATGGCATCCTTTCATAAACGTCAATTGATTGCCAAGCCATGCGGAAAGGCCGGATTGAATGAATCCATCGGCGAGACAGATCCCTCCTCCGAAAATCAAGAGAATATCCCACGGGATCTTCAGGGCGGATTTCATATCTAGGATACATTCACGCCGTTTGAGATCCACGGGAACCGCGAAAAGCAATACCGCCGCGCACAATGCGATTGTCGCGTCACTATTTATGGTCGGGATGTACGTCGCAAGACCGGGTATTGAGAAATCACCGATCACGATCGGTTTGCGGAAAATCCAGCCCAGCGCAGTAAGAACAAATATCACGGCGACGCCAATTTCTCCCCGGCTCATTCGTCCCAATAAACGCCGTTCTTCTTTGATTACTTCCGCCCCGCCTTCCCTCACACGGGCGGGTAGAGGAAATTGGATCCGTACGAGATAGAACCATGCAACGGGCAGGATCACGATCACCATCGGGATCCCCACTTTCAGCCAATCGAAGAAGCTGATCGTCTGGCCGTATAATTCCGACGCCTGCGCCGCAAAAACACCGTTCGGCGGCGTCCCGATCAAAGTCCCGACTCCACCGATGGAGGCCGAATACGCGATGGCCAACATCAAGGCAGGCGCGATCTTTTCACCAACCTCTTTCCCGGCGATCTCCTGAAACTTTTTTAATACCGCCACGGCGACGGGCAGCATCATCAAGGATGTGGATGTATTACTGATCCACATTGAGAGCGCGGCGGTGGCGATCATGAAACCAAGAACAATCCGGCGTGGGGTTACGCCGATGGTGTCAATGACGGCCAGCGCGATCCGCCGGTGTAGATTCCACCGCTCCATCGCCGCCGCCAGCATAAAACCTCCCAGCATCAGAAACACCACCCAATGCGCGAAACACTGGATCGCGTCACTCCCCTTCATCACGCCGAGAATGGGAAAGAGCGCGAACGGTATGATCGCCGTCGCGCCGACGGGAATCACTCCCGCGATCCACCAGACCGACATCCAAACCGCGACGGCGGCGACACGCTGCGCATTTACAGAGAGTGATTCCGGTCCTGGAAGAAGAAGAACGAGTAAAAAGAGAACCGGCCCGGCGGCTAAGAGAGAAACATACAGCCAATCCTTTGAGGAGGGCTTTGTATCTCCCTTCAAAGTGGTATTTGTCATTGTTACATCCCTGAAAATAAATTAGATTGAGTCGTGTCATTATAAGATGAAATAGTGAAAAGTCGAATGCGGTTATATTCCAATATTCCTTGCTGGAAAGAAAAACCATCTTTTCTCATTAGACATTTCAATGGAATTGCTGTACTCTCAATAGGGATGTTTTAGCGATCCTCTTTGATATTTTGAATCACGGATTCCACGAAAAGGCGCGGCGCTCACGGATTATTTTCCATGAAATCCACGTTCATCCGAGTCATCCGTGATTCAAACAAATGAAAATCATAGACAAAGGTTCAACCAAGCCGCGCGCAAATCCTTCTGTGTGATGACATTAAATGTAAGTATTCAATTAAATCCTAAAAGTGAGGGAGTCCAATGAAAAAAATCCACTGGTTATTCATCTATCTTTGTGTTGTAATTACCACATCAAGCTACGCGGCGCAGGCGTTGGATGTCGAAAAGGAATCGTTTCATCTCTATTTATTAATCGGTCAATCCAACATGGCCGGACGCGGCGTTCCCACAGAGCAAGATCAAACACCGCATCCACGTGTATTTATGTTGAACAAGGAGAATGAATGGGCGCCGGCGGTTGAACCTTTGCATTTTGACAAACCGCAAATCGCAGGAGTCGGTCCCGGTTTCGCGTTCGGCAAAGCGATGGCGGAAGCAAATCCTGATTGTGTCATCGGCTTGATTCCATGCGCTGTGGGTGGTTCACCGATCTCTGTGTGGAAAGCGGGAGCCTATTATGAGCCGACCAAATCGCATCCCTACGATGACGCGATCCAGCGCGCCCAAATCGCCATGCGCAAAGGAGTATTGAAAGGTATCCTATGGCACCAGGGAGAAGGAGACAGCAATCCCATAGATGGGCCGCTGTACGAAGAGCGTCTGATTGATCTAATCAAACGCCTCCGCGCTGTTTTGGATTCGCCTGACGTTCCCTTCATCGCCGGTGAACTCGCTAAAACATTCACAGATAAGAGACCGGAACACAAGTATATCCACGACGCGATTCGAGCCGTTTCAAAATCCGTTCCCAACACCTACTGGGTATCCGCAAAGGGCTTAACTTGCAAATCCGACAATGTCCACTTCAACACGAAATCCACCCGCGAACTGGGCCGCCGCTACGCCGCAATAATGATTCGGCATTATAAGGATCAATAGGGGATTATTATCGCAAGATGGGCTAAATACCGGCGCTTGCGCCGGAGTCTTTAAGCGAAGCGTACCCCATCAAAGAAACCGAATTTAAAACCACAAATTTCACGAAAAAAAGCCCAAAAACCACCAATCATATTTCCGTGTAATCCACCTCCATCCGAGCCATCCGTGATTCAAACAAAGAAGGTTCAAACCTCACCCCCTCCATCAAAACAAAATCCGCCCCTGGCCACAAAGACCAGGGGCGGTTGCATGAATCATTCTTCTGGCTGGAAAAGCGAAGCGCCGGACACGCCGGTTGTTAGATCGCTGATTTTGAAAACACTTGTCACTTCTTCAGCATACAGTATTATATGTTTACTGTCTGGGGAGAAACGCGAAGCAAGATAAGGTGGAGTATCAAACATCCAAATTTCCCTGCATACTCCATTTTCCTCCAACCGTTGCAACCGGATTCCTCTATCCTGTAAACGGGTCAATACGAAATTGCCATCGGCGGATATTTGCGTATCTCGTGCCTTCCCATCCATTTGATTGTACTCTTGAACGACCTCAAGAGTATTAATATCATACGCCTGATACTGGTAACCCACTTCTCCCTTACTGGGTTCTTTGATCATTATTTGTTTTAGAATCCATTCTTTATTAGGTGAGTATGAACTCCCACCGTTTGGTAATTTTGTTTCAACTCCAGTTTTCAGATCGTATATTGTATCGGGCAAATGAAGAATTCTTGTACCTTTTTCTAAAAAATGATAACCATCATTTCCTCCCACTCCTGATATGGATTTATAAACAATCTCACCAGTGCTTATTTCTCCAACGATTGAGCCCCCATGGGAACCTGCTATGATTTTCGTTGAATCAGGGAAGAACTTGATTGATACCACGAAATTCTGTGTATAATCATCTCGTTCAGGAATATGGAAAGCGCCGATTTCCTTAAATGTATCGGTCTCAAAGACTGATACATTCCCATAATAATCACCCGACGCGAACAGTTTTGTATCCTGTGAAATGGCGAAAGCCCTTATCAGTTCTGTACTCTCCAGTGTTTGACTTCGTTGGAGTTGTTTTGTATCCGCTGCCCATAAATAAACTGTATTGCCCATCTTCCCAACGATCGTTGAACCATCCCCAGAGAATTCAATAGGAATACACTTTGTCTCACCATTATATTCCATTGAGAAATCCATGGAGGGCTGCGCAAAACTGTATTGAACGATGACGATTGAGATGATAATGAATGCTGTTGTTAGAATATGTAAGTTTTTCATCATTTCACTTTCTTCAAAAACTGAATACCAGCCTTGTACGATGGGCAAAAAGCAAAGCGCATCCCATCAAAAATGGAACGCAGGCGTTCCCGCCCGTGATTGACAGCCTTGCAGTATGGGCAGAAAGCCCAAAAACCACCAATCATATTTCCGTGTAATCCACCACCATCCTAGCCATCCGTGATTCAAACAAAGAAGGTCCGAACCTCACCCCTTCCATCAAAACAAAATCCGCCCCTGGCCGCGAAGGCCAGGGGCGGTTGTATGAATCATTCGTTTGGCTGGAAAATCGAAGCGCCGGAGACATGAGATGTTAGGTTGCTAATATCCCATCGGTAGAGTGACTTTTCTTCCAACGAATATATAGTTTTCTCACCATTTGAAAAGCCCAGGTTCGTAAAATCCTCCCTTCCATTGCCTTTCAAAGTTCGTAGTATTTCGCCATTAGTTACATTAAAAACATGTGTTTTTTTAGGATTCAGTATTGAAGGATTGGATTGTAATATTGACGCTAATACATCGTCAATATCTGTTGTGATGGATGGTATGATAACTATTTGACCATTCCTGCTAAGAGAATACTCATTTCCCACAACATAAAATTTCCTCGATTCCCACACATTTTCTTTTGTTTCAATATCTATATATACGACTTTTCTTGAATAAAACTCATCTCCACTTTGCATTTCAATTATCCATTTTCCATTTTCGTGAAATGTTGAATAACGTGATAAATCCATGATATATCCTTCTTTTCTATGGAGATATTGATTTTCCTGTAAAAGGTATGGGTAAGATTTATGTGTAAATTTAAGCAAGGCTATTTTACCCGATGGATTAATTTCAATGCCATGAGGAAAAGAAAATGTGCGTTTTGCTTGAAATACTTCTTGTTTATTCTCGATATCCCAATATTGTAAGTAACCTCTATAATCGATCGATACGAATCTCTTTTGATCGGGTGTGAATGCCAAAGCGCTGACTGTGCGTATTCCAGGAAAATAATCAGTAGATTCTGGAGGTGGTATTTCAAACTTGGATAATACCTTTCCATCCACTAATGACCAATAAAGTATGGCGCCATCAAAGTCACCTGTAAGCGCGTAGCATCCATCTGACGATATGGCGGAAGCAGTAATCCTTGATTTGTGATCTTTCAATGTCAAGATAGGTGACTTTTGCTTCAAATCCCATATTTGCACAACATATTCTTTACTGGAGAGATCATCCACAATAGAGGTTCCAATCAAAAGAATCGATTCATCTGGTGAAATACAATACGTGTCGATTGTTTCTGTATAAGGAAGTTCAAAGGGAACA
>CAXXSM010000041.1:0-71891 GCA_963663405.2 bacterium | reverse complement strand
GCTGCAAGCGCAAAAGACACGATCGCCACATTTCCTACAAAAGCCACTGGCGTTCATTCCCGCATGACAAGCTATGTGCCACGTTTGATTGAGGATTTAACCTCGAAATAGAAACAAAATCATTCGAAGAAAGGCGTGATGAATGAAAACAAGATTCGCCTTTACTCTGATTGAACTATTAATTGTTGTCGCGATTATCGGTATATTGGCGGCGATCGCGGTTCCTAATTTCATGAACGCGCGGATGCGGGCGAAAGTGTCCCGCGTGCGAGCCGATATGAAGGCGGTTCAAGTCGCGCTTGAATCGTACAAGATCGATAATAACACCTACTTGCCCCATCATGCGCATCCGGGGGGGCAGTCGTGGAATATCAATATTTATATTTATCTAACAACACCAATCGCCTACTTAAACGCTCCTGCGGAGGATGGATTCAATCCGGAAGGAGAAGAATGGCCCCACGATCCATTCTCGCAGAGCCATCTTCCAATCTATTGCTATAAACCCTCCCAGTTCTACCGCAACCATCCCAAATTCTATGATGTCACACCTGATGATGAACCCGCCATCGCATTTGGGATCTACAGTTATGGACCCGACGGAGACTGGGATGATGTCAGTATTTTCTACCAACTCTCCAACGGCCTTCGCAGCGACGGCGATCTCGCTCAATTTGGAGGCGAGTCGGGGGGTTGGTTCACCCGCACTCGCTAGGCGCAGTAAAACTGGAAGTGTATTTCAATTTATTTCTTTGCTGGATTTACGATTTCAACGTCATCCGTTCCAACAAATTCTCTTATGGCAAAAACATTTCCATCCGCATCCAATTCCTCAAACCATCCCTCAACAGTGGCGATCGCCACAGTGGTGACCGGATAATTTTCAACTAGATAATCTTGGATTTCCACCCGGTCAAAACTCGCGAGGAAATTATCGTCTATATAGCAATAACGAAAAGCGAAAGCGAAAAACTCATCACCCTCATCAAATTTGAGAGAAACTTCGTAGTTACCTAAATGGCAACCACTTGACAATGCCATGCTGATGACGGCTTGAATGTCCTGGTTCTGCCCCTTGGTTTGACTGTTCAAAACAATCTTGAATGGAGCGATCCTTACAGGAACATCGGCACCCTCACATACAGAAGCCCCAAAAAACATAATCGACACAGCGAAAACCATAACATAAGCGCACATCACATCGATCGACCATCGTTTCATCTACATTCTCCTTTTACTATTAGTTTTTTATAGAACGGTTAAACTGCCGTTCTTGTTAATGAGGACAACCGATCCATATGGAAAAGCTTCATAAAATATTTTTTTCCGAATATTCAAAATAGGTTATCCATGTTGTTTCTCTAGGATGGAAAAACGGTATTCTTTATACTTGATGCGGCTATAGTAAAGGCCATACCGTAAAGAATTCTTTATCTACTATCGAGGTGATCGATGTCAATGATTCGCACGTTATCTTTTACGTTATTCATGATTGGATTGGTCTGTACTGTGAGTTTTCCGGCTTTGCCGGAAGATGAAACAACAGCGGTTTCAGACGCGCCGACCGACTATATACTGATTGTTACCGGAAGCGAGTTATTAAGCGGGGTCTATGCGGATGGGCATACGCTGTTTCTGACACGGACGCTTGGACCGCTTGGATGCCGCTGCGTGGGTTCGATAAGCGTCGGCGATCTCCGGGATGATCTATATGAAGCGTTGGGATTCGCTGCGAAGAAGAATGTCCCTCTAATAATTGTGACCGGCGGTCTCGGCCCAACTGACGATGACATCACGCGGGAAACCATTTCGGAATTTATGAATATACCATTGCGTGAACACCCCGACGCCTTGGAACATATGTCCAAACGGTTCAATCGCCCATTAAATCAACTCCGCACGAATTTACGGCGGCAGACACTAGCTCCGGTCAAAGGCGGGTATCTGAAAAATCCGAACGGAACGGCTGTGGGACTCATTTACGATGATGGAAGCCGGACAATCATCGCCCTTCCCGGCCCACCAAGGGAACTACAACCAATGGTGACAGAGGAACTGATACCATACTTATCGAATAAATTCGGCATCCATTCCATCGGCTGTTCGTTGACCATGCGGTTTGTTAATATCGGCGAATCCAGCATCGATCAAACACTTCACGAACATATTGATCTTCCTAAAGATATCATCCTTTCTTCACTATTCAATCTAGGCCGGGTCGATCTGACTTTTTCACTGCCAGGAGACACGCCGGCGGATCGAGCGCGTCTAAAAAAGCTGGAAGAAGAACTGCTCCAGTATATCCGGCCCTATATGTATTCGGATAACGGCTCTTCATTGGAAGAGCATGTAATCGAATTGCTCCAGGAGAAGGGCGCGTCACTGGTTCTGGCGGAAGTAGGCAGCGGAGGAAGCGTCGCCGCCAGTTTGAACTCCGTGGAAGGCGCGGCGAAGATTCTTACGGGTGGATATGTGGCGCCGAGTAATCAAGCGATGAGACTCATGTTATCAACGAAAGAACCAGCCGTTGAATCAGGAGAAGCGGCAGTGGTTCAAATTGCGCGCTCCGCTTGCGAACATTCAGGAAGCGATTGGGCGATCGCCGTGACAGAAGCGCAAAAAACTGAAAATGGTTCCCGGTACGTCTGGGTGGCGGTTGGTCCAAAAGATAAAGGTTTTACGACTCAACGGATGACGTTCAGTGGACAAGGGGAAACCGCCCTCTCCCGGTTGGTGACAAATATTCTCGACCTGTTACGCAAGCAGTTTCCAACGCCAAAAACCGAAAAATAATACGAAAGAATTTCTTTCTTAATCTACGTAAGGTTCTTGCTTCGTTCCGGATTTTGAATACAATACTTTCTTTTAACCCTTGTCAGGAATCCGGAGGAAACGTCAATATGACCGAACGCGTATATAATTTTTCCCCAGGCCCCGCCGTCTTGCCACTACCCGTTCTAGAAGAAGCCCAGCGGGATTTGGTTGCGTTGCCCGATGCGGGTATGTCCATATTGGAGATCAGTCACCGCTCTCCGTGGTTCAAAGAGATTCACGAACAGGCGGAAGCGAATCTGCGTGACCTGCTGAAGATTCCAGAACAGTATAAGGTTCTATTTCTTCAAGGGGGTGCGAATTTACAGTTCTCTATGATCGCGATGAATCTACTGCGGGGCTCGAAGCAATCCGCGGACTATATCCTCACCGGTTCGTGGGGCAAGAAAGCGATCAAAGAAGCGGAACGCGAAGGAACCGTCAACATCGCATGGTCGGGAGAATCGGATAATTTCAAACGTGTTCCCAAACAAGACCAGCTGCAACTAAATCCAGACGCGGCCTACGCGCATTTTACATCCAATGAAACCATCCAAGGCGTAGAATTCCAAACGGAGCCAGACACTAGCGGCGTTCCTTTGATCTGCGACGCATCCTCAGATATCCTTAGCCGTCCCATCCCTATAGATAACTATAGTCTGATCTATGCGGGCGCCCAGAAAAACGCTGGACCATCCGGTGTCACTCTTGTGATTCTGCGAGAAGACCTGCTCGAACGCATTTCGGTGGACCTCCATTCCATGTTAGACTACCGCGTTCACTGTGATAAGAATTCCACGTTCAATACGCCCCCTGTCTTCCCGATTTATACGATCAGCTTGGTGACAAAATGGTTAATGGAAGACATTGGCGGTTTAGAGAAAATGGAAGCGGTCAACCGCGCCAAAGCGCAATTGCTCTATGATGTGATCGATGAAAGCGAAGGTTTCTATATTGGTCACGCCGATCCAGACAGCCGGTCTCTTATGAATGTCACTTGGGTGTTGAAAGACGATTCTCTTCTTCCCACTTTCATCGAGGAAGCCAAACAACAAAACCTTTACGAGCTGAAAGGCCACCGCTCCGTAGGTGGTTTCCGCGCATCGATCTATAACGCAATGCCCATGGAAGGAGTACAATGTTTGCGTGATTTTATGGTGGAATTCCAAAAGCGGTGTGGCTAGATACTTTTCTTAAAGAAAAATTGATGTAATAACTAAAGGCCGTATGGATTGATCTAGCCCATGCGGCTCAGTTTTTTTATTTTTGAATGATAAGGATTCAACTATATTCTACGGACTGGACGCGGTTCAACCTCCTTTACTGAGTTTCCCTAATCTATGCAGGTATAGCATGAAATGTTTGAGAATCCCCTGATCGACTTTGTTAATCATCTCGTTGGTCATCAGGCGCAGCGCTTCAAAGGGAGGCATTCCATCTTTGTAGGACCGGCGGGATGTGAGGGCGTCATAGATATCTACTACTTTACAGATTCTGGAAGTAAAGGGGATTTGCTCGTTGGTCAATCCATATGGGTATCCACTGCCGTCTGAGGCTTCATGGTGGTAGAGGGAAACGAGGCGCGCGTCTTCCGACATGTCTTCATCGACTTGCAACCGCTCATTTCCCCGGATTGTGTGATCCCGCATAATATCCCACTCGCTGTCATTCAGCGGCCCTGGTTTATTGATAATTTCCGAAGGGATATCACACTTCCCGATGTCATGCAGGAGAATCCCGCGTGTCAAATCCATGATCTCCTCTGCGCTCACATTCTCCTGCAGTTCCTTGAAAAGACCGATACTCAGCACACTAACGTTAATACAATGATGATAGGTGTTGTAGTCGTAAGACCGCAATTGGTTGAGTTGAACGATGGCTTTGGGTTCGGAGATGATGAGTTTGGTCAAAGCGTTTGATACATTCTTTGCGGTCGTGACGAGTTCTTTCATCTCCTCGGGAGAATCGAGAATTCCTTTTAAAACCGTCGCAGCTAGAGAATGAAACTTTTCTGTCTTCTGTTTAAGTGGAAAATCGGGATTCGTGACAATCTCTGTCAGAGATTCGGAGAGATATTCATTCAATTCATGGGCGAATGTCTGTGGTACGAAAACCGTCCGTTTGCCTCCTTTGGTGAGTTTCTCGTATTGATCGTGACGAATTGGATTGCCAGCCGATTTAAACAAAACAAAACGTTTCCGGCCCGGATGAAAAACGTAAATCGGAAATCCACATGCCCGTTCCACACTTAAATATTCTGGATCTATGGGGATAAATTCATCTTTCTCTGTACCCTCAGAAATGAGATTGTCATCCACGGATGGAACATATATATGAGGAAAATCATTAGAAGAACTCGTCATTAGCGCCTCTCAAACAGTCATCCAATTAAAAAACAGACTCAATATAACTATACTATTCGAGCTTATATTATATAGATTATAACCACATTTCATTATGTGGTGATCATTTTACCGCGTTATTTAGTTTAATTCATTGCTCGATGGATGTCACCATATACTGTACCCCAAAATTCGGACAGCCATCTAAGGTAGGTTACCTCGAAGCCGACAATAGGTAGAAGAGGTGAACCAAATGATGAAAATGCGAAAAAATTTTGATGGAGCGTTCAAAGGCAAAGTGGCACTGGAGGCAATCAAAGGAGAGAAGACCTTAACCCAGATAGCGAGCGATTACAAAATTCATGTGAGCCAGATTCGACAGTGGAAAAAGCGCCTGTTGGAAGAAATCCCAGGCTTGTTTTCACGCAAGCAAGAAAAGAGTCAAGCGGAAGCCGAAGAACTGACGTCGGAACTTTACCGCCAGATTGGACAAATGAAAGTAGAACTTGATTGGGTAAAAAAAAAGTCGAACGTGTTCAGTTAAGAAAAGACGAAGTTGGATCGAACTAACTAATTCTGAGATTTCAATAAAGCGGCAATGTGAATTGCTGGGGTTGTCTCGTTCAGGATTTTATTATCAACCCGTGGGCGAATCAGCCGAAAATGTAGCGCTGATGAACCTGCTTGATGAACAATATACCCGGACACCGTTTTACGGAATTCGGAAAATGCAGAAATGGTTGAGAACTCTAGGACGGGTTGTGAATAAGAAACGAATCGGTCGTTTAATGCGAGTGATGGGCTTGGAGACGATCTACCCGAAGCCTCGTTTGAGCCTCGGAAATGTTCAGCATAAGAAATATCCATACCTGTTGAAGGGAGTGAAAATCGAAAGACCCAATCACGTGTGGAGCACCGATATCACCTATATACGTATGCGCCAAGGATTTGTTTACCTGGTGGCGATCTTAGACTGGTTTAGTCGTTATGTGGTGTCATGGAAAGTCTCCACTTCGATGGAGGTTGACTTTTGCCTCGAAGCGTTGGAGATGGCTTTTGAAATTGATAAGCCAACGATCTTCAACAGTGACCAAGGCTCTCAATTCACAAGCACGGATTTTACGAGTCGCTTGAAGAAAGAGAGGACTCTCATCAGCATGGATGGAAGAGGCCGAGTGTTCGATAATATTTTCGTCGAACGGTTATGGCGGTCAGTGAAATATGAGGAGGTCTATATCAAAAGTTACGAAACGGTGAATGATTGTGTGCGCGGACTAACGGATTATTTTCAGTTCTACAATAATGAGCGTCTACACCAAGCCTTGGGATATAAGACGCCGCTTCAGGTTTATAGAGAACACTAGAAAACTTGACGGTCCAAGAACTTTGCGTTTGAGTTTTTTAAGGCATTGGCAAATGCTCTGGATTATCTTGAAATGATCGAAAAAAGGGGATGATCTGATACGTCTCCCTGACGGCAATCCGTCGCACACGCACCAGGATATCCCTTGACCGGTTGCTCTACAGCAGAACCGATCTCCGTTTCTCCTGGTAGTGTATAATATCGGAAAGTTTTATGAGAATCTGGAATCATCATGATTTCCGGATCCCAAATAAGGAGACTTGAGTTGAACGAAATCGAGGTTGAAAACCTACTTTAAATTTCCTTGATTCCTGTCTTGACAATGGGGTACACCTCACCACTCATTCTTTCAAGAATATTATCATATCCAATTCTATACTTAACTATTCGGTCCATTGTAGACCGCATTACTGACTATTTTTCATTACATATGGATTTTTCGATGATAAGGAGCACGTTTTTATAAATAAAAAAATAGAAAGGATTCATTCTCTCACACCTTAAGCAGAATATATTCATTCAATTACAACGAAAAAGAAGAATAAGCGATTGAATTATAATTCTTTTTAATATTTTTTTATCAATATTCATTAATATTAATTAGGGGTTAGACAAGAATGAAATTTTAGTATTAAATGGATAATGGATTGATAGAGGTTCTTGTATCCCGATGGGGGGAGCAAGAAGAACAAATGGAAAAAACCGATAATAAAAAGAAACAGAAAGGAAACAGAAATATGAAAAGAATCGTATTTTTGGGTCTGTCGATTATTCTCTGCGCGGGATTGGCGATGGCGGACCGATCTACATTTGATGAGACGAAAACACAAATTGCGCAACCATTACCTGAACCGCCGGTGATCGACGGAATTATCGATGTCGCTGGGGGTGAATCATGGATCTGGGCCGGGGGCGCTCAACCAGGTGGAACCAATTCCTATTGGTATATCGCCTTTGACGAAACTTTAGAGAAAATGCATGAGTATAAAGCCGGATTGGACGATGATTGGACGCGGGGCGGCAATGTCACATCAGGGGATGGTCCATTGGACGCCAACGATATGACCGCCGAAATCTATGTTGGATATGACAGTGACTACCTCTATGTCGCAGTCCGTGTAACAGACGATGCATTATATGACGATTCGGCCAGTCAAGCGGAACCAAATGGTAATACATGGTACGATGACAGTGTGGAAATTTTCGTCGACGGCGACAACAGTAATTACGCCGAACGCGACACCGCCGGCGCCAAACCGGAAGGCTGGTCGACGGGCGGTCAATACGTTCTCACGATCGGCAACGCCTACCGGGAAGCCGAAGCGGGCAATCCCGGCTTTGGCCCTGACGCGTCCTGGTACGCGGTTGCGGACATGAACAGCAGTGGTAACTATGAATACGAGTTCCGTTTTTCTTTGGATTTGTTCGGGAATCCCCAACCGGGTGACATTATTGGTTTCGATGTCGCGATCAACGATGACGATGACGGCGACACGGCAGAGAATCAATACACCTGGTCGGGTGAAACGCATGTCGAGGCTACCTATGGCAACCTGCTGCTCGGTCACCGGAGTTACACGGCGCCGAAAACGGCTGCTCCCACCATCGATGGCGTTATCAGTGATGGGGAGTACAGCGCCGCGGAAGAGCTCGTAGTCACGAACTACACGGGTGTCTATGATATCCGGTCAGGTGACGACGGATGGGGACCCGGCGACCATGATTATTCCGCCTGGATTGTACATGATGATGACGCGATCTACGTCGCGGTTGATGTTACAGATGATGTTGTTTCGACCGATTCCGCGGAAGCGGGATCCGAAGACGGCTCCACCTGGGAAGACGACTCGGTCGAGATCTTCTTCGATCCCGGAGACAGCAACAACAGCGGCTCCGGTCCCGATCCTTATGAAGGCCAATACGTCATTACAGCGAACGGCGCCTGGAGGGACAATGAAGCGAACAATCCTCTCTTCGGAGAAACAGACGATTGGTATGGCGCGGCCTCTACGACAGCGACGGGGTATCAGGTGGAATTCAAAGTCACGAAGTTCGCCCTAATGGATCCTGAAGATGACTCTACAATGGGATTCACTCTTGGCGTGAATGACGATGACGGTTTGGATCGTCAAGCCCAGCTGAGCTGGAACGGCCGGGCTCATAATGAGTTGAGTTACGGCAATCTCACCTTATCCAGCGGTGTCGCTGTAGCGGATTGGGCTTTGTACTAATATCTATCCACCATATTTTTGAACTGACGTTGAGCGTAGACATTCATAAAGAGCGAACCCGGCCTGAAGGATCGTGGGATTATTCTCCACTTATGTCCCTGCGGACCGGGCGCTCCCCCCATCGACAAATGATTCACCTAAACGATTCATTAAAATCACACTAAGAACAATCTTTCATATCATCAACACAGAGATATTCCTTTCCCCTGCTCGTATCACTCCACTTTAAATAGTTGTAGATGTAACGATTATCCTTTTCACAAGAATAAAAGATCAAACCATTTCCCATTTTCAATTCCTATGCTATGTTATGACCAAAGACTGTTCGGATGGCTGTAAAAACAGAGGGGAGAAAATCAAATGAATTGGACAGAACTCATCAAGTCAGAATTAGAAGCCGCATCTAAATCGACAAAAGGATTGATCGACCTCGTCGACGAGGACACTCTTGATTGGAAGCCCTCCACGGAAAACAATTGGATGACGGTCGGCCAGCTGTTGTGTCACATCGCCAACGCGTCCGGTGTATGTTTCCGGGGATTCATTACAGGGGATTGGGGATTTCCTAGTGGCGCTGATTTGAGCGAACTAACTCCAGAAGACATGCTGCCCCCCCGCGGAAAAACTCCCCAACGGTCTCCAGTCTCGCTGAAGCGAAGGAATCAGTGACGAAAGACATCGATTTGGCGTATGACATGCTGGCGCAGTGCAGTGAAGAGGATCTAGCCAGCAAAACAGTGGCGGCGCCCTGGGATCCAACGGAGAAAAACCTGGGCAATCACCTTCTTAATATGGTAACCCATCTCAATCAACATAAATACCAGCTGTTCTATTACCTGAAATTGCAAGGGAAACCCGTCAATACACACAATCTCTGGTAAAGAAGAGATTGAATTCATCCTGACTGTAAAGGGGACATTATGAGCACGAAAAAAATTTCACGGCGTTTCTTTCTCGTTGGTTCCGCCGCCTCAATCGCAGCCACTGGTTGCGTCACAGGGAATGTTCGAAAAACAACCATCTCGAAAAGTGGTTTTAAATCACCAAACGAGAAATTGAATATCGCTGGCATTGGTGTAGGAGGAAAAGGAAGCAGCGACATTGACACCTGCAACAGTGAAAACATTGTCGCATTATGTGATGTCGATTGGCGCCACGCCGCCGGTACATTTCGCCGCTATCCAGATGCCAAAAAGTACCACGATTTCCGGAAAATGCTGGATGAATGCAAAGAAATTGACGCGGTGACCATCTCTACACCGGATCATATGCACGCGATCGCCGCCATGCGCTGCATGGAAATGGGAAAGCATGTGTACGTCCAAAAACCGTTGACGCATACTGTCCATGAAGCACGTGTGTTGCGGGGAAACGGCTCGAAAATACGGCCTCGCCACTCAAATGGGCAATCAGGGAGCGGCGACCGACATGCACCGCGAAATTTGCGAACTGATTTGGAGTGGCTTGATCGGCCAAGTGCGGGAAGTGCATTCCTGGACGGACCGCCCCACTGGATGGTGGCCGCAGGGAATTCCCAATCCCCTGCCCGCTCAGGATGTTCCCGATCACCTGAAATGGGATCTCTGGCTCGGTCCGGCGCCGGTCCGGCCGTACAATCCAGGTTACTGCCCCTTCAAATGGCGCGGTTGGTGGGATTACGGTTGTGGCGCGCTGGGGGATATCGCATGCCATAACTTAAGCCCCGTCGTAAAAGCCCTCCGGCTTGAATATCCAACCAGTATAGAATGCGTTCACCTCAAAGACGCGAATGAACAGACATACCCAACGGAATCGATCCTACACTATGAATTCCCTCAACGGGGTGGTTTTGATGCGCTCGATCTTTACTGGTACGATGGGATGCTGTTGCCGAAGCTTCCTAAAGGCTATGGAGCCGATCTCAATCTATTGGAAGAAAAAACGGGAACGATGTTCGTCGGAGAGAATGGCGTGATCGTGATGAAAGGGGAGATCGAAAAGAATGTGCTGGCTGTAAATGGACGCATTGTTGAAACATTCGAAAAACCCGATCCCATCATTCCACGGCTGCCTAGTATTCTGAATAATGATGGACATCAGGAAGCCGACCGGATGCACAAATTAGATTGGATCCGGTCCTGCAAAACCGGTTCGGAATCAGGTACAAATTTCGAACACGCCGGCCCTCTGACCGAATGGGTTGTCATGGGCAATATTCTCGCTAAGATTCCCAAGACAGAAATTACTCTGGGATGGCCCTAACATGCGTTTCACGAACCATGACAATGCCAATCAATTTGTGACCAAATCCTACCGGCGGGGATGGGAATTGCTTTCCTAGAGTACTATTAGGAGAATTACACGAACCGCAAATCCCTCGATTTTGTTAAATTTTGGATGCCGTTGAGCTTTGTTTCCGTTATTAATTCCATTTCGGCTTTCTGAATAATTTCAAATCCTTGCTTGATTGCGCGATCAGCTTAGATTATTCTCGGATGACTTCCAAATTTAACAGAAAGGAACAGATTCATGGAACGTTTTAGGAATGTATTGTTCATGGCTGTGGTGGCCTATCTTTGCCTAATCCCAGCCGCTTTCAGTGATGTTGAGACAAAATGGAGAGTATACGGGGAAGGCAAAGAGCCCATTCAACTCCCCGATATACCTGGTTATGTAACATTGAAATGTGATTTTCATATGCACACCGTTTTCTCCGATGGTCTAGTGTGGCCGACCATTCGGGTAGAGGAAGCGTGGCGGGATGGACTGGACGCAATCTCGATTTCTGATCATATCGAGTATCAACCTCATAAAGAGGATATCCCAACAAATCACAACCGCCCTTATGAAATCACCCATTCATACGCGGCGATGAAAAACTTTCTCTTTCCACGAGCCACGGAGATCACCCGCAGCACTCCTCCTGGACATTTCAATGCGATCTTTCTTAACGATATTAATCCATTAGATACAGAAGAATTCATCGATGCGATTGAAGCGGCGAACAAACAAGGAGCGTTTGTCTTCTGGAACCATCCCGGCTGGAAAGGCCCGGAACTCGGTTCCTGGCGGGATATTCACACAACCATATACGAAAAAAAATGGCTGCATGGGATCGAGGTCTGCAACGGTGGATCTTACTACCCGGAAGCCCATCAATGGGCGATGGAGAAAAACCTTACGATGATGGGAAACACGGACAATCCATCAGCCCATCATTGATTTAGAACACGCACCAGAAAATCACCCGAACAATGACGCTGGTTTTCGCTCGTGAAAAAACGATGGAAGCCCTTAAAGAAGCGTTATTCGCTGGCAGAACAGCTGTCTGGTTTAAAAATCAGTTGATCGGCCGTGAAGAATATTTGGAACCACTCTTCAAAGCATCCGTTTAGAATCGCCAAGCCCCACCGCCATGTGGATAATACGTACTGGATGGAAATCGAAAACAAATCAGACGTCATCATGGAAATGGAAAAAACAGGCGATCACGGACCGGGATCACTGACCCTCCCAGCGAACGCGTCGATTCTTTTACAGATGGAAGTCAAAAAAGAAGCGGACGATGAAGTTGATGAGATCGTATTATCATACCGCGTAAAGAATCTTTTAGTGGCTCCCGAAGAAGGCTTGGAAGTCGATTTAATGGTACCGATCGAGTAAATTTTTATTGCTGAAAACAAGTCATTCATTACAAACATCATATGGGCAGGTCTTGCGCCTGCCCTTTTTTATTGATAACGTTTTTTATCACGGAGTAGCGTCAAGGATTCATTTTTCTCCCCACAATGTTCAATATATGATTGAAAAAAAAACTCTATTGAGGAATCGGCAGGTTAAGGATCATGAAAGAAATAGCGCAACAGATACTCACTCTTATTAAAGAGAGCGAACCTTTGTTATCTCAATTGAATCCGCAAGACACTAAAATCAAACCAGCGCCGGAAAAATGGTCGAAACAGGAGATTCTTGGGCATTTGATCGATTCGGCGGCGAACAACCATCAACGATATGTACGCGCAGTGTATGGAGTGGCGGATCAGTTCCCTATCTACGATCAAAATGAATGGGTGAGAATCCAGCGGTACAATGAAATCCCTTGGCCCGCTTTGATCGAACTCTGGGCCGCATATAATAAACATTTATGCCATGTCATCGAATGTATTCCAACGGACGCCGAATCCGCCCCATGCAACATCGGGAAAGACGAACCCGTTTCATTGGATTTCATCGTCACGGATTACCTCCGACATTTGCGGCATCATCTCAATAAGATTTTAGATCCTACACGCCAGAAAGACTAATAGTGTTTATTTCACCTTGCAAATCCCACCTCTCTCCAGTCCAAATGGGCGTTCTGGATATAATGTGATAACATAAATAGAATTGAGATTGATTGCGTCCTATAGAGAGAGGAATTCAATGCATACAAAAAAAACGATTCTAGTTATCACTCTACTTGCTGTGGCGATTCTTCAAGCGCCAGTTGGTATCTACGCGAAGCCGGATATTACGATTCACAAAACCAATTTTTATCTCTTTGAAAAAGATGGGGAAGTGTTTTATCCCTACACGGCCAATATAGGTTTTTTGTTGAATCCCTCTGTTCAAGATGGAGATGTGGAAAAACAGATTGAGACACTGGCTAAACACAAAATCAATACTCTCCGCATCACGATCGACCGCGCGTGTCCTTCGTATGAGAATTGGAAGACGTTCGAAACGTCAAAAGGGGAGTTGGCGAAGGCGGTAATCAACCGGTTGGATTTCATATTCACTCTCGCCGAACGTCATGGCATGTATACCATTCTCTCGCTTTTTGATACGCAATCCATAGCGGCGCAATGGGAGAAACATCCGTACAATGCGAATAACGGCGGTCAATGCGAACGATTAGAAGATTTTTTTACAAACCCGGATTCGATTCTTCGATGTATGAGGAGAGTTAAACAAATCGTCTCCCGCTATCAGGAGCGGCCGGTATTGGCTTGGGAAGTGGGACGGGGTGTAAATATTGGCGATCTTCAATCCCCTCCGGACATGCGGTTTGAAGATCCGGTCTTATTCTGGGTTCTTCGTGTGATCGATGAGATCAAACATGAAGACCAAGAAAAACATCTCATCGCTCTCTCCTTTGCGCCCAATACAATGCCTACGAGACTGATGTCATTGGTACCTGTAAAACTGCTCTTACTGCAGATCCAATCTCGAGATCCATTCCTTACTGCAAAAAGCGCTCATTCCTTTATCCAAGAGGCGAGAAAAAACAAAAAGCCGGTGTTTATTTGTGAAGGAGTATGGAAAGGAAATCCGAACGAACAGGAAGAATTTTTTAAAAATCTACTGTGGCCGCCGGTTGTATCAACCAGCGGCGCGTTCGCCGGGCCTCCCCATTCTGGCGCGAATCGGATCGCAAGCGCCGAACTCTCACAACTGGAAGCGGTCTGGAACTTTAATCACGGAATCAATTTAGCGGGAGTTCCCCGCCCCCCATCCAAAGCGTCTATCGAATTGGACCCAAAAGACACTTTTTTTCTAGCCGACAACTTGGTGGGTGGGGATTGGATCTATTGGTTGCTCCGAAAAAAACCGGGCAAAGGACAAGCGAAACTGACATTTTATACAATTGAAGGCCGGTATGAATATCGGTGGTTTGATACGGAAAGAAATATACTGGGCCGAGTGAAGGATTTTTCATTAAACCGTAAAATACTCATGTTGCAATCGCCGGAATTCGAACACGACATCATCGGCCGCCTTCGATTGGTCAAACGGACAGATAATAAGAAAGATCAATCCGATTCAGATAAGAATGGAACGGATTCATAAATTCAACCAGAGCGGCCTGTTGCATTAGCTTTATTCCATGAACAAAATCGATAATCCACCAAAACCGCGCGAGTTCATAATTCTCATTAAAAACAGGAGAAGTGTGACAAGCAATGTTCCAATGCTGAACCATATCAGGCGTTTTTTGAACTTGTCACTTTTCACTTCTTTGCTCTTCTGTTTTAATGAGTCAAGCATTCTGTCCATACGGGCCGTATAATCATCGATCCCGGATTCCGTATGATTTAGGTTTGAATCTTTGACCGGACTCATGATGACATACCCCCTTTTTTAGAGTAACACCTTTATTTATAGTATATCTTCTAAAAAGATAAAAACAAAATTAATTTACACATTTATCAATGATTGTAAAAATATTTATCTCCACTCATTACAAATTCAATATCTTATTAACCAGCGTGATTGAGATCACAACGTACAAATGAAAAGGAGAATCATGAGATTCCTAAAATCACCTAATATTATACTAATAATCCTAAGCGTTTTCATCCTTTTCATTTTCATCATTGCGCCTATTCTCAACTATGCTTGGTACCGTGTTTCAATTCCCCCGGATTTTAAGGAGAATGTTTGGGCTGGAGTTTGGGAGAGTAAAACGAACCTGGTTTCAGGCCGGATTATCGCGCAGTTACCCAATCCAATACCCAAAAATAAGACTTTTGATGTTAAATTATTGATTTATTGGAACTTCTGGAGCCTCTGGCGGCCCGGAGGCTGTATGCGCATGGATCTAGAAGGGCAATTCAATATCAGTGGAGAACAAGGGGGTGGTGAAAGTAATGAAAGATCGTATACGCCAAGTTTAACTTTCAAATTAAAAGGCAGACCTGATGGAATGTCCCTAGATTATTCCGCTACAATCGATCAACACTCCACTTTGATCGTCGGAGGTTATAAATCAGAGCCATTTGACATGGGACATTTTATGCTTCGGAAATGGTAAACCTTCTTATATATATCACGCTTGTTAATATAAAAATCGAAGGGGAAAAAAAACAATAAGTTTTGAAGTGGTAATTGAATAATGTAAAATTCAATTCTGTACTATCTGGAATGTGTTTACAGCGTCGTCAAGTATTTGTATAACGGATCGTATGCGCTATTCACTTAGAAATACTCCGCCAAATCCTCTTCGATACATTCATATCGATATAATTGTTCCCAAACAGTATTGGCACAGACGCTGTATAGATCCGAACAGTTCCCAGCAAGCCATGATTGCCATTGGATAGCGAATTCGTTCGTCAAATGAATCACATCATTACAAGGGATCTTTTCAACAAATAGATCTCGTTGGGTATTAAGAGTGACCTTAATAAAGAAATTACGATATGTGATCGAGGAAAGAATTTTTGCTTCCGCATAGAAAACGGAAGTACGGAATAAGGAACAATCAATAGTAATCCACAACAAAGCGGAGAGACGTAAACAATGGCTACGAGTATCTATCATCCACAATGTTTCATCGAAACGATTCTGGCGAAAGGTATCAATAAGGCGAGCTAATTGGTCCGGTTCCCCTTTAATCTCGATCATTCGGATATACCCATTCTCAGTAATGTCTTCATACGGTTTCCGAATAAACAAAGCATTTTTTTTTCGAGCGGCTGCGCGCTGAAATCGATTCTTGTATACAAATGAACAATAATTTACAGGCAATGGTATCCCTTCAGTATAGATCCAATACATCAGCTGTAACGCCGTTAATTCAGATTCGAACACAGTCACTCTTTCCCCATGCAAAAAGGTATAGTTACGTTTGATTAATTCCGGAAGATTATGAAGAGTAAGACGTAGCTGATGCAGGTTAAGATACTTAATTCCAGCCGCGCGCATTTCCAGGATTTTTTCTTTCATGATTTCAACCTGTTCGGGTAACGATGGGATTTCAACGGTAACCGTATCAATCATATCAACCGCGCGCTTGGCCGCATCAAGGTTTAACTCTGTTGCGCCGATATCAAAACGAATTTCATCCAGTCCCGCTTCTCTTAGTTTGCGTAAAGTGGATACGTTCGCCAGAGTTCCATTGGTATACAGCCAAGTATGCGCTGTATCGCCAAACATCTGTTTTATAGATCGGATATATCGAAAGGTTTCATCAAGTTTTAACAGTGGTTCACCCCCGCTAAAACTTACTCCCCGAAAATCCATGTGACGGATATAATCCACGTAATCACGTGGATTACTAAACTGGATCGTATTTGTTGTTGGAAGCGAATCCTCATCTTGCCGGGAAGGACAATAAAAACAACGGCAATTACAACGGCCATTGATGAAAAGACAAGACCAGTCACCTTGAACGCATAATTCACATCCGGGAGCTAGATTGCGATATGCGACTTTGGTATTTTTACATGAGAACGTTACACTATGCCTTAACGATTTCAATAGATTGTCTCGTTCCTGTGTGGATATCAAACTCTGTTTTTCGCTTATCCAACGCAAGGAATTATAAGCGCCTCCCAGTTCCAAGCGGTTTTGTTCAATCAATTTCGATTTACGTACATCTAACATAACCATCTCATCTACAATAATAGATAGGGTCATTCGAAACAAATAAAAGAAAATTCCACTTTTACTGAGACCATCTCATTGTTATAAAATAATACTTGCAATATTCAACGAAATTCAGGCTAGAGGAAATTACTCTGAAAATAAGAAAGGCGGATGCGAGGAATGGGCTTAAAAGAATCTAGGATCGCTCGAAACATCGCGGTTCTTTCTCTATCAGAAAAATTTGAATGCGATCATTTTATAAATCAATTTCGCCGCGGCGAAAGCGGAATTAACGTCAGCTGGATCATACGCGTACTCTACGAAGTCAAATCCAACGGTATTCTTCACCGAAAATATTTTATTTAACAAAGTCATTGATTCATCCCATGAGAAACCACCCGGTTCCGGCGTTCCCGTGCTTCGGATCACGCTCCAATCCATAACATCGACATCTAATGTAATAAACACAGGATCGGGAAGTTGTTCGAGCGCCGCATCTATATCAAAGCGGCCAGCGCGGTAATCATGCATTGTACAAACGCTCAAATTTTCTCGCTTGATTCGTATCGATTCATCATGAGACATGCTTCGGATGCCGATTTGCAGTGTATTGGATGTCAATTCACGAAGGCGTGACATAATGCAGGCATGGCTGAATGGACTATCGAGATATTCATGCCGCAAATCCGCGTGGGCGTCCAATTGAATCACAGAGAGTGGACCGTATTTTTCAACCAACGCTTTGTAATAACCGAGTGTAATCGAGTGATCACCACCCACCACTACGATGAATTTGTCCTTCGAAAGAAGCAATCGAGTTGATTCATAAAGCGCCTCTACCATCTGTTCCGGTGTATTCTGATAGATAGGCGGCTCAACGGTACAGATTCCAATCGAAGAAGGTTCAACATCCAACACTTCATCATACAGTTCTAATTGACATGAAGCGTCAAGAATGGCGTCCGGCCCTGCTGCGGCGCCTTTGCCATACGAAACGCCTCCTTCGTATCCAAAAGGTAAAACCACAACTTTCGCTCGATCGAACGCCGGCTTGGCGCCATCATCGCCGAGAAATTGTTTCGTATAGTATTTCATAAAGCGTTATTGAGTTTATCGATGAATTTGGGAATTTCTTGGACAATGTTTTTTGGATCTTTAGGAGAAGATTGTTCGAGAATATACGCGGTGATAAGGGGAAAAATAAGGCTGTATTCTCCCCATATTTGTACGAGTTTGACAGGATCATTCGTTTTGTATTTTCCCCATGTGACCGCTTCACCAAATGTGCAGCTGGATAAGCTTCCTTCGCGTTCCACCGCCGTTCCGATTTGCAAGCCTCGTTCCGCGCCTTGATAATCCACAGAGAGGATCTGACTCAGGGTAGGGCCGGTTTGTTGGATGAAATTTTTAGGCCCCCCCCCCTCCCAATTCAAAAAAGCCTGTACCTTCCGAACCGTACGTTATCGCCGCGGAATCGAAAATATCTTTTTGCGCATGCAATTGAATGGGAAAACCTTCCAGATCGGTTTGAACCAGGTTCATTGTGATCGAATGGTTGGCATGCGAATCCCAAAAAATAGGAACGCCGATCAAAGCGGCAATGGCGACAAAACTTCGATCGGGATAGGGCGCGGTTTCATTTACCCACTGCCCTAATTCATAGTTGAATTCCCAACTTGCTATATGTTTATCTTTTAAACGTTGATATCGCTGCTTGACAAATTCGCGTATGATTTCATCTTGCGCTTCCAAGGTTTCTTTTTCACGAATACCAATATCATAGATTCGTGTATCCCCATGTTGACGAAGAAGATTATCGTCGCATACAGGATTAATCGCTTTAACGGGTAATCCAAACGCAAAATGAAGGTCATGATACACCTGAGCGCCAGTCGAGCATATTACATCGATAAACCCATTTTCCAATAATGAAATGACAAGGCCGCCCATTCCCCCGGCGATTCCGGCGCCTGCGATTCCCAGCCAAATGGTATCATTTTCATCCACCATTGTTTTGAACAATTTGGCGCCGTGATACACGTGACGAGCTTCAAAGGACAATTGCCCCATATATTCCACAACCGTAGAAACAGACGATCCTTTGGGCAATTTGTTTGGGATAATATCCGGGGCAAGGTGGTACAATGAATCGGAAGTCATTTGTTTATTTTCTCTTTTTCAAGAATAAAAACGGCGCAAGCGACAACAGTAGTCCACAATCCATCTTTATGCCCTTTGGCGGTTTGAGCGATGCTGCGGCTTTTAAACTGTCTATTAGCGTTGGTGATATAGAGTTGTTTGCGTTCATTCCACGCTTTATTCGGATCCATTTCTATGCCCAATGTGGACGCTAGCATAGTCGCGGCTAAATCTTCCGCAAAATCGGACGCTTGTCTTAAAGTTTCACCAAACGCATGATGCTCGCTGATGTACCCATATTGTTCCTTGTCATGAGGCTGAGCCAAACCGATTGCCGCCGTTAGGGTTCGGTTTGGCTCACTGGTGCATTCACGAGCCATGACAACAAAAACAATTTGACCGGGAATCAGATGTTTCAAGCCCTCTTTTTTTGATATAATTTTGCATTTCGGCGGAAAAATGCTAGAAACGTTTACTAAATTACACGTTTCAATACCACAATCGCGTAGAGCTAATTCAAAACTTTGCAGTTTATTTCGATGATATCCAATGCCTTTGGTAAAAAACATTTTTTGAGGAATAATATTATCCATAGCTATCCCTGCTTTGTTAAAACCGTATAAGATACCGGTAACAAAGTAATAAGATTTTCTTATGATACAGTGGGAAAAAGTTCGAAAATGACGATGTTTAGCATATCTTGTATATAGAATTATTCTCAACCACTACATACAGAGAACACATCTTTTTCTTCGAATTTTTTCCGTTTTGTTATATTATTTTATATAGTATTATATATCCCAGTCCATATTTGTACAATTCAGTTGTTGAGATTATTAGAAATAATAGTACTGCTAGTGGTTTTAGTTGACAAACCCATCAACAAAAAATAAATATAAAAAAGAGGAATTTTAGCCAAAACCAATATCCCGCCGGACACCAGAAAGATAACAATATAAAACAGATCACATTACGAGGAAGAAACGATTGCCAATATTTTTTAAATCATTTCTGTGTCAGGAAGGTTATATGTTAGGTATTCTGTTTGCCTTGATTATGGACTTGAGGTATCCAGCGCGGCTCGTACCGCGCTCGCTAATTCAGTGGGCGTATATGGTTTCGATACATAATCCAAGGCGCCAAGCCGGCCAAGGTAACCCCTTTGACCATTCTCCGCATATCCACTGCAGATAATCACTTTTACTTGAGAAGGCATTGCGCGCAACCGCTCTAACACTTCCCGCCCAGACATCAGCGGCATTGATAGATCAAGAAGAATTAAGTCGATCCGATCCCGCTCTTTTTGAAATATCTCAAGCGCTTCCTTCCCATCGGCAGCGAGTAAAACGGTGTAGCCATAGGATTCCAGAATCCGTTTCCCCGGATCACGAACCATCGCTTCATCGTCAACAAGGAGAATGGTCTCCGCGCCATGAAAATTTTTTTCTATCCGTTTAGGCGGCTCCTCCGGGGCTTCGGATTGTGCAACCGGCAGATAAATCTTGAACGTTGTTCCTTCCCCCGGTTCACTGTATAGATTAATCCAACCGCCATGCTGTTTAACAATCCCGTATGAACTCGCCAATCCCAGTCCAGCGCCTTGCCCAACCTCCTTTGTGCTATAAAAAGGTTCAAACACATGACGTTGAGTGTCTTCATCGATCCCCGATCCATTATCCGTTACGCTGATGACAATATAACGACCGGGATTCGCATATGAATAGATTTCACAATATTCTTTGCTTACGATGGTACTCTTTGTTTCAATCGAAATCACAAAATGATCACCTTGCCGCTCGGGCGCCACTTTCCCGTTCAACACATCATCGATGGCGTCACGGGCGTTAATACAAAGATTCATTAAAACGGAATTAATCTGCGTCGAGTCAACGAGAACGCTAGGCAATTCTTTTTCAGTGTGAACGACAATATCAATACGGCGGTCAATCGCATAGCGAGTGAGTTCATACACCTCAGCGATAATGTCGTTCACATTGACCGGTTTCAAGTCAACACTCGTTTTCCGGCTGAAGGCCAGTAGCTGTTTAACCAAACTGGCCGCACGGTCAGAGGCCGTTTTGGCGTGTTCAATATACGGTCGAATTTCTCCAGAAGCGCTCATAACAGCGAGATTCAAATTCCCGATGATGGCGGTAAGAATGTTATTGAAATCATGGGCGACACCACCCGCCAGCTGCCCAATCGCCTCCATTTTTTGCGCTTGACGTAATTGTAATTCCAAGCGTTTCCTTTCTGTGATATTCCTTTGCATCCCCCAGATACGGGTTAGAATTCCCTCAATGATAAATGCGGAATAACTTTCCAAAAGGAAAATAGGTTGTCCATCGTTATCTACATCTTGGGTTTCGATGTCGTGGACTTGATGCTGCGGCGCTCGAACAGCCAGGATAGCCCTATCCCCATAGTCGGGGGCAAAGTCGATCACCAAACGTCCGACCATATCCTGAGCATGGAGTCCATACATATTTGCCAGCGCCTCATTGACTTCGCCAATGACAGCATGTCTAGAAATGGTTTCTTTCAGTTCTTCATCGGGAAGATCGATGGAAACGGGGGATGCAAAATCAATACGGTAGATTCCTTCGCTTGCGTTGACGATGAAATTTCGATAGCGTTCTTCACTTTGGCGGAGCGCCTCTTCGACACGCTTGCGGTCGGTGATGTCTTGTAAAATTCCGAGTGATCCGATAACTTGCCCCTCTTCATTATTAACCTGGATGGCGGCGTTCGCCAACCACCGTTCTTCACCATTCCTTGTCAAGATCCGGCAATCCGCGCGCCAATGAATATCGTCCCCGTTTCTCGCCCGTTGAACTAATTCGTCCGGTGTACAACCCACTAAATCTCCAAACAAGACGATTTCCTGCTCCAGCGATTGCCATACATCGAAGTTAAATTCTTTCGGCGAATATCCTGTAAGGTCATAAATTCCATCCCCAACAAAATCATAAGTATTTGTGAGGTAGTTCTGGTAATAAGGAACCGCTCCCGCCACTTCAATGGCGTCGCGGTACATCTGTTCGCTTTTTTGAAGGGCTTCTTCAGCTCGCTTGCGCTCGGAGACATCTTTTACGTATTCAATCACTCCCGTCACTTCACCGCGTTCATTTTTAAGTGGAAAGGCCGAGAGATCAATCCATCCTTTCACCTCAACGAAATTTGGATAGGGCACCTCGACTCTCCGTGTTTCCCCCGTTTTCATGGCTGCGATAGTGGGACACCAGGGACATGGCGTATCACGTTTCTGGTACGCGGAGAAACATTTCTTCCCGATCAAGGGCATTTCATCGGCATACATTTCTTCCATCCACCGGTTGGTACGAACGATAAATAGGTTGCGATCAAGGACACTTAATCCGTCTTGAAGAGCTTGAAAGACATTTTGTAAAAAACGCTCCCTTTCTTCCAACGCATTTTGCATCCGGTACTCTTCAGTCACATCGCGAAAAACCAGAACGACTCCGGTTGCATGACCGTGATTATCCTGGATCGGGGCGGCGGAATCGGCGATCTGATATTCTTCACCATCCCGCGCGATCAACATCGTATGATTGGCAAGTCCGACGATTTTTACCGGTTTCAAGCACCCTACTCACTGGATTGTCCGCTATGTTTCTCGTTTTGGCGTTAACAATATGAAAAACATTTGTGAGTGATTCGCCTTTGGCTTCTTGAATCGTCCAACCCGTCAGTTTCTCCGCCACTGGATTCATTCGGAAAATGGCCCCCTGCGTGTTTGTGACAATCACTGCATCGCCAATCGAATTAAGTGTCGTACGCAGGTTTTCCTCGCTTTCACGTAATGCCTCTTCAGCGCGCTTACGCGTTGTAATATCCCAGAATATCCCAAGAACTCCTTTGGCTGTTCCATCGACATCTTGAACCGGCGTTTTCACGACTTCAACCCAGCGCTTCGTATTCCCGGTAATGTTTTCTTCTGTAAGCGCTAAATGCATTCCCGTTTCTATGACCTTTCGATCATCCGCCCTGTATTTATCCGATAATTCTTTCGGGAAAAAGTCATAATCCGTTTTCCCAACGATCGTATCGGGATCAATACCAAGTAGATTACAGAAACTCCGGTTAGCCGATACGAACTGGAGATTCACGTCCTTAAAGAAAACACTTTGCTGAAGGTTCTCTATTAATGTACGGTACAACATTTCATTGTTTTTTAGGGCTTCCTCTGTCTTTTTACGTTCGGTAATATCATGGAAGATGACAATACCAGCGGTAATACATCCTTCGGCATTCCGGATCGGCGCGGCGTTGGCGCTCACCCAATGATCGGTTCCGGTTTCATCCTGGATAGTCATTTCCTCATTGTGTATTGTTTCGCCCCGCAGGACCGCACGGGTTAATGGCAATTCTTCGCTGGGATAGGGAGATCCATCAGGTCGGAAAACACGCCAGTTAATAGTATGCTGTTCTAATTCAATCGTTGTTAATGGGCGATCTGTCTCCCCACGGATCCCAAATACAGCTGGATTGGCCATACGGATCTTTACGTCCGGCGCGTCGGCAATCAATATCCCCGAAGGTGATTGCGACACCACAGCTTCGAGAAACTCACGGGCCTCTCGCAGTTCCTTCTGCGACACTCGATGTTTTCGCATGGATCTGAAAACCATTTCCGAGGAGACAATCACCATGCTGACAATGAATGTAACCATTTCAATCGAAGAAGAAGGATTCGAAACAATATATGAGACAGAAAAGACCGATATTAACGCGATGGCAATACTCAATGGAAGGTAAATTCTACGATGGCATGTGAAAGCCGCGTGAAAAATAGGGAGCACACCTAAGATAAGAAGTTCCTCCGCCCAAGAGACGAGAGTCAAACGATAAAACGTGACAACGGCGATCCCAAAAGCGCAAAATGATAAAGTATACCCCACAAACAAAGTCCATTCTCGAAAAACTCGGTTAAAAACCATAATCATTCATCCTATATTTTTTCAAAGCAATCATTCCCTCTAAGTTATTCCATTCAAAAAAAACATTCCCCCTAGGATTCAAAACTAGATACTGGCCATATTTTAACAACCATACTAATTCCAACCCAAAAAAGGATTGGGCGGAATATCATATAAATTTAATTGCCAATCGTAAAATACCGTTGAAAAAATGACCGATATTCGCCGAATTAAATCAATTCTACACCAGAAAAACAAAGAAGAATATTCTTAGCGCATAATTTCCTCCTTCTTTTTCCGGATTCAAACCATCATGATTGAGATCACAACCTGCAAATGAAAATGAGTCGAGGAAGTGTTTGCGAATGAGAAGGTACCGGGAACTCGTTTTCATATAAAAAAATGCTTGGTTTTTTTTAGTTTTTCAAATATACTCCACTTAAATTATTCAAAAGCGGGAGTCGTTTTTTTAGAAAAGAGACGACGGTTGATTGCTGAATAGATATCGAATGAACTTCTCTCTTTCAGGAATGGCAGGAAACAGAATCCAATAATTCTTTTATAGATTGACTTTGCCATGAGTTCGTTTAATACAATCCCTGTATAGTTGAATATGGAATCAGAATGATTTACGTTTCTTCTAAACGGGTATTGATCATGGTTATTAATATGCTATAATTCCTAAATCGTTATTATTCCTAAATCGTAATTTTATACAAATCAGGAGGCGCCAAAGGGATTAAAAGAAACAATTTATATCCTGATCAACAATAGAGTAACTCGTTGTATTATACTTGGGTTCGAAACAAAGCAGATTCGCTTTTCCAAGAGGATTGAACAGAATTTATGGTACCCCAGTACCATAATACCTATTGAAAGGGAGGTAACAAACATGAACAGGAAGAGGATGGAATTCCGATTCATTATGGCGTGGCCGATCGTTTTCATGCTATGCGCCGGCGCGGGTTTGGTTCAAAGCGATGAAATGGCCAAACGAGGCGCATCCAGCTACTCACCGGTTGTTATTACCGAAGATTTTTCGGACACCGTAGCTCGGATGAAAGCGGCGAAGCCCGACATTATGAAACGGCAGATGAATTTGCTGGAAGAACGGTATGATTTAAGTGACCAGCCCGCTGAAGGTGTGACCATGTCGGGAGGGAAAGCGGTCCAGGAAGGGATCCGAGTTAAACTTCCCGAAGGAATGACCTGGAAAAAATTGGGATCCATGAGTCCAGAAGAGATTCGTGAACAAGACGTGTTTCCCGCTGGTTTCATGCCACTTCCTCACCCGAATCATCCAGAAGGCGGTATGGTCTTCCCGCAATTTCACATCGATGAGATCCTGAAACAGGAAGGCCGGGATCTGACACGGTTTGATCTGGACTTCGATTTACCGGATCACTTTCTACCTGATTTTCCGGCGCCAATGTACTTGACCACCCGGACCGATCTAGGTGATGTTTCGCAGGGAAAGCTCGTAACGATCGATAATTACTACGAGCTCTTCAACGGTATTCTGAATCCAAAACAGTTGGAGGGCTTGCGATTATTGGTGACACCGTTCCCCCAACAGCAGTTCAATACAACTGAGGATCGGCGTTCGGAGAGACCAAGCCGGGGCGTAACCTGCTTCGACTGCCATGCCAATGGTCACTCCAATGGAGCTACACATCTCGTTGGAGACATCCGTCCACAGGCTTTAAGACACCGGCTTGACATCCCACCTCTGCGCGGAGTGAACGTTCAACGGTTGTTTGGATCACAGCGGGCATTGAAAAGCATTGAGGATTTCACTGAATTTGAGCAACGGGCGGCCTATTTCGATGGAGATCCGGTTATCGGCACAAAGAAAGGCGTCAATGTGTTGGAGCGTGGAAGCCAGGTTCATTTCATGGCTGAATTTCAATCCATATTGGACTTCCCTCCCGCCCCGAAACTCGATATTTACGGCAGGCTGGATTCCAAGAAAGCAACGAAATCTGAACTGCGGGGAGAAGAATTATTCTTCGGTAAAGCGAAGTGCAGTGTGTGCCATCCAGCGCCGTATTACACGGACAATCTGATGCACAACCTCAAATCCGAACGCTTCTTTACGCCCCGCATGATTAATGGGCGGATGGCGTCAGCGGATGGTCCCATCAAGACATTTCCTCTGCGTGGGATCAAGGATTCTCCTCCATACATGCATGACGGCCGCCTCTTAACTCTTGAGGACACTGTGGAATTCTTTAATCTCATTCAAGAGCTTCAATTAAGCGAGCGTGAGAAAGAAGATTTAGTAGCGTTCATGCGAGCTCTCTAAAACACAGCAGGGGTTGAGCGCTGGCCTAGAGATGATTTGGCTAGGCTTAATGAACACATGCAAGATGTAAACGATCGACCGGCGCCCGGCCTAAAAAACCGGGCGCCATACTTATTTTGGTATACTGAACGCGGGTATAGCGCCAGGTCAGATGAAAAACCTTGCCCTGGCCACCCGGGCGCCACATTTTTTTATCGATTGAATGAGTTGCGATTCATCGAGATAATCAACAACAATGACTTGACCTTTCGAGTTAGGGCGGTACTCTCGACGAGAATTCAATTCAACGGGGAGGAGACACCAATGATTGAAAAAAACGAGCGGAGTTGGCGATGCGCTGTTTGCGGTTTTGTGTATAGGGGGCCGGAACCGCCAGAGTACTGTCCTGTCTGTGGCGCCGGCGCGACCGACTTCGAACCACATGTAGAAGAAACTCCAGCTAAAGTGGATATGGGAGTGTCCCAATGGCGTTGTTTGAATTGCGCGTATGTTCATACGGGATCAGAACCGCCTTCAGAATGTCCGGTTTGCGCCGCGTTAAAAGATCGTTTTGAGCCCATTCAAGAAGAAGGCGCCGCAACCGGGCGCGCCGCTTCAAAGGAACATTTGGTCGTCATTGGCGCCGGTATTGCCGGTCTCTCCGCGGTTGAGGCCTATCGGAAATATGCGCCCGAAGGGCAGATTACCCTACTTGCGAAAGAAGAAGAACTCCCCTATTACCGGCTCAACTTAACCCGCTATCTAGCGGGAGAAATCTCCGAAGAGACTTTGCCCGTCTATTCCAGAGATTGGTTCTCCGAGCATAAAATCGATCTCCTGTTAGGCGCCGAAGCGGCGGAACTACAACTCCCCGAAAAAAGCGTTCGCTTAAGAAATGACAACCAAATTTCATTTGACAAACTCGCGTTGACAATCGGCTCCCATGCGTTCGTCCCTCCCGTTCCAGGAACACGCCGGGAAGGAGTAACCGTCTTACGTACTCTGCATGACGCAAAGCGAATTCTTAGTTCTTTAGAGCCTGGCGTTCAATGCGTCTGCATTGGTGGAGGACTGCTGGGTTTGGAAACCGCGGGAGCCTTAGTCCAGCGCGGCGCGGATGTCACATTGCTGGAAGGTCACGGATGGTTGATACCCCGCCAACTCAATCAAAAAGCCGGAGACTATCTACAAAGATATGTGGAGGCCAAAGGGATCCACCTGCGCAGAAACGCTCTTGTAAAAGAGATACCCGGTGATGAACGAGCCGCTGGGGTGTTATTGGAAGACGGAACATCCCTGTCAGCCAGCCTCATTATCATTGCGGTGGGCGTTCGCCCCAATAGTCACTTGGCCCGCCGGGCTGGACTCGAAGTCAATAAAGGAGTCGTCGTCGACAATTATCTCACAACCTCACATCCAGACGTTTTGGCCGCTGGGGATGTCTCTGAACATCGAGGTGTGTTATACGGCAATTGGAGCGCGTCACAGTCACAAGGGAACATTGTGGGAATGAACGCGGCCGGTCAACACGCTGAATTCGGGGGGATTCCACGCTCAAATACGCTTAAAGTCTTAGGCGCCGATCTTCTCAGCATCGGACAGTTCGAACCGGAAGACGCGAGTTACCTCGCATTGGATTCAGAGCAAGATGGAATATATTATCGTTTTGTTTTTCGTGATGGATGTATGGTGGGGGCAGTCCTGCTTGGGGATACATCCGTTTCAGGCGCAGTGAAGAAAGCGATCGAAACCAAGCGCGATTTTTCTGGGACGTTGCGAACAAATCCATCGGCTTATGATATCGTCCGTGAACTCTCGTAAGGATAGGCTTTGTATTTTAATTAGCTATTTATGAACATAACGAAATCTATGCCATTGGATTTCCATAAAATCCCGCTTTATAGAGTCTGATATGTTCTTCCGCCCAGTTTTTTCCAAATGCGAGAAGGGATTCCAGTTCCTCATCGGAGAGAGGTTTATAAGAGCGGACGCGATCGACGGCCAATTCCAATTCCTCAATTTTTCTTACACCAATATTCACAGTGCTGACACCCGGCAATCCCATCGCGTATCGAATCGCATTGTCATAGTGATCTCCACAAAGAGGAGCGATTCCTTCTTCCCAATTGGACGCGCCGCCCAAGACTTTCATGGCGATTAAACCACAATTCTTTTGCCGGGCGGGTTCAAATACTTTTTCTTCAAAATTATACATAAACCGGATGACAAAATTGACAGCGCACATGTATACATCGATTTCATCTCTCTCTAATAAATGACGGTAACGGGCGGGATATATATGACCGGAAGCGCCGATATGACGGATGAGTTTATCTTCTTTGGCATCGATTAACGCCGCCAAGACTCCATCTTTTCCAAGCGCCTGTTCAACATCGGGGTACAACGGCTCATAACCGAAGCAATGGATGCTGGCTAAATCCAATGTATCGGTTTGAAGGACTTTCAAGTTGTTTTCCAACTGGATCCGCGCATCCCGGTAATTGGCTTTATCCACTTTGCTGGATATAAAGATATGTTTACGATGTGGTTTTAACGCTTCACCTAGATAGATCTGTGATTCTTCGTATTCCGGCGCGGAATCGAAACTACGGATGCCAAGTTCATACGCCCGTTCGATAATCGCATGAATCGTTTCGGGTTGGACGAGCGCGTCACGAAAATGTCCACCTCCCAGTGTCATAATCGTGATGGGACGGTTTGTCCGGCCCAGAATTTGTGTTGGCAGAGCGTTAGGATCAACAGCCTGGTCTTGTCTGAAACCTTTGACTTGATTCCACAAGAATCGAAGTTGTTCTTTCATACACTTTGTTGAGAACATTCTGAAATACCGCCTATCTGCATGGATCGCATTTCACGCATCCAATTTTTCTCCCAAAAACAATTGGTGAACGGGAATATGTATGTTTTGTTCAAGCGTTTTGGACATCAGTATTTTCTTCAATTTTGCCAAGACTTCATCAAACGTATTGATCGTATAGGAGATATCATCATCCGTATGCGCATAGCATGTGAGGAAATGACCCGCGCAAAGAATATTTCTATGCAGCAATTCCTGCACAAAGAAGGTACGAATCATCGCGGACGAGTAGCCATTAATTTCATGAAAATGAACCATCTGACGTGTAGGTACTCCATGCAACTCCACCTCAATCTCATGTTGTCTCGCTTTTTCTAAAAAACCATTTTGTAATTGGATGGCAATACTAGTGATGTACTGACAAACCGGTTCACGCTGGTAAATGTCAATGGCTGTAGAAGCGGCGGCGAGAGAATAGACTTCTCCTTGAAATGTCGGCCCATAGCCAACATCAAAGCAGTAATCCATAATCTTCCGTTTGCCCGCCAATGCGGCCAGCGGCATTCCGTTGGCGATCCCTTTTCCTACCGCTACCATGTCAGGAATCACGCCGTATTTTTCCTGCGCGCCCCCATTGGCGATACGGAACGCCGACATGATTTCATCGAAGATCAATGGAATATCCCGTTCCTCGGTCCACATGCGTATCGTTTGTAAATACTCCGTGGGTTCACAATTCTGAAACACAGGTTCAATCACAATGGCGGCCACATCATCCGCCCGGTCAAGACGATTTTTCAAATACTCCAAATCTCCATAGGGGAACATCTCGACAAGTTCCCGCACCGCGCGGGGAACGCCCTTCACACCGGCGACAGTTCCAATGAACCAATCGTGAAAACCATGATACCCACAACATAGTACGCGGTCTTTCGCACGATAGGAGCGAGCGGTGCGGATCGCCGCCTCCAAGACATCCGAACCATTTTTACCAAACAGCACACGCTCTCCGCAGGGCAAGATGGAAGATAATTTCTCGGCCACTTCGACTTGTAAGGGATGCGTCAATGGCAAAGTAGGACCGACAGAAAGCCAGCGGCGGATCGCGTTCTGAATTTCGGGATGGTTATAACCCAACGTCGCTGTCCCCCAACCGATTATATAATCCAAGTACTCCTTGTTCTGTAAATCATAGACTCTAGCTTTATCGCTTTTTGTAATAAACAACGGATATGTATAATTTTCATGCTGAAAGAAACCTTCCGTCGGTGTCCACATATTTGTGCAGGATCGCAATCCACGCTGCCATAGATTTTCGCTGTCACTCGTGATAATGATTGACATTTTATGTTCTAATGCAGGCGAACCCCACTCGCTGAAAAAACCACTGCCCAGTTGAACGCATTCGACACGCAGAATCATTTCTCCCAAGGGTAATGAAAAGGTGTTGCTTTGGATCGAGACAGTGGCCGTTTGAGCAGGTTTTAGGGGATGAGGCAATTGTCCCCATCCACCAAAATGAGCAATTAATATATTTTCATGATAAAAACCGCCACCAATCATGACGGAACGATCCGTTTCGCTTGCGCCATCTTTCCATACTTCCTGACCAACATTTTTTACGCGGACATCAAATGAGAAAGAGGAATCTTTCATCACAGAGTCAGGTGGTGGTGTCACCCATTCGATTTGGGAGGCGAATGCGGTTGATTTGTTTTGATCGAGCATTATATTTTTTATTCTTTTTTTTATCCGGTTAAAGACATTAAGGATCTTTTGAACCAAACGTTCCATTTGTTTTTCCCTCCTGCTTTCCGGTTCTTTTACGCGCAAAGAAATCAGATTTTGACGGTGGATTTGTATTTGCTGATAAATATCTTCTAATGTTTTGCGATGATGAGTGAGAAGTGAATTTCGATAAATCAATTCGCTTTGAAACTCGATATGACGAAGCATAAACCGTTTTGAATAGGATCGAGCCTTAAGCTGTTCTTCTATCCGTGGATCATCCCGCTTGTGTGTAGGCAAACCGCCATCCGACCGGCCGGACATGGAACAGTTTAAGCAGGTTTCAGGAATCTTATTTTTTGAAGCGGAAACACGTAACGCTTGATACCGTTCTCCAAACCAAATTTCATGAAACGGTTGTTCATTGACATTCCCGACAGGAAATAGATACATCGCATCGGGATGCCCGCATGACGTGACCATACCGCTGGGATAAATGACCGTTGAATAATTTAATAATGTACAATGCGGTTGCTCGGGTTCTCGCTCAATGGGCCGCACGTTGCGTATATTTCCATGCTTCATTTCCGGTGTGTTTTCTTTGCAAAATAAATCTGGAACTTCCATATGGATTCCATACGGCTCCGCGACAGCGATGGCTTCGAGGATATATCGATCCGATTTTTCGGGTGTGGAGAAGAGGGATTGTGATTCTAATTCAGGCGCCATCGAAAGGAAATGTTCGGCCATGATTCTCTTGACTCCCCATTGATGCGCCAGTTCGACCAAATCAGGGAGTTCCTCAATGTTTTGCCGCATCAAGGCGATATTGATCGACAGTTTCAACGAGGAGTGATTGGAAGCCTCTTTTAACGCGTTCAGCCGCTCAATTCCTTTGAGTAATTTATCCCATCGGGCGCCAACGCGGATACGTTCAAACGTTTCCGGAGTGGCTCCATCGATGGATAAGGTCAGATCATTGACATGATCCACACAAACGTGGGCGATTTTTGGAGAAACCAGAGACATCCCATTTGTTGTTAGATTGACTTTTAATCCCGCAGTTGAAGCGCAATGGACAAATTTGCAGAAATCGGGATGCAGCATCGCTTCTCCACCGATCCCGAAAAATATACTTTCCGCATAGGGGAACAGATCCCGTTCAAGAATCTGAAAGGTTTCCCAGCTCATGCGCCGTTTCATCAGTTCTTTGTTTTCTTCTTCTGAGAGTTGCGCAATACTGCACATGAAGCAGCGGATATCGCATCCAGCCATGATCGAGACTTCAAGATGCAGTGGATAATTGCCTTGGAATTCGCTTCCTCGCTCGTAGAGCGCCCGGTTCATCGAGCGCAGGCTCTCACCTTCTTTCCTGTGTTTGGCGATGACAACGAATTGATGGATTCTTGAAGTAATCTGACTCTGAATATGATTCGTTAGATGATATTGCTGTGGAAATAATAATTCATATCTCCGTAACGAGGCGAGTTCTTGGTCAATTCGATTCTCAAGAGGCACGATCCGGTCATAAATCCGTTTCTGTTTTTCGAATAAATCCGCATTGTATTGAAAGAGTGAGAGAATGGATCGTTTCCGCAGATTCATAGTATTAGACCGCGCATATTCTTCCACGGTCCAATCATCATTCACGGATATAAACGTTGAGTTGTTGGCGCAATCCTTGCAAGCGGGATTATAATTTTTATTCTGGATAGACTGCCACAGATATTCATATTGCCGGCCATACCAGATGGATGGAAAATTCTCTGTTTTCAAATTCCCCATCACCATATTAAACCGGGCGGCGGTATGACAGCAGGCGGCGACATCCCCGTTCCCAAAAATCAAGGCTTCATGGGCCAATTGATAGCAATAGTCAAAGTGAGGATTCGGTTCCGCGTAATTGCTGTCTCGAAACAGAGGTGGAAAATCGGGAGTAATCCCAAACTGTATTGCTTGTTCTATCGCATCGGCGCAGCATTGATCCGATCGCTCTTTCATGGAGAATAGTGACTCATCCCGATCTTTCGGATCGTGGATCGCGGCATGCGCCGCGCTGATTTTGGTCACTCCCATATCATGCGCTAATGCAACGATTTGTTTTAACTCATGAACATTGGAACGCCTCATGGTGATATGAAATGAAAGTTGAAGCGGATTGGAGCGGTCCAGAGCCGCCTTTAGATCTTGCAATCGTTCAACATTTTGAATGATTTTGTGAAGCGAAGCGCCGCCGCGTGTGATGTTGAGTGTATCCTGCGTCGCGCCATCCATTGAAAGCGTTAAACAATCCGCAAAGTTAACAATCGGCTCCACTATCGAGGGCCGGTTCAGCAACAAACCATTGGTATAAACCTCAAGATATACGCCATAGGAATGGGTAATCTCTAGAAATTCGCCAAACTGGGGATGGAGAGTGGGCTCACCGGCTAAACCAATTACAACTTTGTCCGCATAAGGAAAAGCGTCCTGGGCCAATTTTTTGTAAACAGCCACAGAAAACGCTTCCTGATCCAGTTCTGAAAATCGCTCTTTCGAAAGAGATTCTCGATAACACAACGAACAGTGGGAGTTGCATTTTTCGACGAGCGATATTCGAAACAGAGACGGCATATTGATAAGAAAACCATCATTCTCCCGCAAAAGAAAATTGTTGGCTTTCCTATATCTTGCATACAAATCGTTTGTATCAATCATAAAAACAACGCCGCAATCAGAGGATATATCGCAAATATATACTAAAGGCTCTTGAATTGTCAAGAAAAATTTCATTAAAATTCAGTTTATCGAGACAAAGACCTTTTTTTGATAAATGTCTCTCTCCACTTTATGAGTGATGGAAGAACCTTTTATTGTGTAAAGTCTGCATGAGATTCAAGTTATAGAAGGTAATCTTTTGACAATGAAACCACTTATTCCCCGAAATATTTAATTATTGTTCCTGGAAAACAGCGGCGATAGAAGAATGTTCTTATTTGAACAGTTTGTTTGATATTGATCGAGCCATGAACGGTCTGCATTATTGTATTACATTCAATCCCTCATCATTTTCCTCTTACAAGTATTTGTAAAATCATGAGTTAGCAACCATCAATCAATACCTTTATTTTTTGGCATATGCTTTGCTTTTGTAACGATCATATCATTCTCAAACTGATCATTACAAGAGGATAAAGGTTTGTAAGTCATACTGATATTACAGTATGCATGCTGTTATCCCTATATGGATTTCGCATAGGATTTATGTAAGTAAATTCACATTCACATATCCAAATCAAACAAATCATTAGGATATAAGATCACAACGAATTAATGAGAATGCAATTCTTCTTACATTACTTATTTTGTAAGTGTAGAGCAAATGAAGTATTTCTATTATGAAATTCAATTGCAGTTTGTTAACTCATTTTGAAAGGAGAAGTATCTATGTTTTATCGAAGTCGATTTTTATCCTGCATACCACTCGTCCTCATTACAGTGATCCTGTTGGTTGGCATGGCGCAACCTTCTTTCGCGCAAGAGGAAGAAGCCCCCTCGTATGTCTTACAAGATGATGGAAACTTACTCTGGACCTGCATTGCCGCGTTTCTCGTCTTTTGGATGCAAGCCGGTTTTGCCATGGTTGAGTGTGGATTTACCCGCGCGAAAAATGCCGTCAACATTATCATGAAGAACTTGATGGACTTCAGCATCGGTTCGTTGGTATTCTGGTTGATAGGGTTTGGGATCATGTTTGGATACAATCCATTCGGTTTCTTTGGAACGGATGGATTTGGATTGTCCGGATATGATGTAAATGCGGATGGTAGTACAAATTATTGGACCTACGCCTTTTGGATATTCCAAGCTGTCTTTGCGGCGACCGCAGCCACGATCGTGTCCGGCGCCGTGGCGGAGCGGATGAAATTCAGCGCCTATTTCATTTATTCCATCGTGGTCACAGCGATTATTTATCCCGTCTTCGGTTCATGGGCCTGGAATGGATTGTTCTCCGGCGGCGGCTGGTTGGAAGATTTGAGCTGGCTTGGTTTTACTGATTCAAATGGGGATGGACTCTGTTTCATTGACTTCGCCGGTTCTACTGTCGTTCACTCCGTCGGCGCGTGGGCTGGCTTAGCGGGCGCAATTGTACTCGGTCCCCGAATTGGAAAATACAGTTCCGATAAAAGACCGCAAGTTATCCCCGGTCACAATATTCCGATGGCCGCATTGGGTGTGTTTATCCTCTGGTTAGGCTGGTTTGGATTCAATCCTGGCAGCACGACTACATTGGGTGGAGATTTGGCCGTCATCGCCGTTACGACAAACTTAGCCGCCGCCGCCGGCTCGGTAGCCGCCTTGATTACCGCCTGGTTTAAATTTGGAAAGCCTGACGCGGGTATGGCGTTAAACGGCGCCTTGGCTGGACTTGTCGCCATCACAGCGCCCTGCGCCAATGTCAGTCCACTCTTTGCGATCATTATTGGTCTCATTGCCGGTACCTTGGTTGTGTTCGCGGTTTTGATGTTTGAGAATTTCGGAGTCGACGATCCTGTCGGCGCAATCTCTGTTCATGGTGTCTGCGGCGCGTGGGGAACGCTGTCGGCTGGTTTGTTTGCGCAAGAATCGTTTGGCGGTGTCAATGGACTCTTCTTCGGGGGTGGGATTTCTCAAGTCATCGTCCAGATCATTGGGATTCTGGCTTGCTTCGTTTGGACATTCGGAATTGCTTTTCTCATGTTCAAGATCATTGATATGACTATGGGATTGAGAGTCAGCGAACAAGAAGAGATGGAAGGTTTGGATATTGGTGAACACGGAGCTTCCGCCTATTCAGACTTCACGATCATGGCCCGGTAATCCAGCGTCTTGAAACCAAAGGCAGTTACGTAAAATCCAAAGAAGGAGCAAATAAAAAATGAATAAAATTGAAGCAATAATCCGGCCTCATAAATTAGATGAACTTCGAACCGCGCTCGAAGAATTGGGAGTTACCGGTATGACCGTCAGTGAAGTGCGTGGTTTTGGACGGCAGAAAGGTCACCATGAACTCTATAGAGGCCGTGAATACAATGTCGCCTTTCAACCGAAGATTAAAGTCGAGATCGTCATTAAAGAAGAAACGACGGAAAAAGTGATTGACCTCGTACGAAGTTCGGTCAATACCGGTCAGGTGGGTGATGGAAAAATCTTCATCTATCCGATTGCCGAAGTCGTTCGAATTCGTACCGGTGAACGATCGCAAGAAGCGCTTTAATTCGATCAACACAAGCGGATGATTATTCGCTTATATTTCTTCTTCTCAACAATACAAGGTTGGAGAGAATCCAAGCAGGATTTCTTTCCAACCTTGTAGCATTGTATAAGGTCAGGCGCATGAAGTGATAATTAAGATAGTCATAATGCAAAGCATGTATTCTCCCCCCAAAGCCTGGAGAGAGAATATGCTTCTTGATACCTTATTTTGTTGATGATTGTTACTATATCACATCACGTGACTGACCTAATACCTTCCTTATTCCTATTGAATAAGGGGGATGTAATTGAATTCTGTAGATGGATTTTTAGACTCTACGATGTAATGGAATGGTTTCGTATGTCTATTTCTGGGATTGGGAAAGTTACAATCGTTTAGAATTCAGTTGAGGGAGCTTCGCGGATCGATGCGTTTTCTACCTCGAAGAAATCGGCTTTTTCGAATCCGAAACAGTTGGCGATCAGGTTGGATGGAAAAACCTCACAACGGTTGTTAAGATCCCGCACGTTGGCGTTAAAAAACCGGCGGGCGCGCTGGATGCGGTTTTCGGTATTGGCAAGTTCGCGTTGTAATTTCAAGAAGTTCTCGTTTGATTTCAGTTCGGGATAGTTTTCCACAACCACGAAGAGCTGCCGCAGTTCACTCACAAGAACATTTTCATCCAAAGCCTGGCTTTTGGGTGAACCACCGCTGCGGATCGCGGCGGTTCGCGCCTGGACGATGCGTTCGAATAGATCTTTCTCATGGGCGGCGTATCCTTTAACCGTATTCACCAGATTTGGAATGAGATCGTATCGGCGTTTGAGTTCGGTGTCGATATCAGACCAGGATTCATTCATCGTGTTTCTCAACCGCACGAGCGCGTTGTAATTACCGATAAACCAGATGAGAAAAAACAACAGGATCGCGCTGGGAATAATGATTGGAAGATATTCCATTACTAAACCTCTTTTGATGTTACGTTATTAAGATAGGAATTGGAAAATATGAAGTATACTCGATCATTCAGAAATGTTGAGTAATATCGTTCTGGCTGGATGGATTCGGACCGGACCCAATAAACCGGATTCCTGCAGAGGTGTTTTTTCCCAGGTCCGTTTATACATGATAGAGTATGTGATGTTCGTATGTGTGTATCGTTTTTCTTCGGGCAATTGGGAATCGCCCACAAGGCGGTTAGACCATTGATTAGCGATTTCGATTAAAAGTTCGTTTTTCCCCGCTTTGACAGCGCTCGTGATATCAACCCGGAACGGTGGTTTCCAAAGAATCCCAAGAGGCTGACCGTTCACGTTTATATCCGCGATATCCTTGACGGCGCCTAAATCCAATTCCAGTTGGCGGTCAGGCGCAATCCATTGCTCAGGAATATAAAATTCTTTATGATAGGCCGCGATCCCCGAAAAATATTTGATCCCTTCCTCTTCACGATCAGTCCATGAGACCAACTCTGGAAAGACCGCTTCCGGGGGCGCGCCCCAACCGGTGGGAAATGTTACTGTCCAAGGCCCATCCAATTCAATCGGATCCGGTAACGCAGTGAATGTGCAGCCTTGACCGTTTCCCTTTGAATCCGCGAAAATGTATTCTCCTCCTTCACAGACGCGTAGTTCAATCTGCTTGTTTTCTTCCAATTGCGCTTGATAAGTCTTTGGACCAGATTCGAAAGCAGTGAAATGATCCCGATAGGTTTCTTCGCGGAAAACAACAAAAATGGAACCTGATGGAGGCAGTTGTAATGTCAGTTTTGTTATGGCTTTTTCATTTTCAAAAACGGCCATTTTTCGAATGGAGCCAGTATCGGGATCCCATAATTCAGGCATTTTATTCGAGACGCGAAACGCGCAGTCCGCTTCAATCCATTCCGCCGTTTTATTATAAATAAAATAGATATCTTCGTTCTTGGTTTTACGATGGATGAAATCAAGATCGCAGTTTTTAGTATCGCTTGTGAATGTAAAATCAGGGCCGATTCCTCGTTCCATCATCAACTCGCACAACGGCCGCCCCCACACAATCTTCCCTTTTCCATATTCGTTTTCCTTCACTTGAACACCATCACAAGCGCCCCATAATTGATCGGCCAGACGGCGAATTTCTTCATCGCGCCACAAATAATTATTCAGGCCATTTGAGCGTTTAGGTTTGGGGCCAACCACTGTGGCGCCAGCGCGTACTAACGCAGGCCAGTTTCTTCAACACATCCAGATTGATGTCGTCACGCTCCGGTAAAACCAACAGCGCATAACGCATTCCATCTGGTAATACAATCCATCCATCCTTAACGCTCATACGGGTTAATATCACTTCGGAATTCACCACATCGTAATCGTATCCATAGCCCAACGAAGGATCGACAAATTTGGGTTTGACGAAGTTCGGCGCGTCATCGCCGTAGTAATAACAGAGATCGCCGACGAAGCGGCCTTGCTGGAGAAGAAAACAGGAACGACCGAGATAATTGATGAATCCTTTGCTCCTTCGGCCACCAGGCGCGGTTCACGTTCATGTGGGTGCCGGCGTGATACGCCACATCCCGGTTTGCCCGCTTCCGGTGGATTGTGGCGCGCCGGTATGGAATGTAAAACGATTTATATCCGCCGCACATCGCCTGATCGGCCAGCGGTTTCAAGACAAAAGGGGCCATTCTGCCAGTGATACCAGCTCGTAAACGGCCTCTCCATCCACAATCGTTTTACCATAAATATGGGAAGCGCAGGCGATCTCTTTCACTAACCACATAATGTCCACGCCGTTTTCATCAAAGTTTTGGTGATCGTACCAGAATTCACCCGCGCGGCACATCCAACGCGCCGAGAGCCCGCAGCGCTTCAAACGGACAATTGTGAAGAGGCTGCCCCGGCCCACCCGCTTCCGAACAAAGTTTGATCCCATGTTGATTGCAGAGTTCTCGCGCTTTCCTATAATGCTCATCAATGATTAAATCCGACAATGTCATGTTAAAATCAAATAGAAAGCGGTCCACGATTTCTGTTTGTTTCGCTGTGTATCCTAATAGAATGGGGAGATAAACGGCTGGATCGTAACCGCGCCGCGTTCGGAATTCCTCGCGCAGCAATGGTGTCCAAACCAACCCCTTCTCTTTTTCATAACTGGCGACTTCATAACTAGGCAGATACATGTATGTGAGAGCCGAATCGCCCAAATTTCCCAATTCTTTCTCCATGACATCGATCATGAAATTCGAAATGCGTCTCCGTCGCGGCGGGATCGACAGTGATCGATGATGAGACCAGTAGAATTAGGACTGGGGAGCACTAGTGTTTCACCCGTGCACGCGCAGACCAACCGCAGCACGTCCCATTCCCCTCTTGGCGCATCCCAGATCAGCCGTCCTGTTTCATCACAACGTCCCGTCAGATCTATGATGGAACTGAAATCGCTGATTACGTTCCCTTCTTTTGAAGGAATCGCCAGCACAGCTATCTCTTTGAAATACGCTGGCAATCCATCGGCTCCTTTTGGAGCCTTCTGAGGAATTTTGGGTAAGGGAAAGCCGCTCGGAAACGCGGCGGGGGCCTTGGACACGAATTTTGGATTGAAAAATTCCTTTTGCGCTGTGCTGGGGAGTAATCCAGGGCCCCCCGGCGTTCCAACTGCTGGATGTGATCAATCCTATTTCCAAACCCAAACGCTGCGCTTCCCGGACAGCGTGCGCGACGGCGTTGGCCGATTCAGGTCCCATAAACGCAGGTCCATCGGGCACGACACCCTTCGGATCTCTGGCGCCGATGTCAAACACTTCCAAACCGCCTACGCCTTTGTCTTTCATCTCCTCTAGGTCTCGGGTCAATTGATCCAGATCAAAGTTACCATTCAACCACACCCAATACGCGCGGGGTTTCGCAATAAGGGGGGGATTTTGGAATCCATCCTCCAGACCAACTCCGAAATCCACGGCAAAAGTAGTGGATGAAAACACTGTCATTGCGAAAAAAATCCCGATCGAAAAATAGCTTACTGTTCGTATCATGATCCATCCTCCATTCCTGGTTTCACTTCCGCTTTCTTCTTATTCCGTACAATCCATAATCCCGCACACATGAGAGCGGCATTCAAGATTAAGATTTCGTAACCAAATTGATATCCCCAAAGCAAGCGTTCGGAATATAAGTAAAAAAGATAAGAGATCGTTGGTGATGCGGCGGCGATCCATGGAACCCAACGATCTCGAATTTGCATTTTTGTACACATACCAAACGCAAACAATCCTAATAATGGTCCATATGTATAACCAGACGCGCCAATAAAAGCGCTGATAATACTTTGGTCTTTGAATTGATGAAAAACGACAATCAGTACATATAAATAGAGCGCAATTCCTAGATGTATCTTAAAGCGTGTTTTCTCACTCGTTCTGTTCTGTTCCGAGTCTCCCAAAAAATCGATGCAAAATGATGTGGTCAACGCCGTTAGAGCTGAATCAGCGCTGGAATACGCGGCGGCGGAGATACCGATTAAGAAAAAGAATCCCGCCGAGAAACTCAAGTGGTGTATCGCCAGCATAGGATATAGATCATCCCGGTTTTCTGGAATGGCAAATGTTCGCGGCCTGGGCGTACTGCACGAGAAGAAGGCCCGCGTATAAGATCAATAGATTCGCGAGAAGTAACATCCCGCTGAAACAAAACATATTCTTCTGCGATTCCTTAAGCGTCCGGCAGGTCAGATGTTTCTGCATCATGCTTTGATCGAGGCCGTTCGTCACGATCGTTAAAAAAGCGCCTGTGAATAGATACTTGAAGAAGTTCTGTTTGGATTTCCAATCCCAGACGAACATACTGGACTGGCTGGTTTCTAAAAAATTATTGATATGCCCCGCAAATGACAAATGCAGTTCTTTTCCGATGACATAAATGCTGATCGCCACAGCCAGTAATAGAAATATAGTTTGCAGAATATCCGTATAGACAATTGTTTTGATCCCCGCCCGGAACGTATATAGCCAGATTAATAAAATCGTTATCAAAACGGTTACGGAAAATGGTATATGATAGGAATCGAAAAAGGAAATTTGAAGCACACTGGCCATTAAATAAAGCCGAAACGCCGCCGATAAGCTTTGGGCGATGAAGAAAGAGACTGCGCCGGTTTTATAGGACCAAAAGCCAAACCGCCGTTCAAGAAATGTATAGATGGAAACTAGATTCAACCGATAATATAAAGGCAGTAAAATCACCGCAATGAGAATAATCCCCAGAGCGTATCCTATCACAAGTTGAAAATATGCGAATTGGGTATCGGCCACTTCACCGGGGACGGATACATACGAGATACCCGATAACGCGGCGCCGATCATACCAAAAGAAACTAAGAACCAATGCGAGTTGCGATTCGCGATGAAAAAAACTTTGGAACTCGTATCTTTCGATGTGAAATGCGAGATGAATAATAGAATACCAAAATAACCAAGAACAATACAGATGACAAATCCAGGATTCATTAGACCTCTCAGGCGCCCGGCGCGACGATGACCGCCTCAATCTGTAAGAATTCGGCGATTTTTTTTATGGTTTCCGCATGATGACCGATCCCTAATGCGTAATGATGCGTCGGCCCTTCCGCCACCCATTGTTTTAAGAATGTGCGGATGTCCGGTTTGAAATATCCTCTTGTGTTGGTGTTCCCTGTTGGAGGAATCGGGCCGTGAACCGATTCCCCCTCCCCAATGACAAACTTACATTTCCCCTCATAGGTCGAGGTAATCCCAAGCATGGTGATCGGGCCTTCTTTCAATTTAAATTCAACGCTCGCGCCGCTTCCTGGTTTTCCATGATATTTCAATAGACTCCGCAGGACAGGCCGCCCCTCTGCGATATTGATATGATGGGGACCATCGTGGCCGACTAACACAAAGCCTTCTCTAAAATCAATTGGATGGAATTCAGCGAAACTGCCTCCAATTTCCAGACGGTCCATGATCATCATGGCGAGACAAGTTTTGAGATCCAACTCGCCGCACATGGGAAAACCGGCGGCGATTAATATGGAATTACCCACAATAAAATTGGTGACCACTTTCCGCAGTTCACTTTCCGGTTCCCCTTCATAATAATAGGCCAATCCATCCAACTGTTTTTCATCGATGAACCGGTTCAGCGCGACAGAAACTTTGGCGGCGGTCGATAAATCCTCTTCCGTCAATTTCCGGGTGATGGGATCCGATCCGGGATCGGGCGTATCGAAAAAATCAAGAATTTTCTTAGATTCCAACTCGATTTCATCTTCCGTGACATCGCGATACAAGCGGTACACATCATGTGGTTCCGTTTGCACGATATGACAGCCGAACGCGGCGGTCAACTGGGTTGGGTCACTGTGCATATCCAACATCGATTCCAACACATGTCCCATCAAACCGATCCGGGCGCGTTTAACATCGTGCAAGACTTTTGCGATTTGACAGTATTCCGTTATTTCCGTATCGGCGATTGGATCGTTTTCCAACACGCCAAGAATGCAGGGAGGCGCCTTTTTTCCCATGCGCACGGCAACGCCGGTGAATTCCGGCACAGAGCATAGATCGTCGTTGCAGAGCTGCATGTATGTTGATCCATTCGTATAATCCATCGCTTTCAGGGACTGCAAAGCCACCAGCACAATTGGGCAATCAATATCACGTATAATAATCCCGAATGTGCTTGATGTGGCGTAAGTGAGCATATCACAGAAGATCAAATCGAGATCCGCCGCTTTGAGTTTAGGTATTAGGGCATAGGCGCTTTTGGCGTCATCGATGATTCCAAAATCGGTTACATTGACTTGACGCTGATCTAGTTTGTGGATGAAGATATCCTTCTTTCGATTCAGTTCATCCAGCAATCCTTCAAACTGAGACCAATAGGTGTAATGCCCAACACCGAATACGCCGATATTCGCCTGCAGCGGTTTCCTTCTTGGGATTTGTTTGTTCTCCATTGATTCATCAATTCCTTCAATGATTGATTTGGAATTTTTTAATTGAGGGGTATTCTCGATCATTATTAATAGATATCAAGGCGTCACGCCATAAGGTGGAGCGTTCCAAGGCGATATCCGTATGCGCGTTCGCCCGTCCAGTTGGAGTTTCAATGGAAGCCCCCGCGCCAGTTCACCTCCAAGCCGTACAGATGTTTCTCCATCGATATCCACAGTATAAAGGTGGTCCAAGTCAACGGTGAACCATTCAGGAAATTCGTTCAACCGCGTGGGATTGACGGACATGTTGAAATGCGCTTGATGCCGGGGGATATCGAAGCGAATATGTCCTTGCCAGGGGCGTGTGGATTCTACAACGAGCGCGACACTCTCCCCTTCCCTAACAGCGCCGGTTTGGACGTCTTCTCGCCACGGTTCGAGCCAAGCGCCCTGCGATTTCATCAAGGCGTACATCAACGCGGTGCGGACATAGTTTCCATCGCCATACCAGTCCTCAATAATGCCATCTTCACGCTGTCGGCTGAGAAACCGTTTTACGCATTGATCGAGAACACGCGCTTTTTCGGGATCCGGCAGGCGGTTGAGAAAGACAATGGCGCTCTCGATCGCGTCTGAATACGCGTTGGAGCCGTATCCGCGCCCGCTGCCATCTGGATCGTCAAGGTACGTTGGTTTTTCGGTGACTGACTGAAACGCTCGTTCCACCGCTTCAAGAAAACGTGGTTCACCGGTAATGAGATAGGCTGTATAGACGGCGTTGAACAGATACCCCCAACAATGCGCGTGTCGTGAATCGATGATTTTCCGGTCTGATAGCGCGATTTTCGAATACCAGACTCCATCCGGATTCAATCCACATTCCAATAAAAGATCAATCAATTTGACAAACGGTTCTTTAAAATGCCCGTACTGTGGATGGCCTGATTCTTTCAAATAGAGAACGAGTTCCGACAGCCCTCCGGCGATTTCATTTCCATGATCCGCGAAGTTAAATACATCGGCAGCTGGTTTTCCATCCTCTAAATTCCACTGATGCGCGGGCAGGCCATTTGATTTGGGGATCACTTCTTCAAAATAAAACGAACCGATGCGGATGGCTTGACCGATGTACCTTTGATTTCCTGTCAAATACGCCAATCGGGAAAGCGCTTGCAGAAATTCCCCGTTCACCTCCGCGCTCAAAGAAGGAACCGGGCCGAATCGTGTTGTATAAGGCGCGCGTTCGATCATCTCATCAATAATACCCACCATTCGATCGTACCATGCGTGATGGCCAAACAGTTCGGTGAGTGGCAGCAGCCCATCTTTCACATATTCACAGGAACCGAAGATGATTCGATCCATATCGATCTCTGGATGTTCAAATCCCTCTCCCCCCGGCAAGACATTATCTGAGAGCATGCCCACACGGGTGGAATGACGGATTTCGTTTCGAAGTATCGCATACATCTGATCATCAAAAACCGGCCGGTCCGTATAATACGCCGCCATGACAAGAAAGGGATAGAGATCGGCGGCGGAATCTCGCACGTACCATGTATTCACACCCCCTTTACGCGGCAGCAGTCCCGTGACTGGATCGATCCGTTTGAGATAGGCTTGAAGAACGCGATGGCTGCGGATAAAGGCCTCCTGCCCCATACGGGCGTTTTGGCTCGCGGTGTCAAAGGAATCGGAATAGGACGGGATTGCAGGGATGATGAGTAGAATGATTGTGTATATCCATTTTTTTCGTGTCATTGATCGCGCTCCTTAACTTACCAATATACTGCCATGATAATTTGAAATAGAATGGCAGTTATCAAATTTCAAGAACAATGAATGGCGGCCTTCGATCCGCACATAGCTCTACATGGCTTATATCATTTCATTTTAAATGAACAGAAGTCCGGAGTAATTCGTAGTTTTCTCGTTTAGAGCATGTTAAAAGTATATGATAGTTGATTATAGATTCATTTCTATTCTTTCTGGAAAATGTTCAAGTATAGTGTTCCCTTTTTCATTAAAAGAATCTGGACGTATATTCGTTGTCTTATTTAATAACTCATCTATGATATTGATCACTTCACCCTGTTTATTGTAAATATCTAAAGTATATGAAGATATACCCGAAAAATTATTATTATTGATAATAGTAACAGAAAATATGGACACCTTTGTTTTTTTCATCCCATATCACTGAAGGTTTATTTTTGTACCTTAATAGCTTTGTATTTGATTGCATTTCATCTGTTAAAAGATATTTAAACTTTGTACCTTTTAAAGTCTGTATATCAGTAAAAATCTCTTTACTTTTTTCAACATAATCATTGCTAACTATGATAAATTCTAACATAATTGCTTCAACCGTATCACTTTCAAAAAAATATATTGCTTTTAATAAGCTATCTTTAAAAGTAATAGTTTCTCTAAATATCCCTGAATCTTCTTCATTTTTATAGTCTAATAAAAGGCCAGAAGGTTTCGCGGAAACTTTCGTATTCAAAAATTCTTTTTTTCGTTATATCATCTTTAAAATTCACGATCTCATCAAGATAGTCAAGATCAATTATCTGCTTCTCATCCCTAGGAAATGCTCTATAGGTTATTAGAAATAGAAAAATACACAAAATTACGACACAAGAATTTATGTAGATATGATTCATTTTGATCATTGTTATACTCCAATTTTTTAGTTCATGCTTTGCCGTCTTCTTTTGATGGATAATCTATACCTAGTGCATTGAGGCACTGACATCCAATCAATAGAATCAAGAACATACATATTATCAATATCAATTTATTTCAACCATCCGGTTTATTCCTTTGCAAAAAGTGTATCCATCCGATCAAGAATATACCGGCAATTGACTGCCTTTTCGATCAAGTCAATGGGTATGTAGTAATAATGATTGGATGCTTCAAATCCGATGCGTGAATCCTGTCTTGTCAAAAGAAACAGTTGACGGGCGATGGTGATCTCATCCCGCAGGATTGTTGTCATTTCTTTTATTAGTTCCTTGCGTTGTTCGTTTGTTAATGAACTTGTTTTTTTGAGTAATTCATCACGAATCATTGTAAATCTGACTTGATTGGCGACAGTAGAGAAATGCAGTTGCGCGGCTTGGGCGAAACGCAGTTGCGATTCAACCGCATATTTATTTTCCGAGGGAGCTATAGAAACCGCCTTTTTCAATGATTGTAAGCCATCCGCCCATCCTTCGGCGATTTTAGAGAACTGCCCGGCGAACACATCCGCTGGATACGGCCCCCGCCAGCCATTTACATCATCATAGGGAAAACCGATCATCGTCGCGGAATAGCCGGTCGGAGTGGGGTACAATAAATTCGAGGGACCGTATTGAGAAGGACAGCGGTACACAACACCAACATGGAAAGGAAATTCTTGAAACGCGTGGCTAAACCGGGTCCACGCTTCTCGGGCAAAAGGCGCGCCGCTGGTTCCAAAATAGGATTGCGCCAACGTGTCCAGCGCTTCTTCCTTGGTAGGTGGAGAAGGCCGCTCAAATTGTTGTATCAATTCCAAATTTGGAGAGGGATACCCGCCGAGGGTCCAACTCAACATCAATCCGTTCACATCATGAGTAAGAAGATTATGACAATGTTCCGCCACGAGATCCAATACAGGCAGATAGGGAACGGCGGAAAGTTCCCATGTATTATTGATCTGCATTTTGGCGATTGTCTTTAAACCAGCCTGTTTAGCCATGCCCCAGTGTTTAATTGCGCGGGGACCTGGGCCTACGGCGGAGAGGGAGTATTCACCCACGGCGGTTTTCACGCCTCCCCGCTCGATTGGTTTTGACCATTCGCTGACGGACATGAGCCAAATGGACTTTGGGAGTTGGTTGATAATCTCTTCAACCCATTCATCCCGCCAGCCCCAATCCCACACAATCACTTTGGCGTTGGGATCGCCTTGATGAACGCCTTTTTCAATCGCTGTGTTTACTTCCGCGATAATATCGGACGGTTTCCGATCGCGGCAGTTCGGACAGCGGGTATATCCGTTATGGGAAGCGCAATTGGTCAGATTTTCGGAGCCGGAGATTGTAAACACACCCGCCAGACCGGGCGCGTTCTTGAACACATACGCAAGAGATTCAGTGATCCATTGGCGAACCTGGGAATTAGACGTGCACATCGCGTAATAATCGCCTTCTTGCACACCTCGCATCTCTTCCCGGCTGGTATAAAAATCAGCGGGCATCGCCCTCGGTTCGTTCACATATAAATAAATACCAATCCCATACTGTTTGGCGCGTTGGACGAGTTTAGCCAGGTTCTCCAACCGGATTTCACAATCCTTTCCAAATTCTGGAAACAACTCACTTGGCGCGAGCTGCCGGAGGACAGTATGTACCCAAACGCCGTCCACGCCCAATCCAGCTAGCTTCTGTAACAAGCCATCCGGATAGGATGCTAGATCAGGATCCATTAATGGATCGCCATACAATGCGCAATACGAATAAATATAACGAGGTGAGAATCGGGTGTTTTCTTTCCCTGGCGCAGCGCTGACAACCGGTTTTACCTGATTCAGTTCCTCTAGAAAATGGAATCGTTCTTCATATGGCTGTTTGAGCGCGGCGCCGAAATCATCCTCCACGATTCGCTTGATTTCTTCACAACGTTGTAATGCATCTTTTGTAGGCGCCGTATATTTCAAGGGCTCACAGTCCGGTTTAAGCGAACCGAGTTTGATGAAGAGAAAATCATCCTCCCGCAATGAATGCGCCAGTTCTTCGGGCGTGAAATCGAGCAGTGTCAGGAGTTGCTCGTAAGGAAGCAAATGCCAGTTGCGGCGGATCAAGGTGATATAAACGCGGTTCTTGTATTCCGGGGAAATTGGCCGCTGAGGAGGCAATCCCATCGATTCCGCCACAGAACGAACATTAACCACACTCGTATCCAACACATCGGCCAACCGTTCCGCTTCAACAAGCGGCCAATTGCGCCAAATGAATGTATGCGTCCGGCTGGGAAAATGGAGAAACTCAACAGGCTTGGGAGCGGAGCCAACCGGTAAAGTGGGATCGGCCCATACAGGGGATATAAGGATAAGAAGAAGGAGTAGAAAAAAATAGTGATTACAGTTTGTACGTATCATTTGTTTTTCTTTCGGATAGCAAAATCCATTAATAGTCAAATATCGCCAGGTAAATACAGGTTTTTCCTTCATGACTGGAATAATAGCTGATCCAGAGTTTCCCGCCGTGTAAAATCATACCGGGATAGCTCGTGTCGCCCCCGCTTGGAAGTGTAATCAGATGGATAAATTCTCCTTTTTCCACATCCAACCGGCAGACGACTGTCTTTGATCCATCTTTCGTTTTAAACCGTCCTGACGCGATCCAGGCGCCCGATGGAATTTGAATGAAATTCGGCCCGCCGAAATAGCGGCCAAGATTCTTCCAAGACCATTTTTTATATGGCGGTTTTGATGTTCCTAACAGCGCCGAATTATCTTCACGGCCATCACGCCGTAACAAACAATAACATTCGCCATTGTCACTAAATCGAAGCGTCGCTTCGTTTGGGCTATGTTCGTGGAAAAGATCGGATACGATCTCTACGAATTCACTTCCATCAGAACTCTGGAGCAAAGCCGTTCCATACCGATTTGCTTTGCGGCTTTCAAAGGAAGCGTCATAGGCTACGCCATACGTAATATCTCCAAACCATGTCACGCGCCACAACCATTGTCCCTCTTCGGCAATCCATTCAATAGGACTCCAATCGCGGCCATTCTGCGATGAATACATAAACGATCGATGTTTTGTGGCGGTTTGATTTCCTTCACGAACCGCCGCGCCGCCATAAATCATCAAACGCGTTCCATCTGGATGCACGACAATCTTTGGATCGCGCAGGTCGTATCCATTCAATTCCAGCAACGCCTCTGATTTCCACTCTTTCCCGTCTGTGGAGGAGATCACCCGGATCGTTCCATCCGGCGAAACATGGGCCTCCGCTTCGCGGAACACACAGAAAAAACGGTCTTTAAAATGAACGAGATCGGTAAACGCGTTCGTTGGCCCTTGATCCCATATTTTCCGTGTTTCGAGCAATCGAAGGGTATCATTCTCTGCCGCGTCTGTTAGCGGTAGAAAAGCGATAACAAATAGGAAGACGGTGAATGAAAAAATTGTGGTTTTTCTGAATTTCATGAATCGGACTCCTTTTTCATTAACAACACAATTACGTTGGATTATTCTCGAATCGGATTTAAGATATCCTGTTTCACAACGCCGTACTATTGTCCGGCATGGCGCCATGTCAAGTCAAGGCCATTTAAACCGGGAGCGGCTTTCTTCTTTGACCAAGTTGACTTATATTGGAAAAACAAATGTGTTACTATTCCAAGAATTGATTGAGATCAAGGAGGTATATCGATGCGAATCTCTTCAGGATATGGAAGGATCATCATCCTTGTCTGCATTATTGTTTGCTGGCAAACAGTTGGTTTCTCCGATGCGCTTTCCGATCAAGTGGATCGTTTGTTTTCCCAATGGGACAATCCGGATTCGCCTGGATGCGCGCTCGGTGTTATTAAAGACGGTCAACTGATCTATAGCCGTGGATATGGAATGGCAAACCTTGAACACTACATTCCCATCACTCCACAAACGAACTTTTATCTCGCTTCCGTATCGAAACAGTTTACATCGATGTGTATCGCGCTCCTTGAAGAACAGGGGAAACTCCAGCTAGACGACGATATACGAACTTATCTGCCGGAATTGATGGAATATGAGAAACCCATTCAAATCCGCCATTTAATACACCATATCAGTGGATTGCGGGACTATACGAATTTATTGACAGAATCCGGTCAAAACTTGGTTGGGCATGGTCAGAAAGAACAGATGTACGATCTAATTACCAAAACTAATCAACTATTATTCCCCACGGGCTCCCAATACAAATACAGCAATACCGCCTATTTTTTACTGGGTTTGATCGTGGAAAAAGCGTCCGGCATGCCGTTTCATGAATTCGCCGAACAAAACATTTTCAATCCATTGGGGATGAAGAATACCGCCTTCCACACGGATAACCGTGTTTTGATCCCCAAACGCGCCCACGGGTATTATGTGAATGATGGCCGTATCTCTCTTGACGCATACGCTATCACCTACGAACTCGCGGGAGCGGGGGGACTCTATTCCAACATTGAAGATTTGTTTTTATGGGATCAGAATTTCTACAACAATAAACTCGGTAATGGTGGACAATCGTTAATCGAGCGTATGTATACACGTGGAACGCTGAATGATGGTGAAGTGTTGGATTACGCCTTCGGCCTGCGACATGGTGAATACCGTGGATTAAAATATATCCGCCATGACGGCTCACTCGGAGCGTTCCGCACGGCGCTGGTTCGGTTTGAAGAACAAAAATTCTCGGTGATTCTTCTCTGCAACTTTAATCTTGAAAAGAAACCGATCGATGAAATCGTGGATCTATACCTTGAAGACAGCCTCCAGGAGAAAGAAGAATAATGACGGAACAACACAAACAATCTATATTACCTAGTTCGAAGACCAACGATCAAAGTCACACGCTTTCCCGCCGGTCGTTTGTACAAAGCGGCGCGGGATTTTCCGCGGCTCTCTATGGAATATCCGCCTTAGGAGCCGAGGCGGAGCGGAAAACGGTTTGGGAAGAGGATAGTTGGAATCCCAACGCTCAATTTGTGAATTATGGCAAGCCTCTACGGGTGCAGCCGATACTTATGTACACCGTCGCGACGCCAAGGAAAGAAAGATCGTGGCGATCCTGGGGCGATGTGTTAAGTGATGAATCAGCGGCGAAAGAGGCTGACCGCATTGACAAGGAACTCTATTCTCTTTCCGAAAAGGCTGAGTTTCCTTTGGAGATACTCCCTGTCCAAAAAGTCAAAACCACCGAAGACGCGGAACGAGCGCGGCAGAGTGATCATGATATCGTAATCGTCTATCCAGCGTCTGGATCAGGTCAACTGCTCCAAGCCTGCACACCACCGGATGGAAACGCGATCATCTTTGCGCGGCATCGATCCGGCGCGACGTATTATTGGTATGAAGGGCTCAGCACAGTCTACCTGCAGACTGAGAAAGACACACCCGGCGCCCGGACGACAAGATTGGGAAAAACACATGTCGATGATATCGTCGTCGATGATTGCGATGAACTCTTATGGCGTCTGCGAGCCTTATATGGCGTCAAAAACTTTCGCGGAACAAAAATCGTGGCGCTGGGTGGCGTATGGGGAAAATACGCGTCTGAAGCGCCGCAGCTGGCGCGCGAAAAATTTGGGATGGATCTGATCGAAATCGGTTACGGCCAAGTGGAAGACCGGATTCGCGGCGCGCTGAAAGATTCCAGAAAAATGGCGTTGGCGAAACAATGGACGGAAACGTATCTCTCCATTCCTAAGACCACAATAAAAACGGATCAGCAATTTATTGTGAACGCGTTTCTCTTATATGGACTCTTTAAAGAACTCATGGCGGAAAACGGCGCGACAGCGTTTACGATTAAAGACTGTATGAGCGTTGTCATTCCCATCTCAAAAACCACGGCGTGTCTGACACTCGGTCTCTTAAATGATGAAGGACTTCTCGCGTTTTGTGAGTCGGATTTCGTCATTATTCCCGCAGGGATTCTTTTACGCCACATCACTGGAACGCCCGTCTTCCTGCACAATTCGACCTTCCCGCATAATGGCATCGTAACCTGCGCGCACTGTTCCGCGCCCCGCCGTATGAATGCGGACCGTTACGAACCTACAACGATCTACACCCATGAAGAATCCGATTATGGAGCCGCGCCGAAGGTTGATATCCCCATTGGCCAAGAAGTCACATTCATCGATCCAGAATACGCCACCGGGCGTTGGATCGGCTTCCGTGGGAACGTCGAGGACAATCCCTTCCTCCCAATCTGCCGTTCACAACAGGATGTCCGCATTCAAGGACAGTGGAAGAAACTGCTCAGCGAAGTCCGCGATTCCCACTGGATGATGGTCTATGGTGATTATTTGAAAGAAGTGGGCTACGCGGCGCGAAAACTGGGTATGCGGTGGGAGAATATATCGGATGTTTGAGTTGATTAGGGTAGTAGACGAAAGGAGTAGTTTTTTTTTGTTCTTTGGGCTGCGGAATCGAGAATTGATCATGGCTCCGAGTGCATGAACGGGCGGGGATGCCGGATCTTCGAATTCACGATCTGAGGCGGACGGCGGGATCTATGTTGGCTTCTTCCGGGGAACCTCTTCTTATGATTGGGAAGGCGTTGAATCAGTCTACGCAGGCTACTACTGAGGTGTACGCACATCTTGCGCAGGATACTCTTGCAGAGATGCTGGAGCGGTATGGATCGAATGTGGTATCTCTTGCGAAAGTGAAAAGGTTGAAGGGTATTAGCTAACGATAGGGATGAGTTGCGCCTCTCACAGTTTACCGCTCATCCGTAGCTTATCCAGTTGATCCCGGAATTGTTTCTGCAGGTCGGCGATTGATGTGTACTCCGTTTGGAAATGTCCAAGATCTTTGAGTTTCTCCTGAAAGTCCCACAGTGAATTCAGATCGTTACGTTTTCTTGCGTTAGTCGTGACGGTGGTCTTCTTGAAATACGTGTAGATTCAGGCCTCCTGATCTGGGGGATATTGATCTGACACCAATTGGTAAACGAGACGTAGATTCGTGCCAGGATAAATGGTTTCGGTTTCATTCAATTGAGCGGCCAAATGGCGGGCGGCTTGATCGGAAAGGCGGTTGGTCAAGTGATGGAGTCGAATGGTGAGAGTCTCATTTTTTTCATCGGGAATCAGATCCGCTTCAGTGGTCATGATTTCCCGCGCCAACGAACGCGCATCGTCTCCCCGGCTCAGCACCTCCCGCAGGATTGCCACCATCGCCGTTTCCGCCCGATACGCAATCATTCGAATCGTATCCATGAATTGTTTCTTCGCTGGAGCCAATTGGTGAAATTTTGCCTCCTCTGGCAAGTCCACAAACGCGATATGCTTTTTCGTTTGCTTCCGGCTCCGCTTGAACTCATCGAGTTGTTTCTCCATCCCTCCGATCTCTTCAAGGAGGGCGCCTTTCTGGATTTCATAGCATTCGATCTCTTTCGGATCGGAGGATTCCTTTAGGACAAGGGCGCCGAATTCCGCTTGCTTTCGAGTCTTTTTCCCCGCCAGGCTTTTGATCTGGCTTTCCAATTTCCGATAGGCCGGATTCACCACTTTCACCGTCTCATCCGGCAAGACCGTTTCATACCCGATAAGTCCATCTAAATGAAAGTGTTCCATCATGTACCGAAAGAAGTTTTCCTGACACCAACGCGCGAACATATGCGCCGCCAGTTGACTCGCATCCGATGTATAATCCGTACTGATCACAGCGGTTTGATGCCCTGTATCCCCCAACTTGCGAATCTCCCGCACCCAGATTTTTCCTCCCAGAAAGACGCCTCTCTCGGCCAAGCGCATCGGCGATTCATGCCCACCAGGCAGACGCACATTCACTGTCTCGAATTCTGAAACTGGCCAATCTTCTCCCTGAAACTTGCGGTACGTTTGACACGCGATCCGCGAATCCCACATCTGAGCGAAGAATCCGGGGCTATAGCCTTCCCGGTCGAACACCAGGACGAACCGGTGGAGATAGGGATTGGATTCAAGGTTTTCGGCCGTGGGTTGATGGGGAACATCTTTTAGCAACTGTGGAACAATGTCTTGTTTGAGCCGATCCAACAAGCCGGTGGTGAATGGAGTGCTCACCACAAAGAAGGGGCGGCCTTCGCCGTCGTTCACCCAATAGTCGGTGAGTCCACGCAAACATAATCGTTGACGCGCGACATAGCGGCGGGGCAGTTTCGTTTGCGAACCGTGATAGACGCGGACATGACCATCGACATATAAAACGCCCGCCGCGTCCGGATCCGCCTCCATCCACTCCCGGGACAATTCGTCCCCCCATTCTTTGATCTGGTCTGGTTGGGCGAGAATTTTGATTTTTTCCCGCAGGGTCCGCACTTCGGGAATTCGATCTAAGCCCAGTAACTTGCCCCCTTCCCCCGCGGGATGATAGCGCAACTGTTCTGGCGTTTTGATCCGCGTCAACGCCATGAAAGCCAACACAATAAAAATGTGGACGCAACTGTAAAATCCTTTGGGGAGAGAAAAGTTCTTCGAGACATTCTTCAGCAGCCCGTTGGCGAGTAACGCGGGCATCGCCCATAACACGCCGCCTTGCGCCACATCCAATTCCGTCTCGAAACGAGTCGGGGCTTCCTCCAACTGCCCGGTCGCCGCGCAGACCCGCTCCACCATTCGCGTACAGCCCATCCCCATCGCCGCTTGGCTGTCTTCTACGCTTCGCTCGCTTTTCGGGCGGCCTCCGGCATCGTTTTTTTTAGCGGCTCCACCAGGCGGCCGGCTTGGATCGCCTTATTCAACGTATTCCGCTTAAGGCCCAACTGATCGGCGATCTCCGCTCGAGAGAGCCCCTCGTTCAAGAACTCTTGCGCTTGCTGGAGAACGTCTTTCGTCAAGACATGCGCGCCTCGTGTTCGAGGCGTTTCAAAAAACGCCGCCGCTCCACCTTCCCGGTATTTCTTGACCCACCGCTTCACACTGATCACGCTCACGCCAAACGCTCGAACGATCTCCATCTGTGTGCATTGCCCGTTCACGATAAACTGACTGGTAATCAAACGGAAACTCTTTTGATCGGTTTCTGGATGCGTGTAAATAGGAAAGGCGCCATGAAAATAATAGACCGAACCGTCCTGCTTCCGGTACGAGAGTACATCGGTGATGTAGCCTTCCTCGACATCGGCAAAGTGGGGTAAGAATCCTTGTGGCATCAACTGGGCTCCTTTTTGGATCGATCATTTTTATCCCCAAAAAGGTATCTTGCCAAAATCATCAACTCTACGGAATCCCCCGGCCCAGCTCAGGAGGTCTGAGATTAATGGTTTTCCGGTTTCCTTGAAGGTCTCGTGGGCGACGTCAAATTCTTCCTCTGTGTACTTACCTGTCTTTGTCTTAAATAGGCTGACGAACATGTCGCAATTGCGGATTTCCTTGTTGTATTCATCCTGCAGTTGCGTGTAAGACATCGCATCCAGAAAATCCTCCCAGCGGACGATCTCAAGGTACAAGCCCTGTTTTCGCAGGCGGTCGTTCTGTTGCCTGAAATACAGATCGAAAGCGTCGCGATCCTTACGAAGTTCAGATGATGACGCCAGGAAGATCCGGATAGTCTTGATGACAACACCGTCATTCACAACAGATTGATCCGTTTCGATAGATGTTGTCGAATCACCGTCGTTTTGGATTAGATCTTTACTCGCTCGCGCGAGCCATTGCTTCAGATTCATTCCGTCGAGTAATTCTAGTACGCTGACATCTGCATAATCAGGCGGTTTTGGACACTCGATTGTCAGCTTGCCTCGACTCTTGCGGTCGATCAGTTCCTTATGTTCGAACATCGCTGGTTCATTCAGGCTCGCACACGTTTTACAGGTGCATGGTACCCACTTCCCAACTTTCTCTTTGAGTCCCGGAAAACTGTCGTTCAGGGCATCCAGGTCGCTCGCGATGACACTCATCAGTTCATTCTGTTCTGGACCGCGGCTCCGGAGTGTGATTTCGTTGCCACTCGTGGTTGTCTCCACCAGCGCTTGTGACTCGCCATGCTCGAATAAAGCGCCATGCGACCAGCATAAATTCGTATCCTTCACGAAACGGTGCAACCGCACGATCAGCCGACTCACCAGGCCCTTGGGCAGGAACTCGTAGCGGTACGTCAGCATCAGGTCACCGGGCTTAGCCCAGTTGCTCAGTTCCGGCGGCGTTGACGGTAAAAGGTGCTGCGGAACCAGCCACGTCTCCTTGTCCATATCCGGAAGCCGGTAACAGAGTTCGAATAGGACCATCAGAGTTCGCAATTCCACATCCTTGTCCGCATAGCCCTTTCCGGACCACAGGCGGTCGCAGTCGGCCAGCGTGAACCGGCCCTGTTGGGATTTCACAAGTTCGTCGTCAAGTATTAGGAACACTGCTTTCGTCACCCACTGGTTCTGTAGGAACACCGTACGACGCAGCTCCCTCGATTGTTGAAAATGCAGGAACACACCAAGGTCATGCAGGTACTGACTCAGGCGCAGCGCCTTGTTGGGATCTAGTCCTAGGTGATCGTCATAGACCTCGAAATATTTGTCTATTGAGATGTGTGGTTTTGTTTGCGCCAAGTTTTCCAAATCCCTACGAATCGCGATCCACTTAGCCGGTACATTCTCTCCAATGTGAGACAAATGCTGAGCGGAATCTTCTACCGCTTTGCGCAGACTATCCGCGGCGTCCGGATGTTCCAGGTTACCGCGATGGAATCCTTGCACGTTGGGAAAGTGTTTTATAATGCCTGCTTTATCGATTGGTTTGCTTCGCCCGCTTTTCTCGTTTTGAAAGATCAACAGCGGGCTGCTTTCACTGAGCGTATCGACGACCTCCAGCCAGAACTTGAAATCGTCGTCATGGATCGATCGGCTATTCCTCCGCGTATCATCGACCAGCACGTACAACGAACGCTTTGTCAAGAAGAACTGATGCGTGGCGTGATAAATCTGCTGGCCACCGAAGTCCCACGTGTTGAGCCTGAAATCGCGTCGTCCTTCGAATATCGGAAATTTATGTGTATGGATGTCGATACCGTGGGTGCTTTCGTCTTCGGTGGGCAGGTTCATTTTGGGAAAGAACATGCGGCGAAGCAGGCTAGTTTTTCCGGCCCCGCCCTCACCAACGATTAGCAGTTTGGCTTCAAACAGCTGGTCCACACCCTGGGCTTCGATTTCCTGGAAGTAGTTGAGTACCGCTTGCTCTCCTTGACGGAGAATCTCCATTGGTGGCGATTCAATTGGATTGTTATAAAGGCACAAATCTTCAGAAACATGTTCTACTAATTTTATCTCCATACCTAACTGAAATATGAATAATGGTATTTCCTTAATTTGATTTGATCTAAGGTCTAACGTTTGTAATCCGGTGAGGTGTGCTAAGCCACTCAGATCGGAAATCTGATTGTCACTAAGGTATAACGTTTGTAATCTGGTGAGGTGTTCTAAGACACTCAGATCGGAAATCTGATTGGAACTAAGGTCTAACGTTTGTAATCCGGTGAGGTGTTCTAAGACACTCAGATCGGAAATCTTATTAAAACCAAGGTCTAACGTTTGTAATCCGGTGAGGTGTTCTAAGACACTCAGATCGGAAATCTTATTAAAACCAAGGTCTAACGTTTGTAATCCGGTGAGGTGTTCTAAGACACTCAGATCGGAAATCTGATTGGAACTAAGGTATAACGTTTGTAATCCGGTGAGGTGTTCTAAGACACTCAGATCGGAAATCTGATTGGAACTAAGGTCTAACGTTTGTAATCCGGTGAGGTGTTCTAAGACACTCAGATCGGAAATCTGATTGGAACGAAGGTCTAACGTTTGTAATCCGGTGAGGTGTTCTAAGACACTCAGATCGGAAATCTGATTGGAACGAAGGTCTAACGTTTGTAATCCGGTGAGGTGTTCTAAGACACTCAGATCGGAAATCTTATTAAAACGAAGGTCTAACGTTTGTAATCCGGTGAGGTGTTCTAAGACACTCAGATCCGTGAGTCCAGTATTACGAAGGTCTAACGTTTGTAATCCGGTGAGGTGTTCTAAGCCACTCAGATCGGAAATCTGATTGTCACTAAGGTCAACGTTTGTAATCCGGTGAGGTGTTCTAAGCCACTCAGATCGGAAATCTGATTGTCACTAAGGTCTAACGTTTGTAATCCGGTGAGGTGTTCTAAGACACTCAGATCGGAAATCTGATTGTCACTAAGGTCTAACGTTTGTAATCCGGTGAGGTGTTCTAAGACACTCAGATCGGAAATCTGATTGTCACTAAGGTATAACGTTTGTAATCCGGTGAGGTGTTCTAAGACACTCAGATCGGAAATCTGATTAAAACCAAGGTCTAACGTTTGTAATCCGGTGAGGTGTTCTAAGCCACTCAGATCCGTGAGTCCAGTATTACTAAGGTATAACGTTTGTAATCCGGTGAGGTGTTCTAAGCCACTCAGATCCGTGAGTCCAGTATTACTAAGGTCTAACGTTTGTAATCCGGTGAGGTGTTCTAAGCCACTCAGATCCGTGAGTCCAGTATTACTAAGGTCTAACGTTTGTAATCCGGTGAGGTGTTCTAAGCCACTCAGATCCGTGAGTCCAGTATTACTAAGGTATAACGTTTGTAATCCGGTGAGGTGTTCTAAGACACTCAGATTGGTGATTCCAGTATCACTAAGAAACAAATTCCTTAAATTTTGTAGAATAGAAATATCTGAAGGGATTGTTTCTATTCTGTTTGCGAATCCTATATTACGACTTTTTATCCATTCCTTTTTCTCATAATCCCAATATTCATGGCTTAAAACCAAAGTTTTTAGATGGGTGCATTCAAAGAGTTCCGGTAGGTCATTTAAGTCAGTAATACCACAGTTACCTAAATCCAGGTAATGATCTTGATTATCCAAGCATTTTTGAATTAATGACCTGGCTTGTGTTAAATCATTCTCTGTTTGGGATCTGTTTTGTTTCATTTGTTATATACCTAAGAATTAACATTTGTTGATATGAAAACAATTATTTTTGTCCATATTTTTAGTTGAAATTCTATGTCCAAATTTATTGATTGCATAATTACAATATATAATTCTCAAATTCCTCAATGATGGATATAATTTTATTGTGTGATGTGCCCTAATATTGATTGTCAAAATTACTGGCAGTATTGCAATATCATAACAATTATTGCATACAGAAAATCACTCTACCTTTTTTCGAATTTATGATACATTTTCTTAAAAGTCAAGGCGAGTTTAACAACAAGATGAGTTCCATATTTAGACTTTGGAGATAAAATGAAGATGGTTTGGAGATAGTTTGAGGATTTATGTTTTATACAAATCAAAAAAAACTATTAATAATCATCGTTCCAAGAACTCTACACTCCCCACACAATCGAATGGGCCATGCGCAATGGGGATTCCTGATTTTGTTAATGCGAAGATTCGGAATTGGTATGATCGGCCGAATTCTGGGCCGTTTGAAAATTGTGATTCGATGTTGGGTTGATTCGCTTTCCAGACTAACAGTTTCGCCACTCCATTACCTGTCCGGCCTAGATAGGAATAGTCTTCTGAATTATCGATTCGCGTATAGATGTGTACGTCTTTAATATCGGTAAAATCAACGACTTCCGGATCGAGATTCCACCGGATGACGAGTTCGCGGGATTGTTCTTCATCGAAATCCTGTCCGTTCGCCAAGTCAACCATATGATGAACGTCATCCGTGATGGTGACGATCGGGCCTGAGTTTGTTGAACTGGATTGCTGAATATATGTAAAGCAGATACGAAATCCAGTAAAACTATTAAAACTGTCAGGATCACCCCGGTCACGGTTGGAGGATCGGCACGCTTCGGCGCCATTAAACCAACTGCCTCCCCTGCCCGGTCGGTATGGAAGAGCAGTGGATTGATTCAAGGGATCGACGGCGGAAGTTGGATACCGGCCAAACGAATCGGTCCTGTCACAGCACCACTCCCATACATTACCGCTAAGATCGTGCAGTCCCCACGCGTTAGGCAGTTTGGCGCCCACATCATGCGTCACAGCTCCGCTATTGTCCCAATACCATGCGTATTGATCGATGACTGCGCTCGCGGCGTCATTGCCCCATGAGTAGACGGTCTCCCCTCCCGCCCGGCAGGCGTATTCCCATTCCGCTTCGGTGGGGAGGCGGATTCCTCCCAGTTCGACGTTGATTTTCCAATTCGTTTCTGATATTACCGGCTCCCATCCAATGGATTCGCTTAACGCATTGCAAAAACGCGCCGCGTCATACCAGTTTACACACTCAACAGGGCGGTTCAGCCCGGTGAAACGGGAGGGCTGATTCCCCATGACCGCTTCCCATTGCGCTTGGGTAATTTCGTATTTTCCAATATAGAAAGAACGAGTGAGAGTTACAGAATGCTGGGGATCTTCGTCATAATCATGCGCATTGTCACCAGAGATACGGCCCATTAAAAACGTGCCAGCCTGGATTGGCTCCATTTCCAATTGAACGGCGTCATTTGCGAGGCCGGATATCGGAATCGTTACTGAATCCAATTCACTCCCCCAACTGGGGAGAATCGATCCGATTATCCAAATCGTGAACGATAAAATCAAACACATCACACGATATGCCTTTCTTAATTCAAACATTTAATAAAGAGTCCAATCATCGATCATTGTATTGAGAATCCCATTTAAATAATCATGCCTAAGTTCCATAAATTCAGCAACATATTTGTATGCGTCCTCAATCTGCTGGCGCAGAACCATGCGAGGTCTACCCGTATATTCTTCCAAAAGGTCTAAATCTTCCAACAAAGGAGTTTTGGATTCGATTAGGATTTCTTGTAAACGTTCAATAGAGAATTGATCATTCAGCGCTTCACGCATTTTATCTAAATAGAGCTGATTTAGTTCCTCATCCAGATGAAAGGGACGGGATAATGGGCCGGGTGGTTTGCTCAACCGCGAAACGCCGTCAATGGGAAATGTAACTGGCATGTCATACAACATGCTGACATACACACCCGCAAATCCCCAGGTCTGATCTAAATCCCAAGGATGCATTCCCATCGATCAACAGGAGGTGGCGCGTAATAGAGAAAAAAGTTATTCCATAACCCATCCCAATTACTGATAAGCACAGTTACCACTTCATAGGAGGTAATCTCCGGAATATCCAAGAAATTCCTCATTCCAGCGCCGCGCAATTCAGGATCTTCCAGTTCTAAAACACAAAGCAAAGCCTCTAACTCTTCTCTTCCCTCATCAAGATTTGTTTTCTTAATCCAATTCTCATACTGTAATTTATAGATATCCCCATCTGGATCACGGCCATTCAGAGCCAGAAAGTTTTCGTTTGGTTGTTGAATGACAAGGCGCTGCGTATGCCTGCCGCGCTCGATCACGCGATGCCAGCTGGTTCCAAGGGAGAGGACTCCAAAATCGCTGTAAAGCTGATATCCCAACCGTTCTAAATGAGGAGTCATTGGACCGGCGGTGCTATGAGGTGGGGGCGCTTCGGTTCCCATTTCCGGCGTATGTGGGAAAAGCAGATTCCACGTGCGATTTCCTTCGTATTCTTCCCCCTTGAGAAAATGGATTTTCTGCCCGGACCGGGAAGGTTCCACAATGGCGCCATCGAACACTTGAACCATTGAATTTGGAGAGGGCTGAATCACAACGCCGGTCCGCCTGACATGTTCAGATTCATTGGGAACCGGACCATCAAAGAGCCAGAGAATTGGAAGCGCGGCGGGGATATTCATATCGTAGATGAAATAGGATTCAAAAGGACGCGGTTCCAACCGGTCGGGCCAATATAATCCATGCCCATCCGTTCGCAGAATCTCGCTTCGCACTCGAACGAGAGTTTCGGAAGAGAACGGAGGAATTTCCCCTTTATATACGGCAATTTCGTTCGATCCCTCACCGATTAGGGGAATCGCAAACGTTTCCCCAATTGCGGTTTCCGTCATAGGCAGAACCCAAAGATTTACTTGCTCGATCTGATCCGCCATATCCAAGAAAACTTCTACTTGCGTGGATTCCGTAGAGCGTGGCCGTTCCGGTGTGAAGCGAATACCGCGCAGGGCGGGTCCAGGAGGAAAGCCATAGACTGAATTTTGAATCAGTGGAGAACCGCCAGTAGAACGAGAAAGTCTCCAGGAATGGAAATCATACGCAGGCGCGTCTGGATGAATCCGCTCCAATGACGCCCCATACCCATCCGCTCCAAGCGGCCAGGGCGCCTGATCTAAATAATATACAGACTCAACAATTTCCCCTTCATTATTAACTAACGTTATCCGTTCCCCCTCGTTCGCGAGTTTTCCGCGATAAGGCCCAACAATTCGATTTTGGAAGTGACTCCATCTCACATCCTCAGGCCGTTGAACGAGGATGAGATAACCTTTGGGTGGAATCACATCGAACGGAGAGAACGAAAATTGAACGCCTTCTGAAAAGGAATAACCAGCGAGATTGATCTCTTGATCCGTTGGATTGTAGAGTTCAATAAATTCTTCAAGCGCGTCGTCCGGTGGATGATAGTTGATCTCATTGATAACAACATCCGGCCAGATTGCTATCGGATACAGTAGAAAAAGAAAGAGTAGAAAAAAAACGTTCAACGATTTCTCAATTCGTATTTGTCTCACAAGATCGGACTAACAATATGCTAATGTTACCAAAATATAAACCTAACAGGAAGACATATTCTTTCTTCATTCCCATTTATCGCATAGGAATGCAAATAACTACATCCAGATCATTTAGAAATGACTTGATTATTACGCAGGGATTGTATGGATTGAGAATTAATTTCTAGAAGCGTTGGGAAGAAGGGTGTGTTCCCATAAATAGGTGGTATCTTGGAAGGCTTCGATGGTGATGTCATCGACTGCGATTGTCGCGCCATCGAGGATTACGCCGGGAAACGCGCCTAGGATTTTCACGTTTTGCAGGACGATCGTGGGCTCAATCGGTCCAGGAACAGAGAAAATTCCGCTGGCTGTGATTTCATGCCAATCTGGATCGGTTGGAAGACGGTCATCGGAAACAAAGGTTACGGCTTCCTGGTTTCCATTATACAACGCCAAAGCGAACACACCGTTTCCTTCCCGGACCGCTTGGAGATGCGCCCGGACGGACAGCACACGTGGATACAACGTGCGATCGATCTCTGTTGGACCAACCGTTAGACGGATCGCCGAATCCGGTTCCTGCGGCTCCATGATTAATGACTGCCTGAATCCACCAGGAATTACCGAGCGGTTTGCGAGTTTGCTGACGTAGGCTCTGCCGCCATACGAAGACGCGTCAATTTCAAAAAAGAGACCGAATCCACCGAGAACCGATTCAAACATCCCATCAAAGAGAACCGGCAGGTTCGTTGGCGCTAAAGCCATATCGATATCCCGTTTCGCGGGATAAATCCGCAGATTATCCAAATAGATTTCCGCTCTACCTGCTTTTTGCGTTCCAATAATCTGCACGAGCGCCAAGGCGTCCGGTCCCACGACGTCAAAGGTTGTGCTTAAATATTGGTACCGGCTGTCTCCCAATATTTCTTGTTTGCGAATAGTGGTATACGCCAGGTTGGAGTCATCTTCCGCCAACGCCAGCGTGATCTGAGGCGTGTCATCATTATTTTCATCCGACTTTTCAACGGCCAACCATGCCGAGATCGTCACGGGGCCTTTAGGCATTGTGATTCGATCGCTGACAAGCACAACCGCTTCTCCTGGATCAACAATGAAATTGACGCCATATCCATCGGTTTTTACAAGATCCGGCTCGGGTGGTATAGATCCAAGAAAGAGATCGCCTGATGGATATTTTTCGCCCGATAGTTGATTGGGTATAATCTTAAACCAATTGGTTTCAGCAAGCGTTTCCGCTGAAAAATCTGAGTTTCGATAGATATCCCCATCTCCCGGTGAAATCGCGGATGAGGTTTGGAGCACGACGCCGTCATAATCATCGGGATTGCTCTCCCGGCGGCCCAAGAGAGATATGTTGACCGGCTCATTCGCCTTCCCGCCTGGGAATTCAGGAAAGATATACACGATTCCATGCGCGACATGCGCCGCTTCAACACCCCGCCCGGCTTCAAACGTCGCTTTAAACGGAACATCCGCGGTGTTGACATCGGGAGGATCGTAAAGTGACCTGAATGAGTATGGAGATACGTACGCGCTGTCTCCCACCAAAGGCACATCCGGAAGAATAAAATCCTGTAATCGGAACGTTGAGAATTTCACCCAAATCTCGTCTGTTACGCTAAAAATCCCATCCGACGCTTCAACAATAAAACCGCTTTCTAGAGGTTTATCAGCGGCTTCTATGGAGATGTCATTCTCTAATCCGCGCAAAATCTGTACGCGGGGCGCGTTTGGAAATGGGGTGATCGACCAAAAGATATCTTCGATTGGCGTATCCTGATCTGAAAGATAATCACTCAACCGGTAAACATCATTCACATCTTCACCCACCAATCCCCGGATATCTGGAATATTCTTCAACTCAGGAGCGCTGAAAACAACAACATATAAAGCAAAACTGGAATATCCCGATCCCTTTGAATCGATAAGGCGAACCGAGACTTCATTCCGCCCCTGTTCAAAGAGTTGTGTAATGTTCTGTGGTTCGGTTGGTGTCGCGAGATCGCTGAATGTGAAGGTCACATTTTCAATCGTACCGGATGGACGCAGCACTGATAACCCGATCGTATCACGTGTTAATAGATACCCCAGCCCATCGGGGGAAGAAGATAACAGAACCCGCACTTTCCCTGATTCCGGCGGTGAAGGGATTATTACACTCGTCTGATTTTCGTAGAAAACAAAGTTCGCTCCATCCGAGATCCCCGTTGCGATTTCCGGCGCCAACTGTCCTTCCGGGTAGGGAGTTGGTGTGACGGTCGATGTGACGGTCGGAATCGGCGTATGAGTGGGCGTGGGGGTGCGTGGCTTGGGGGTGCGTGTCGGTGTGCTGGTCGGCCCTTTCGTCGCCGTGGGAGACGGCGTCGGTGTATGGGATGGCGTCGGTGTTGAAGGGATTTCCGGATCGGGAATTGAGATCATACGAACAACATGATTATTGGAATCAGCGATGTACACATTCCCCTGGGGATCAGCCGCCAGACCAATCGGCGATCGCAGTTCCGCCTCCAAGGCGGGGCCACCGTCTCCCGCATACCCCGCGACACCTGTTCCCGCGACGATTTCCGCTTCACTATCAAAAAAATTCCAACGCCAAACGATATGATTTTCATCCGTAAAATAGAGAAATAAATCGCTGAAAACCGCCAACCCACGTGGACCAAGGAACCGTGAATCAGCCGTTGAGTCAAACAAGGTTGTGATGATGTTATCTTGAATCTTTCGGATGCGCTTTCCAAAACGTTCAGCAATATAGATTGAACCGAATATATCGACTGCGACATCGACCGGGTTATTCAATTGCGCTCGTGAAGGATGACCGCCATCCCCGCCGCTTCCCTGCACGCCGGTTCCGGCGATGGTAACCACAATACCGTCGGTTCGAATTTTCCGTACTTTTTGATTGAGCGTATCGGCGACAAGAATCGCGCCATCGTTGTCAATCGCAAGCCCTCCCAACGTTTGAAATTGGGCTTCCGACATAGGGATTCCATCCCCGGCGTCCCCAGCAATCGATCCCGCGAATGAGAAAATACGTCCTTCATCGTTCACAACGCGAATCTGATGCAGCGTGGCGATGTAGACCATCCCATCATCATCCACGGCGATCGAATAGGGCGCGGCGACCGAGGCTTCGACCGCTAAACGTTGATTTCCCGTCGCCGCGTTGATGCCGTTTCCGGCGAAGGTCGTCATGACGCCGGTTTCCATATCCAAACGGCGGACTTTATTATTGTTGATATCAGTGATTAATAGGCTTCCATCCGGATGCCAGGCCACATCCTTGGGTGAATTCAAGAACGCTTCGAGAGCAGGGCCGCCGTCACCATTGGTTCCTGTGCGGCCGGTTCCAGCGATTGTATCAATTGTCGCGTCCTCGACCGACGCCGCTGGATAAACCGCCGATGATTCGCGATTGGATTGCCCCAATACAAAAAGCCGTGACCGGTTCGCGCCATAAGCGTCCCATCCCATTATTATCATCAACCACAGTAATACTATACAATGCGAGACGCGCAGGATTGACTGTCTCATGCAGATCATATCGCTATCCTAATATTCATAATTCCCGGCGTATTGAATTCACGCTCCGGAGTCTGTAATCGTATGCGCACAGAAACCCACATCATTTATTATCGGAATCATTTTGCTTGACTTTACCAGCCATTAATCACGCCGCTACAGAATAAGCGCGCCATCAGCTTTGGGTGGATTGTGGATAATTAGGCGAGTGCAACATCCGTTCGGGACGTAATGCCAACCGGCCGTTTTTGACGAATTGTTCCCCACGTTCAGCGAGGTGTTCAATCATGCGGTTCCGCCACAATCTCAACTCACTCTGTTGGGAAACATAGCCGGATAAGTCCTCCAGTTCTCCCGGATCGACCGCCAGATTGAACAGCTGTTCCTCACCGCTTTTCGCATGGAAGATATATTTCATGCGGCCGTCCGTCAGGGCGTTCCAATGATTATCGGCGCTATAGCAAACATCATGTTCGAGGTCGATATACTCCCGCCAGTCGTCTGTTTTACCTTGAATGGGCTTGAGAAGGCTTTGTCCATCCAGTTTGTGTTCCGGTTCAATCGAAGCGGCGTCCAAGAAGGTGGGAAACACGTCGCGGATTTCTACGGGCTGTGATAACGTCTGACCTCTTTTAGCGGAAATCAGCCCTTCCGGCCATCGCGCGAGCATAGGGATGCGGGCGGAGGCTTCATAGGCGTAGGATTTGCGCCACAGATGATGATCGCCGGTCATGTCACCATGATCGGCGATAAAGAATATCATCGTGTTATCAAGCAGACCGCGCCGTTCCAACGCTTCAAGGATACGTCCGATCTGTTCATCAATAAACGTAATCGAACCATAATACCCTTGGCGTGACATTCGGACCTGCTCTTTTCCCAGATCCCCGCGCCAAGTGTTGGATGGGAGCTTTTCTCCACGCATGGCGTGACGCTCCGCCCAATCGCCAATGACGGCTTCTGGGATATCGGCGTCTTCGTATTGGTCAAAGAGACGTTGTGGTGGATCGTAGGGGCTATGGGGCCGGGCGAACGAGACTTTCAAGAAGAATGGATCTTTCCCTTTATAATGATTAATGAAGTTCACGGCGGTGTTCCCCGTCCAAACCGTCGGATGAAAACGCTCTGGAAGGGCGTAAGGTTTGGTAGCGTAATCGTTCCACCCGATACCCGTTTCGTCTGGATTGAGCGTAGGCGCTTCACTATAGAACCACGAACGATAGTCGCTGCGGAAATCGGGGGATTGCTCGCGGCCCGATTCATCCAGGATCGTCATGTGATATCCGTGCGTACATCGCTGATGTCTGAAATGCATCTTGCCGATACCAAGAGTGTAATATCCCGCTTCACGCAAAACTCGGGGCATTTCATATGGATACCGCTCCGCGACACTTGAATACCCCAGCATTCCATGACGCCAGGGATTCAATCCCGTTAACAGAGCGGCGCGGGCCGGTGTGCAGGTAGGGGTACATGAATAGGCGCAGCGGAACCGCGCGCCTTCCGCCGCGATCCGGTCAAGATTCGGTGTTTGCACAGCAGGATGACCGTCTGAGCCAAGGCAATCCCCCCGAAACTGATCGGCCATCAGGAGAAGAAGATTCGGCCTTTCCCGCCGGGCGGCGGCGTGTGAGCTTGGGCTAGTCAAGGCGGTAGCGGCTAATAAACCGGTTTGCAACGCTTGACGGCGGGTTATTTGAAGACTGGATGGATGTCCCATGGAAAATCACTCCTTTTTAGAAGTCGTTCTGTCGCAACAAGAAGTTGCTCTATATTTTGTAACTCCTTCCGAGATAAAGGATTGTGGCTTTCATAAGTTTTCCCAAACTAAACACCCCAATCCCGTGAGGAGTATTGCCCGATGAAAGATGCGCATGAATGTATATTGTCACCGATGCTTTCTCTCCAGCGAGCCGAGATCCTTACGGACGACTTGTGGAGCTATGGCTGCGCTATCGGGGATCTGCGCGGCTTCAATGCGAAAGGACGCAGTCTGTCTGGACATATGTTTATCGCTTCGTTCAGTAGAATACTAATCATCGGCCTTTGATACATCGTGAAGCGGTATACACGGCAAAACAAAGCGGATCAACAGGTCAATGATTGAATATTTTATAGACCTACTTATCCCGTTTCTTTCCGTTAGAGGAAAAGAGCGTTATTGCAGGTACAGGTCCATGTAATCCAGATATACACGCCAGTCGGATGCGCCATCTGTGGCGTGCATCCCGTGACCGCCTTTGTGCATGTAGTAACCGATATCATTCAGGATCGGTACACCGCTGACCGGGATTTGAGCAACGCCTAGGCCTTTCTTGCCGAACAGTTTGTAAACCGGTTCGGCCGCAACCGCCGCTTTGAACTCACCCAAAGGATCCGACCATTTATCAGTGTCGCCGGTTTGCAGCAACACCGGCCGTGGAGCCATCAGCGCGATGAGCATGTGCGCATCTATCGGCGCCGCGTTTGGATCATCGCCCCATTTTGCATAGTTTTCGCAAAACTGGTATCCATAGCGTTGGGGCAGCGTTATCAGTTTGATTGTTTCACCGTAATTGCGCCGGCTGAGCGCCGCTCCCCCCTGACCGGAGCAGCTTGGAATGGCCATTGCAAAACGTGGATCCGCGGCGGCCGTCCAGAGGGCGGTTTTGCCCAATCGCGAAACACCGGTGATGGCCACTCGTTTGGCGTCTACGTCAGGATCGGTTTCGAAATAATCCAGGACGCGGCTCAATCCCCACGCCCATGCGGCAATGGCCCCCCACTCATCCGGTTCCGGGGCGCTCTGTCCCGGCTTTAAATATTGGTAGCGAATACCATACTCCAATCCTCCCTTGAAATCCGGTTCAAAGTCTCCATAGTTTACCGTGGCAAATCCATAGCCGCGCTCAATAAACTGCATCACATCAGTCTTTGGAAATATGGATTTTCGTCCGGCTGGCACACGCTTCCTCTCCCGGTTCCAGATTTTTCCTTCCTTAACGCCAGGATCGTTTACGGTCTGACTGTTGGCCATAAAACAGATATTCAGCAGAAGCGGCGCCGGTTTTTCTGCGTTCACCGGAAGATAGAACAACAAATCCACTTCCGGCCCTTTCCCAAATCGCATTGTGACCTGTTTACGTAAGGCTTTTCCTTCAAAGGCGAGGGTTCCTTTATCGAATACAATAAAACGTACATCGCTTGGATTACCCACTGCCCGGCCGAATTGATTTTCCACCAATAGTTGAAGAATCTCTGGGCGTCTCTCTTCATTCCAGGTTTTAGGGCTGGTAACTTTTCTTCCATCCTGCAGCGTCAAGAGATCTGGAAGGGTATAGGAGGGAACGTTGGCTTCGGTGTAATTGATCTTGATACCTTCGCGTTCGTCATCCGGCCAATCCCGGATCTGCGATTCGGTAACGGCAGGCATCAGCGCAAAAACAAGAATGAAAATGTAAAAACTTTCTTGGCGCTTACGCATAACAAAAACCTCCTAAGATTATAGTAAAACATATGGTTCATTATCGCTGAATTTTCAGTCCATCAATAATCCTAATTCTCATCGGCATCCATCATTTTGATCGTTGATCCTAACATCAATCATACAAAATATCAAATTTTCAAGATAACCGATCAAATTATTTGTAGACTTTTTTATGTCTATCATCGTAATTAATATAGAGAAAGAAATGTTTTTTCAGTCTAATTTCTTGAAATGAGTTCGGATTAAGAAGTGGAAACTGATCAAAACCTGGATTTCACGAGAGCGCTTCCATGTAAAACATATATGGAGAGAGATATTGTCATGACAAAGAGATTTTCACGCTTTTCCATGATTCGTTTATATGTTATCCTTTTGGCAGTATTCATTATCATCCCGAATTCGCATTTAACCGCCGCTGAAGAAAATAAGGATTCAATAAGATACACTACCCCTTATACCCATGAAGGGATTACTCTTGTAGTGACCCTATCAATGGGGCTGGCGCTGGCGGAAAACAACGCCGATCAAACGATTGTTCCAAGTGGGCAGAATCAATCGACAGATCTTAAAGCCAAAGTACAAGGGAAGAGCAAATTCAGCGTTGACGACACCATCCCCGACATTGATGTCTTCAGTGTTGAAGGGCTTCCTGTTTCATTCCACCCATCCAACGGGAAATACGCGCTGATTTTTTTCATGAATCCATTAGGCTACGGTTCACGTGAGATCATTCAAGATCAAATTATTTTATTCAAACGATTTCAATCCTGTGGATTGACTATGCTAAGCGTGTTCGTCGATGTGATTGAAGATCGGGCCATATCATTCGCCGATGAATGGCGGATTCAATGGCCCACGGTTTTGGATGATGAAACCGATGGAGAGAAGGTAACAGAAACACTCGGAGTCACTTCGTGTCCATATAACATACTGATTGATACGAATGGCTGTGTCATCGCGGAAAATCTATTCGGTCTTGATTCTCATGAGAAAATAGCCAACATCTTAAATGTCTCCTTGGATGATCTCCCCATACCCATCATCCCGTCCGAAAAGAAAACGCAGGATAGAAGAGATTTCAATCAGACTGGAGAACTGCGTTTCGAAGTCGTAACTCCGATATCGGTTCTGGGTACACCTGCTCAGCGTAAAAAACATGAAGACTGCCGAATGAACTTGCGGAAGCTGGGATTGGCTCTTACTGCGTATCGCATGGACCATAATGAGCAACTGCCTCAATGGCTTCACGAGTTGTATCCGAAATACTTGGATGACGACTCAATCCTTATCTGCCCATTCAATCCCGAATTTCCTGAGGAATTTGTTTATTTAAAAGATCCTGAAAAAACGACGAGTTATCTCTATGAGTTTTCTCCAAATTCATCCTCATGGAAGAACAACCAACTGACTCAATATGGCGATCGAGTCGCGCTGGTCCGTTGTTTTAATCACGGCGGCTACATGAGTTTAACATATGGTGGAGAATTTCTCATAACCAGGACCAACAGGTGGGAAGATGTCAGTCAAACCGGTAAGACGCTTGATTCAGATGAATGCAAAGTCCGCAAGAGTCTGCGTGAAATCGCAGTAGCCTTGGATCGGTTCAAAAAGGACAAGGGAGACGTTCCCAAGGAACTGAATGAGCTGGTTCCCAACTATGTCGATGACGCGTCGCTCTTTATCTGTCCTGTCACTGGTGATCCATTTTCGTATCAATTCAGCCCGGCGATGGATGGTTCACATGGCGCCAACCAGGAATTGAAAAAGAAACAGTTGGAAGAATACGGCGGATATGTTCCCATCGTCCGCGCGCGGGGCGTTCTCCCTTCTGGGCTGGTGATCAATCTCGCATATAACAGTGAAATCTGGACGAGTCATGGAGAATGGGAGAAAGATTTATTAAATCCAGACGGCCCTCCTGTAGGCGGATTGCAGAGAGGACTCTCTGATGAAATTGTGGTTATATTTCAGGGAGAAGAACAACAGGTTTTGGACCGGATGGAATGGCCGTCCGAACCAATCCAAGAAACGGTCGAGATCAATTCTCACGAACAGATGCTGCCGTTTCGAGGACAATGGTTATTATACAAAGATGTACTTCGTCAATCCATTACGAATGCCGCTCCAGCGGCATTGCTCTTCAGCCCAGTCATTGAGAATGGAGAATGCGCCTTATCAGCCAAAGCATCAGGAGGAAATGAAGGCTTTCGTATCATTTTTGGATTCACATCAACCAATGACTACTATGTTTGGAACCTTGGAGGATGGGGGAATACATGTCAGGTCATTGAGAAATGGGATGCGGTCCAAGGCTCTACAATTGGTGATGTAACAGAACGGAAAGAGTTTAAAGTCGAATACGATACCTGGTATGATGTACGGCTTGTCATCAAGGATTCAAATACAGTTGAAGGATACATCGA
>CAXXSM010000040.1:0-23485 GCA_963663405.2 bacterium | reverse complement strand
CGCTTCAATGATATCACCCGCTCCATCAAAGAGTTCTTGATCGATCGTTTCTGCGTCAAGCGCTTGATGAAGATCACCTGCAGTTGCGCATGTATAGGCTAGATATTCATACATAATATCATTTTTGTAGCCTTCCCGGATCAACCATGCCTTGATTGATGGATCGCTTGTTTGTGCGAGTCTTTCGACCAATTGGATCTTCCCCATCCATCCACAGACTGGGCTAACTTGAATAGTTCAATGTCCGGATTTTCTAAAGAGCTTGTGATCGCAACGGCCGAATATAGAGTAAATTCTTCATGTTTACCAAGAGTCTTGATTACATCTAAATCTTGTGGATCGCGAATAAGACCAAGTAACGCGATCCCAAATTTTACTGGACCTCGATCGGGAGATTTGGTCGTAAGAAACTGTGCGAAATCATGAAGAAATGGCTCTATTGATAATCCTGACTTAATAGCCATCTCAAGAGCTGTATCGATACAATCAATTAATGAATCCTCTACGAGAATATTGTAAAGTTCGATTTTCGACTTAGTAGAACCTTTTTTGGAAATCGATCGTAGAAGGTTTGCGATTTTCTTTCCTTTTTTTAAATCGTTTCCACCAGATCCGTGGTGACCGAAACCACCATCCATACCTCCCGCAACCCATCGAAGTTCACCAGGCTTAAAGATCTTTTCATCATCTGGCAGATTTCCTGCGCCGTCTTTTAAACGTCCAGTTTCTATATCAATATTTCCTTTAATATAGTTATAAATCGATTCCCTGCCGTCCATGAAAGAAGATGATTATTGTTTGTATTAGATTTACTAAAGAACGAAAAAATTCCCATTACTACAACCATTGTAAAATTAAAATTCTAAAAAAACAATGCTTCATTATTCCTAACGCTATACGCCATAACCGTGATTAACCGCTCCGGTAATAAGCGCTCTTTAAAGAAAGGATAGTAATCTCTTTTCTATCTCACACCGGTACTCGATGTTCTCTTCCATACCAATTATTAAAAAAGACAATTTCGTTTGACATTAATATCTAAAAACCGGATTATTACGAAAAAAAACAACTATTTAAGACAAGCCAAAACAATGAATTTAATTAGTTGTTAACCCAAGCGCCCAAAACGACCATAAACTATTTCGATAGAGATGTCAACGCAAAAATCAGAAAATAAGTAAATGAGTTTACTGCGGATCAATGGATAGAAAAAGTTAAATTATTGTTAATTTATATAAAAATGAGTTTCTGAGACTTACTCGTTCGCGATATCTCCCACAACTCATTTTCATTCGCGCGTTGTACTTTCATTTATAATAGTTCCTACAAAAATCACACTCTTGGAGTCATAGAACCAAAAAGGATTTTTAGATAAAATATTAAATTACTGTGTGGAACGAAGACCGATAGCCGGTCGAAGATTCACAAAATAACTTCTTGCCAAGGAGTAAAAAATGAAACGAATAACGATTCTTGCAGTATGCTTTATCCTTATTGGAGCCGCTCATTCACAAGAAAAACGCATCGATGTGACCAGTTTCGAGGACGATTACAACTGGCAATACACCGGTGGTTCGATTCAGGTATCCCTCGTGGAGACATCGCCGTTAATCGATGTCACTCCAAAAGATGGCGATAGCGCGTTGTACGTTGAATACGATAACGCGGGTACCTCTTGGCAATGGTCTCAACTCAATTTCTCCCCGATGTTACCCCGATCGATGCGGCGGGTATGACGGAACTTCACATGTGGGTCTATTATCTCCCCGATTCCGTCCCGTTTCCCGACAACAACCAGTTCGAAATCCGCGTTGAAACCGGGAGCGTAAACCTGGGCGTTCAAGGAACTGAGATAACCGGTGAATGGGTGGAGTTGGTCTGGCCGATCGATTCACTTACCTCAAGCACGGATTGAGTGATATTTCCTATTTCGGAGGTTTCATCGCCCCCGCGACGGAACTGTAAGGGGACAACTCTATATCGACGATATCTATTTCTATCGGCCCGCTGACGTCATTGAAACGGAAATGGTCTTGGTTTATGGCTTTAACGAGGAAGATCCCGACACGACATTCTCAACGGGCTGGACAACCACCGACGCGAACGTACAGATGCCGATTCCTGGAGAAGGCGAAATCACTCCTTCCGAAGGCGAAAACTATATGGTGACGGAACTTGGCCCCGGATGGGCGAATTACCTTCAAACGGATGACGCAATGGGAGCCTTCGACCGATGGACCGACATACAAGAGATTATCCTTGACGTGCAGCTCGGCGGAACAACAAGCTGGGCGCAGATCGCCCTTATCATCCAATCCGGCAGCGGCGGCTGGGATCAATATAGTTTATTAGGCATCAATGATGCGGTTGACGATTGGAAAACCATCGTCTGGAAGGTAGACATGGCCAAACACGCCCCCGCATTCGAAGAAGAAGGTGGATGGTTCCAACTCTGGTTCGCGACAAATAATGATGCAGCCGATGCAGGTGTTCCCCTCTACATAGACAATTTCCGCGCCGCCGTCACCAAAGAAACAACATCTGTGATCGATTGGGCTCTCTACTAATCAATCGTTACAAAAAGAAGTAATACAATCATCCCTCAATCATTTTCTGTAAAATAATAATCACAAAAACGATCAGAATCCCGATTTCAACCGTTAAATAATTTAACAAATTACTCCTTACAACTTCATCTTACCAAACACTCATTCTATAACTTTTCTATATCCATCATAATTCACTAATAGTTATCCTTCATTAGAAAAAATCTCAAATAAAAGACCTTAAATCTTTTACTTCCAAATAGTAAGAGATACAAATATTTCCTTCTCCCTTTACTTCAATTCAATCGAATTATCAAACCAAATCGAACCATAACTTTACTGGATTTGGTAAAGTTTTTCTGAAAAGTTGTTTGCGGTCTCCAAAATCCGCGCTAGAATAGGTAAAGATATTTACAATAAGTAAATTAATTTCTCTTCTACAAATGGCTCTCATGAATATCTGATATTGATATTCTTCATGATATACAAAATGAGTAAAAAATGATGTATAAATAACGGAATTCAAATGGTTTATCCGAACAATTCTTTTCAACAAAATTCTCTTGAACAATGCGGGATCCTCTTCAGCGAAGCGGATCTCAATCTATATAATAAAAATGCGTTCCGGATTCTTGGCGTACCGGTCAATGCTTGTTCCAGACAAATTAACCGGGAAAGTCAAAAATTATACTTCCTAGCGGATACAGATAATAGAAATGATACACAAGAAGACATCATTTTCCCTCTCACTCCACTTCCAGACCAAGAAACAATACGAAATGCGCTCCAACGATTGAGAGATCCAAAATTACGTCTAATCGATGAATTCTTCTGGTTCTGGCCCACATGGTCTTCCCAATCCAACATCAACGAAATTTTCATTTCAAATATGAAAGCGGGCGCATACCGTCAAATCTTGGAAAACGGGAAACATATTACCGATCCGATAACCTGCCATAACCTTGCCGTCCTATCCCACGCGCTTGCGATTGAGATGGAACGGGAAATTCAACTGGAAGACTTAACCGAAGAACAAAAAAAAGAAAAAACGTTTTATTGGAACTACGCCTATTCGAAATGGAAAATCTGCTTAGAACCGGAAGCGGTATGGAGCGCCATGAGGGATCGTGTCCGGGAGATCAACGATCCACGCCTTACAACAGGATTCGTACGCCGGATTCGTAGCGCTCTACCCGTTATTCTGCTTCTAATCAACGTCAAACGATGCATCCAGGCGTTGGAAAGCGGTGATCCAGCGGAAACAGATTCCCATTTTCAATTAATCCATAACGCCGGAATGGACAGCGCGCATATCCATGAAGCCATTCAGCGGGGATGCGCTCCCATACGCGAACAACTCAAGATTCAATGTCAAGCCATAAAAAGCAAGTTGGAAGACAAAACGGAAGACGTCGAAACACGCCTTCAAATGTTCCTGGCGCAAACCCATCTCCCCTTATCCGTCATCAACGTCGTCACAAAAAAAGGAACGCCATACCGGGAAACCGTAAACAATGATGTGGCGCAAACCATATTGGAATGTTTGATCGCCGCTTCACAAGATATAAAAGAATCCAAAAAAACGATCGAATTACTCCAGCAAGCCTACGCGATCGCCGAAACGGAATCGGTTCGTCAGAGAATTCTGGACAACATCCGCCTTCTCAAAGATCGCATGGAATGCGTCCCATGCTGGTTCTGCGACGATTATCTCGCGCGGGGCGCCACCAATTTAAGATGGACAATACGCTCAAAAGAAAACGGGGAACCGGTCACAATTGAAATCCCGCGTTGCGCACGGTGTCAAAACGCGCATCAACGTATACGCCAGTGGACGGCAGTTGGGAATTGTATCGGTGGAGGATCGGCGATCGCGTTGGCTTGGTTCGCGTTGGGTTCACTGACCGGTTCCGCGTTTTGGATCACTCTCTTCTTCTGCGCCGCGCTCGGAATCGCCCTTGGCTCGGTAATCGGCCGCGCGATCGGTCGAAAACGCTTTCCCGATTGGATCAAACCCGAATCCGCGAAAGAAGAATTTCCTGCAGCGAGAAAACATTTCAAAGAACAATGGAATCAGGACGGTCAACCGGAGAGTATCGGATAAATTGAGAGCGAGGACGATGATATGTTTGAAAGTTTATTGCAGTACAGATATCCAAAAGAATTTCGAATTGAGATTCCCGCTTGGCCCGCAAAACTGCTGGAGAATACAGAGACAATCACCAATCTTCTCCAACCAAGACGCGGGAATGGCAATGAATTCTTTCCGATTCTTAAAGAAGTGTGCAACGGACTGTGGCGCATCCGTGGCCGTCTCGAAAAATTGGATGTGCCACCCAAGGAAATTCGCGGCGCGAAACGCTTTCTTGAATCCACATGGGATTCACTGACTCAATCCGGTGTTGAAATCCATAACCACACCGGTGAAACAATCACGGGTGGCGAAGCCCTGCGGATCATCTCATTCGAACATTCAGACCAAGTAACCTGCGATCAAGTCATTGAAACCGTCAAGCCAACAATCTACTACAAAGATAAAATGATCCAAATGGGCGAAGTGATTGTCGGTCAGCCAATATCGGCCCCTCTTCATAACGCCAGTGAGATAAAGAACCGAAACGGGAATCCAGTTTCGTGGAAGACCAGCATTCAAACTAGAGAAAGCCTATAAATTTCCCAATCATTCGACAGGGAGATAATAATGATGAGAAGAACAATTGATTTTGGTATCGATTTAGGGACGACCAATAGCAGTGTCGCGCTGTTGAACGGAACTGAAACCGAGATGATCGAAAACAACGAAGGGCAGAAATGTACGCCCTCGGTGATTTGGCTTGATAAAAAAGATCGTCTCTACGTGGGAAGAAGAGCGAAAAACCAACTCGAAAGAGATCCTGAGAACGCCTGTGGAGAATTCAAACTCCAAATGGGCACAACTCACACATACACCTTCCAGCGTAGTGGACTGCAAATGCGCCCGGAAGAACTCTCTGCCGAGGTGCTCAAATCTCTCCGGAACGATGTGCGTCAGCGTATTGGCGAAGAAGTGAACGCCGCTGTCATCACCGTGCCGGCGGCCTTCGAACTACCCCAGTGTGAAGCGACAAATAAAGCCGCCCGCTTAGCCGGCATGACAACAAGCCCCCTGCTCCAAGAACCCATCGCCGCCGCATTGGCGTATGGATTTCAATGTGAAAGCGAAAATGAGTTTTGGCTCGTTTATGATATGGGTGGTGGCACGTTTGACGCCGCGATCATCCACATGAAGGATGGTGAGATTCAAGTCGTCAATCATCGGGGGGACAATCACCTTGGCGGTAAGCTGATGGACTGGGCGATTGTCGATCAGTTGCTCGCCCCGGCTTTACGCAAAGAATACGCCCTCTCTAATTTCGAACGGGGAAATCCCGCCTGGCGCGCCGCCTTCGCAAAACTGAAACACCACGCGGATGAGGCCAAAATCCAACTCTCACGCGATGAAGAAACTCAAATCTTCATCGATCCCCTCTGCCAGGATGACAACGGAGACTGGGTGCAATTCGAATGGGACATCCGCCGCGCTGACATCGAACCTCTCATCGAACCATTCATTGAACGTTCTCTCAACATCTGTGATAGAATTCTCACGGAAGAAGGATTGGGCCCGGATGACATTGCTAAAATACTACTCGTCGGCGGCCCCACAATGATTCCTCTGCTTAGAGATTCTCTCTACGATCGGCTTCAGATCGAATTGGATTTCAGCGTCGATCCATTGACAGTCGTCTCGCGCGGCGCAGCGGTTTTCGCCGGCTCCCTGCCATTTAAAGAATCAGCGCTTCCAGTCCTCTCTCATGGGCAATATGCGATTGAACTGGAGTACAAACCGATCGACAACGATCCTGAACCCCTCGTCGCGGGGAAAATATCCGCGCAGAACGGCGATTCGCTGAGTAACTTAACCATCGAATTCATCGAATCGAAAAGCCTATGGCGCAGCGGACAGATTGAAATCTCTCCCAGCGGTGGTTTTATGACGAATCTCCGGGCGGAAAGAGGCCGGGCGAACGAATATCAAATCGAATTGAAAAACCAATCCGGCCAAAGTTTGGAAACCGTTCCGAATAGTCTTACCTATACACTTGGCGCGACGATATCCGCGCAGCCTCTCATTCACTCGGTGGGCGTCGCGCTGGCGAACAACGAAGTGCAAGTCTTCCTCGAAAAGGGAAAAGAACTCCCCGCCCGGCGCCGGGAAATTTTCCGCACGACGGAAGAAGTGAAAAAAGGCAATAAAGGCGCGATCCTCCGCATCCCTGTCGTGGAAGGAGAAAACGCCGTCCAAGCCGATCGAAACCAACTGATCGGTGACTTAATCGTCACTGGCGCGGATGTCAAACGCGACGTGCCCATCGGCAGCGAAGTCGAACTCACGATCGTAGTTGACGATTCCCGGCAAATTCACACCATGGCCTACGTTCCCATCCTTGATGAGGAATATGAAGAAGTGCTGCATCTGGAAAAACCAAACGTGGACACTACAGTTTTGGGTCAAGATGTGGAGAAAGAGGAATCACGGCTCGAAAAACTTAAATCCAGCCTCAGCCAAATTCATCACCCCCACAGCGAGCGGATCATCCAACAACTCGACCGCGAACAAACCATGAACGACATTAAAACCTCCTACGGCGCCGCCACCAGTGACCGTGACGCGGCGGACGCGTGCCAACGCCGTCTTCTCGATCTAAAAAGTTCATTGGATGAAGTGGAACAGGGTCTGAGATGGCCATCCTTAGTCAAAGAAGCGCATCAACTAATGGCGGAAACCCGTGACTTGTTTGAACAGTGTGATAATTCCGTTCTACGACCACATCTGAACGAGATCGAAGGGGAATTGCATAACGCCCTGCGCTCCCTCGATGAAGACCTGCTAAAACAGCAAATCAATAAACTGCAGGAAATCAACATGGAATTGTTCACACAGATGCCTGATTTTTGGAAAGAATATTATAACTATTTGAACGAACGCAGAACAATGATGAAAGATCAGGATCTGGCCAACCGCTTATTCGGCCAAGGAGAACGGGCGTTGAAAAATCAAGACGCCCAGGCGCTTGAATCCTCCGTCCGGCGGCTTGTCGCGCTTCTGCCGATCTCTGAACATGAAGAAATCAAAAACCTGCACAGCACCGTGATGCCGCTTCTGAAATAATAGGCTATCCGAGGAGAAGCAAAATGGATCTTCTATCCAATCGTTTATGGTCCGGCGCGGATCCCAAAAACAAAATCCATAAAAAAGAGACGGCTTCCACCGTTATTCAATCCTTGGTCTTCGCCCAAGCCGCCGCGCTCGCCCGGAAAGGCCAATTGATTCAATCCGAAGAATTACTCACCGCGTTGATCAAGGATGGCAATTACTCCATTGAAGCCATCCACCTCCTCGCCCGGATCTACGCCCAGCAAGGATTGATCGAAGAGGCGAAAACACTGTGGAAACGCGCGTTGGAACTCGATCCCCTCAACAAAGAATTCAGCCGGGCCCTTAAACGATGCTCCCGCATGCAAAACCGCTCTCTCTACCGGTTTCAAATCAGCTTTCTGACTCCCATTCTGCTGATCTGCCTCTTCGCGTCCATCGCTGTGGCTTATACCGTATCCCGCTGGGGAGAAATAACACAAAATAATGCACTTTCAAACGCTTCCACACCGATAACAACCGGACAGGACACGGCGGCGGCGGAGAGAGAACACATTCTCCCCACACCCATAATGACCAATTACACGATAGACACAATCGATCTAGACCGGACTTTCCTTCCCGCCCAAAACGATACGAATCCCCTGGCCGAAAATCCGGATATCATCGAGCAAGAACCAACGATGCACGATAGCGGCTCTATTTCAGACACAAATTGGGAAGAGCCGCCGTATATACCAACCACAGAGTATGAAATCCAAATCGCGGAGCCAGTCGTCGAAGAGCCCACACCGGAAACCGAAAAATCCGAACCGGATCCCACGGCTCTCCAAGATCAAATCACCCAGGCGCTCCAATCGCACGAAACCCTTGGTTCTTACGATCTCACCGTGACGCAGTCGGATTCGATCGTCCAGATCAAAGGGGAAGTGTTGAACTTACAAATGCGCTATCTCGTCGAAGAAACAGTCCGCTCCGTCACAGGAGTGAACTTCGTCGATCTAAGCGGAGTCACACTGGCTGGAACCTACATCGTACAACCCGGCGACACCCTATCGGACATCGCCCTCAAAGTCTACGGAAAACGAATCCACCTCAGACAACTCATGGAAGTCAACAAACTCCCCTCCCCCAATATAATTCACAGAGGCCAGAAACTGATTATTCCACGGTGAAAAACACGGCTTCGGCATTCCAAAAACACAAGAACGAAATAAATGATACGGCAGTTTACGAAGGAGCAATCCACAATCGAATTATTTTATTTAAATTATCCATCATGATTGAGATCACAACCTGCAAGTTGTTCTTTTATAGTTACAACAAGTCATTTCAATATAATTATCGTCATCAGAAATGACCACAATGCCCACGTCTCCACCTCCCTTGCTCATAAAAAAAAATTGAGTATAATAATACATATCATACAATTTATCTTCTGCATCACCGGGTCCCATCCCTATTCTATCGTTCACCCTGCATTGCTTTTAATGAAGGCTCCGGAACATTCAGAAACTAAAACTGTGTGAACATTCTAACAAGTTGGAGACCTGATTATGACTGCAGGACGTGTAAAGTGGTTTAGCGAGCAAAAAGGATATGGATTCATCGAAGACGACGCCGGACAGGAACTATTCGTCCACCATTCGGGCATCGCGGGCGAGGGATTTAAAAACTTGAATGAAAACGAATCCGTTCTCTTCGATGTCGAACAAGGACAAAAAGGGCCCAAAGCTGTGAACGTCCGATCCGCTCAATAAGGTGAGTGTTCCTCAATCATGAAAACCATCATGATTGAGATCACAACGTGCAAATGAAAACAAGGATTGACGTTTTCTTTAATCCTTGTTTTCACTCAGTCCTTTCCATTACCTGATTTCCCAACTGGAGACGCGTTCCCAGCATAGACAATCTCTCCACAGAAGCCTCTGTCACTGCTTGATACGAATGTGAGTCGAAATGTATCACTAAAAAGGAGTATCAAAGAAATGACAAATCCACAACAAGCTATTATCGTCAAAGATGATGGTCACATCGATCCGAAAGTATGGTTTGGCCGATACGGAATCAAGTACAAAAGTTTAAAAGGAAAAGAAAAACAACTGCTGAAAATTAAAACCAGCAGTGAAGGAATGCGGCGGTGGCGTCTCGGCGTTCAAGAATGTAAAAAACAAGGAACGGAAGGATGGCATACGCTGGAACTCAGACTGTACATTATGAAGCACGGTACAGCCGATGGGTTCCAATTCAATAATTTTGATGATTATCAGAAAATTGTTGAATTTTATGCGTAAACAAAACCACGGACAGAGGATTTTAGGGAAATCGATTAATCCTTAGTTACCCTCTTCCTCTTTCCAACCTAAAGTCCATTTTAGATAATCCACAACACTAATAAATATCGCCAAGCCAATAAAAAATCCAGTCCCTCCCGGTATATCAAAATTAAATGTGATTAAAAAAATAAGAAGAAACACACTGAGAACAATGATTAATACAGACACTGTTTTGAACAGTGTCTCCCGCGCCGCGCGAAAGGAATTCTCATCCACTTTGTACGTTTTTTTCATCTTTGCCGCCTGTATAATAATCACTATGAGAAGCGCCAAAGCCGATCCACCGGTCAAGAGTAATCCGATAATGGCTGTGATGAAATCCGGATTTTCGATCATAAATCATTCCGCTCCTTAAATTCTCTCAACGTCTCCTCAATGTCAAATTGTCAATCACGAGTGTAGACTCCACGCCAGGGGCCGCCGTTTTGGATGATGACATAGATTGGAGTTTCGGGATTTTTTACCGTGAAGTTTCCCCCCACTATTACGCGTTCAAACTGTGCGAAACTGGTCTCTAGACCGGGCAGTTCGCCGATCTTCCGGAACAGTCCTACATTTTGATACGCGTTGGTCATCACAAACGCCATTATCCCACCACTATTGTATGGTGTTTCTCGATAAGCCTCCACCTCTCCAACCAGTGTGAAAGGATAATGATCCTCCACGCCAGTGACGATAGTTCCGATATTAGCGGCCATATTGTCCGGTTCGATGCTCATTCGAACAGCGATATCTGTAAGGGATTCAAAAAAGGGGATCACATTGCCATCCACGTTATTCATATTGACAATCAAGTTATCCAAGTCCTCTTCAAAAGTCCCATCCACTTCCAGCGTAACCGGTTCGCCGATTTCAAGCGCAGGCGGCTCTACGACAAGGTTATCAATCCACACGGTCGATGACAAAGTCGAGAAAGGTGAATTAACCACCTGGACAGCCACTTGCAACAATCCAGACGGAGGCGCGTAATAGAGATCGAACCGCTTGTAATCATTCAGCGGCACTTCCGCCTCCGTCAAATTGACATAAGCCAGCTGCCCATCGATAGGGCTGTTCAGCGCAATCAACGCGACAGACACGTTCGATGTCGATGATTTAAACCACCCGGAGATATGCGCCAAACCATCCACCTCAACCGGTTCCAGCGAAACAATCAAATTCCCATTCCCCGGAAACAGATCTACCGACATCCCCTCACCATCCGTCCCCTCCCCTTCCGGAACCGCCCCAAACCGGACATTCCCAGAAACAAACCCAGCAGGAGGATCGGAGACGAATTGATTGGAAGCGAGATCGGTCCCTTCGAAAGGTTGATAATATGGAGGTGAGGCTGTTGGGGTAGGGGTAAACGTAGGAGAGATTGTTGGTATTGGTGTTAATGTTGGTGGATTATCTATCTCGATAATTGAAAGATATTGTCCATTTACTCTGGTATCAGCCCATCGTCCCCTTGTAGATATATCATTAGAAATAATCACATATCTGTCACCTTCTGGTTCACTATCATGCCAATTGAAATAGGTTGAATTTTCTCCACTCAACCACTTATATTTTCCATCATCCATATATAGACCTATCCACAAGCGACCTCCTGGTGATTTGGATAAAATATTCTCCACGATCCAATCGTTTTCTTCTTGGTTATTAATTGTTACCAAATGTGCGCCGAGAGATTGCGCATATTCTTCCGCTTCTTCCCATCCTCTTTCAGTAACGATCATATACCCATGCCCATTAGCAGGATTAACAATCCATTCCTGTGAATAAACAGAAATCGATGACACAAAACAGAAAAAGAGACACAAACCGGCTACAAAACGAATTCTTCGCATCATGACGCCCTCCCTTATCGTTGTGGATTAAATCCAATCTAACATATGCTCAAAAAAAAATTCAAGGGATGAGGCAAATATTTTCTACGTACATCGATGGAGATTCTAATAATAAAAATTGTTCTTCCGGAAAGTGAATACGTTTCTCAACAATCGATCCTCTTTTTGTGGGAAGTATTGAAGTCCTACGCTTCTATGCGAGATTCTTCATTGTCTGAACCTTGATTTACTTGATTTTCTAGATTTTTAATCAGGGAAATCCTATAATCTTTAGAATCATGGTTCAGACGAGAAAGTCATCCTAAACCAAGAGCGCAATTGATAATGCAGACTAATGAAGTTTAGTCATATTGAATATGAACAGAGGAGATTCTGGATTTACAATGAGAATTTTATGATGACATTATGCTGTGTACGATCCCCTACCCCAACAATCCCCGCACCCAATTCAGCGATTTCTCCAAACACACCCCTTCACACTCCAGGCTGAACACACCGTCATACCCATTGTCAAGAAGAATTTGTATGCACTTTTCGATGTTAGCGGCGTTCACTCCATCACCGATGGCGCTTTGGCTCATGGCGATGCCCGTCAGTTCACCGCGCGCGGCTTTGGCGAGGGATTCGCTGACATCCTTGACATGAACGTGGGAAATCTTGTCTTTGAACTGTTCCACAAACGAGACCGGGTCTTCTCCAGCGATGAACGTATTGCCGGTGTCCATATTCATCCGCAGATAGGGGCTGTCGTAGAAATTCAGGATCTCCGCCATGAATTTCGGATTCGTAGTGAAATAGCCGTGAGGTTCGACATTCACTGTAATTTCATGCGCTTCAGCGACCTTCAGGATCTCCCCATAGGCCATTTTCAAAATTTGAAGCCCTTCCTGATCGGTCATCCCCTCGGCTTTCTTTTTGTCGTCGGTTGTATCGACGTTTGGACAGCCGATCAGCTTCGCCCAGCGAATCGCGTTATTCACATACTCCACCCCCACGGTCAATCCATCCATCCGGCTCAGGGGATACGCGGCGTCCAATTGGCTGAACCGGATCCCATACGAATCCATCGTCTTCCGCCACAGCGCCGGATCTTCCCGCAGCGAGATATGCGGATAATATCCCAGCGATTGAATGTACGCGGTCCCATCAATCACCCCGCATTCAATCACATTCATTCCATGATCTTTCGCCCATTGTAAACACTGTTTGAAATCCCAATTGCTGCTATTGAACGCGTCGGTATGGTATCCAATTTCCGGCATGATCGATTCCTTTCTTCCAGTCAGAGTACGTGTATTGTAAAACAATCCAGGGGATCTTCGAATATGAAATACCATACACGAATCGAACGAAATGGATAGAGTGATTTAAGGATAGAAAATACTGTTTTGCGGGAATAGCGAGTGTAGAGATTAAGAGGCGCCCAACTTCTCATACATCCGCGTGAGAAGCCGTTCGGTCGTTTCCCAATTAATGCAAGCGTCCGTGATGGAAACACCGTATTGAAGTTTAGACAGATCGTCCGGGATGGATTGGTTGCCTTCATTCAGATTGCTTTCCAGCATGACGCCGAAAAGAGTTTCAGCGCCGTCCAGCCGCTGTTGTGTCACATCTTTCAACACGATTTCCTGTTTGGCGTAATCCTTGTTGGAATTGGCGTGACTGCAATCAATCATGACATACGGCGGCAATCCCGCTTTCTCCAAGGACGTGATCGCCTCCTCCACGCTTATCCGGTCGAAATTCGGCCCTTGGCGCCCTCCGCGCAAGATCACATGACACCAAAGATTACCGCTGGTATTGTAAATTGAAATATGGCCGTTCTGATTCACGCCCAGAAAACTATGCGGCGCCCGTGAAGAGAGCATCGCGTCAATGGCGATCTGCAGATAGCCATCTGTATTGTTCTTCAATCCCGTCGGCATCGAGAGCCCGCTGGTCATTTCGCGGTGCGTCTGCGATTCAATCGTGCGCGCGCCGACCGCCGCCCAGGTCACCAAATCGGAAAGGTACTGCGGAACGATCGGATCTAAAAATTCCGTCGCCGCCGGCGCCCCCATGTCATTGATCGTCAGCATAATCTCACGCGCTTTTCGGATTCCATACGCCAAATCACCGGTATCGTTCAGATGGGGATCGTAAATCAATCCTTTCCAGCCGACAGTCGTGCGCGGCTTCTCAAAATAGACCCGCATCACAATTTCCAAGCGATCCCCCAGCGTTCGCCGTAACTCAAGCAGCCGTGAAGCGTACTCATACGCCGCCTTTTCGTCATGGATGGAACAAGGGCCAACGATCACCAACATTCGTTTGTCCTTCCCCCGCAGCATCCGCTTGATCGTATAACGCCCTTCGATGACCGTCTCATTCGCGGTCTCGGTCATGGGCAGTTCTTTCTTCAAATCTCCAGGGGAAATAAGTTCAATACTTTCAACAACATGCAAATCCTGTGTTTGTTTCATGATAGAAATCAATCTTCCTGATGGGCCTAATGACGAGGAACAGAACGTGTGGAATACAGCGTTAATTGCGATCGATTAAACGTCTCCGCCGATCCTTCAATCAACCTTCTCCGCGCATACGACATGCGACAGCCCACATGGCGGTCCGGTCCAATCCTCTATTTTCATGAAGAAGGGTACCAGCCGGTTGTATAAATTCAACTGCCCGGATGGAAGAAGTTCCCGCTTCAAAACTTTTCCATTCAACCACCATCCGAGAATCCCAAACGAGTTCAAATACCGGTGATGAATAAGGTTAAAACCATGCGCTTCCAAAAGGCCTGTTAACTCCTTCCGGTCATACCTCCGGTGATGCGAAAGCGCGGAATCAAGCGTTCCAAACAGGCGCCGGTACGCAGGCACCAAAAGAATCAACCGCCCCCCGGAAGGAAGGATCGAGCGAAAATGATCCAGTGTAATCTCTTGATTCTCGATGTGCTCCAACACATTCAAACAAACGATCGTATCGATCTTTCGATCCGCCAATTCACGCAACCGGATATCCTGCAAATCGCTTTGAAACGTCTCCAGTTTTCCACTGGATCCAAGATTCTCTTTCAACCGCTCAAGGTGCTTCGCATTCAAATCAACACAACAGACATAGGAACGGGAGAGTAAAAATTCTGTCATCGTTCCCGTGCCACAACCCGCCTCCATTACCCGCTCGCCAATCCAGCCGTCAATGCGGGACCACATCCAACGATTGAGATTATCCAATTTATAAATCCGTCGAAGCGTTTCCGCCCCAATGGGATCATCATTCTCCAACGCTTCGAACGAGAGATTCCGTGAAAGTTCATCCATATTTCGATCCTGGTCCATACCGTTCAATCCATTAAATTATCAAACCAAAGGAGCTGCGATTGATTATTTATTTCAGTTCGCCCCCCTGACGGAAGCCGCGTGTTTCATCCCGTATTCTATGATCAAGAGAGCGGCGATCCCGCTGATAATATCTTCATCCATTGTATTATCGGGGCCGAAGGCAAGCAACGGCTTAGAAAAGAGGAAAGAATAAAAAAAGAAGCGTCGGCCATCATAGACAAAGAAAAAAAAGGCGCCTTGTGTAAGCCTTCTTCCTAAAGCGTCAACAATATAATATGAATATTCATACTGGACACTTTGTCTGATATTATAGACACCCACGCAAGCAAGAGTGGAGATGATAGGATGGATACAATCGAAGCGATTCAAACCCGCCGGGCTATTAAGCATTATGACCCAAACCACCGTATGCCCCCTGAAGAAATCGAAAAGATCTTATCATTAGCGATTCTCTCCCCCACGGCTTTCAATATTCAAAACTGGCGATTTGTTGTGGTCGATGATCCTGACTTGCGAAAAAAAATCAGGGCTGTTTCTTGGGATCAATCCCAAGTGACCGACACGTCGTTATTTATCATACTCTGTGCGGATTTAAAGGCTTGGGAAAAAGAACCCCACCGGTACTGGGCGGGAGCCCCAGCGGAAATACAGGATTTCATACTTCCCGCTTTAGATCAATATTATAGGGGAAAGGATCAAGTCCAACGAGACGAAGCCATGCGCTCCTGTGGCATCGCCGCGCAAACGTTAATGCTGGCGGCCAAATCAATGGGGTATGAATCCTGCCCTATGGATGGTTTTGATTTTGACAAGGTCGCGGAGCTGATTCAGCTCCCACAAGATCATGTCATCGCCATGTACGTCGCGATCGGAAAAGGGATACAAGAAGCGTGGCCCCGGCTAGGACAACTCAGCCTTGCGGATGTGATCGTAAACAATAAGTTTAACTAAAAAAACGAGACACCGCGTGACGGGCAATCTTCCATTGTTCACTCCAATCATTTCAATAAGCGTGGTGTTTTCCAGAATGTACAAACAATTAAAAAGGAGAACAAATATGAAACCCGAAAACCGCCGAACGTTTGTAAAACAAACCGGCGCCGCCTCCCTGCTGGCTGGAAGCCTCGTTAATCTAAATCCCTCCGCGATCGGCGCCAACGACCGAGTCACTCTCGCCTTTATCGGAGGTCAAAACCGGGGACGTGGACTCGCGAAAGAAGCGATTGAACAAGGTGGAAGAATCAAAACGTTCTGTGACATCGATGACGCTATCATCGAAAAATTCTGCGCGGAATTCTCCAAGCAACAAAACCAACCGATTGGCTCGACCAAAGACTATCAGGAAACCCTGCAGGACAAAGACATCGACGCGGTGGTTTTCGCCACCCCCGATCATTGGCATGCGATCCAAGCCATCCAAGCCTGTCAGGCGGGTAAAGATGTATATTGCGAAAAACCCCTATCACACACGATTCACGAAGGCCATCTGATGCGCAACGCGGCGCGAAAATACAACCGCGTCTTCCAAGTCGGCACCCAACGCCGCAGCATGAATCATTTTCGATCCGCTGTCGAATACGCCGCATCGGGAAAATTGGGCGTGTTGTGTTTGATTAAAACGTGGATGTGCCAGGTGCGCGGCTCCCTCGGGAATCCGCCGGATGAAGCCGTGCCCGCTGGCGTCGATTACGACCGCTGGCTTGGTCCCGCGCCACAACGTCCCTTTAATAAACTGCGGTTTCACTACAACTGGCGGTTCTTCTGGGACTACTGCAACACCGAATTGGGCAACCAGGGCGTGCATATGCTGGATATCGCAATGTGGGTCATCGAAGCCATGCGCGGCATGGACAACGCCCTGCCCACTCGCGTTTCCGGCCAATCCGGAATCTATTGGCTCGATGACTGCAAAGAGGTTCCCGACACCCAAACATTAACCTACGACTATGGAAACATGATGCTCGCATGGGAACTGCGAAGTTTCCAAAGTCATCACCCCGTCGAACAAATCGGCGGCGGAATCGGCTATTACGGCAGTGACGCGACAATGATTATCGGATCAAGGGGATGGAAAGTCTATAGCAAAGATGATGGAAAAGTGATCGAGAGTGACGAAGCGTCCGGCGGTTCTCATATGAAGAATTTCTTTGACTGCGTCAAGAGCCGTAAACGGCCCAACGCCGATGTGGAAATCGGCCGTCTCAGCACGACGATCTGCCATATCGGCAACATCTGCGGCCGGTTGGGACGCGATGTCGTCTTCGATCCCAAAACAGAAACTTTTGGGAGCGACAAAGAAGCCAATAAATATCTCACCAAAGAATACCGCGCGCCCTATGCGTTACCTGCGCTATAAACTGTGAATGAAGAGAATCGTTTGGATTAGGCTAGCCTAACCTGTAGAAATGAATTCCTTCCCTCTACAATTGAATAATGGAATCCCACGTTCGGGAAGAAAGGAATGTATTGATGACCGATACAAAAAAAACATCACGCCGTATTTTTTTGAAAACAGCAGGGAAAACGGTGGCCGGCCTGGGAGCGTTGACCGCGGCGCCGGCGTTTGTCCCCAATTCCATATTTGGAGAAGTTGCGCCTAACGATAAGATCGTAGTCGGTATGATTGGATTGGGTTGGCGGGGCATGCAAATTATTGGCGGCCCCCTCCGCAGCAAAGAATGCGAGATCGCCGCGATCTGCGATTTGGACCGCCCCTACCTGCTGGAAGCGCAAAGTTTCCTGGACGACCAGATGGGAGTCGACCGAAAATGGATCCAAGGCCGGGGTTCTGAGGCGGTTCGTTACCCAATGCCGGATAAAGCGGTTGAAGCCTACGCCGAATACGAACGGCTTCTGGATCGTAAAGACATCGACGCGGTCATGATCGCCGTGCCGGATCATTGGCATGCGAAAACCTACATCGACGCAATGGACGCCGGGAAAGATGTCTATGGAGAAAAACCGCTCTCCCTGACCATCAACCAAGGCCGCGCCATCGTGCGCAAAGCCCGTGAAACAGGCCGCATTTTCCAAACCGGCAGTCAGCAGCGTTCCGATGAAAAATTCCGTACAGCCTGCGAATATGTCCGAAGCGGACGCTTAGGCAAGATCAGCCACGTCGACGTCGCCGTAGGCGGCGCCCCCCAGCGGGAAGGCGTGCCGGATGAACCGGTTCCGCCGGGACTAAATTGGGAAAAGTGGCTCGGTCAAGCGCCGAAAGTTCCCTACAATCCTCTGCGCTGCCACGTGAATTTCCGTTGGTTCTTCGACTATTCCGGCGGTATGGTAACCGACTGGGGCGCCCATCACCTCGATATCACCCAGTGGGGATTGGGCATGGATGGAAGCGGCCCCCGCTTCGTCGAAGGTACCGCCGAAACCAAACCCGGTTTTTATACAACATTCACAAGTTTCAAATTCAAATACACGTACGACAATGGAATCTATGTCAACATGGGGGGATCGGGATACGGCGTCACATTCAACGGCGAGAAAGGCTCCATCTCCGTCAACCGGGGACGGATCAAATGCGAACCGGAAGAAATCCTAAAGAACCGCTGACCTCCAACGACGTACATCTATACGAGAGCAACGATCACTTCCAAGATTGGGTCAACTGCATGAAAACCCGTCAACGCCCGATCTGCGATGTAGAGATCGGCCACCGCTCCGTCTCGGTTTGCCACTTAGGCAACATCTGCGGCTGGGTCAAACGAAAACTGGAATGGGATCCCGAAATGGAAATGTTCGTCAACGATCCCGAAGCGAACCAATACCTCGACCGTGAACAACGAAAGCCATACGACTTATAAAGGAACGCGGATATATTAGAACCGCCTTTGATCTGATATCAATTACCAATACAATAAGGCTGATATAAAGATCGCAATCACTATGAAATGTAAACATTACCTTGTTGATGTTTACATTTCTTTTTTTTACGCATACTTCAAAAAGAAAGGAAATTCAATGACGCAGAATCGATATATCATCCCCTGGCTGATCTTATTCGCCCTATGGGGAACAGACTCCAACGCCCAAGATACTAATATCCCTTGCGAAAAAATCGGTGTCTACGAACAGGAAGTCTCTACAATCTACACCCAAAAAGACGGTCTGCCTTCCAATGATGTGACTTGTGTTTCCATTACGCCCGATGGAACCGTATACGCTGGCACAACGAACGGATTGGCGGTATGGAATGAGGAGAAATGGTCTACGATTACCGATATTCCCAATGCCGCCGTCCAGGCAATAATCGCACAAGGCGATACCATCCTCGCGGTTTACGGCAAGGAACTCTATTCCATCAGTTCTGGAACGGCAAGTAAAATCGCTGGTCTTCCAACCGGTACGATCCACGATCTAGCGGCCGCTGATAGCAATCTGCTTTACGCAGCCTCTAGCGACGGTCTTTATCGCGTTCGGAACAACCATTCCTGGCTTGATGAAGAACTTCACGCTCTTCTTGGAGAAAACAAGATTGTCTACGCGGCCGCCTGTAACTCTCAGCATTCCATCGCCGTAGCGGCGGAATCAGGTTTATTCTTAAAACACAAAGGCGGTAAATGGACCGCCCTCTATCCATCCAGCAAGGAAGGACGCAGCTGGGCGCCCCGCAGTGTCAAGAGCGTGGCCTTCGATCAGGAAGACCGCCTCTGGTTCGCTAGCCCACAAGGCGTTGGCTGCCTTGATTCCTCCTGGACTCTTTACACAGGCCGCGAGGGACTTCCCTACAATGATTTCACTTGCCTGCGCATTGGATGGAAGAACGAACTCTGGTTCGGAACAAAAATCGGAGCTATCCGCTTTGATGGAAACGAGTGGGCCTACCGCCAAGGACATGCGTGGCTGCCCCATGATGAAGTCCGGGACATTGCGGTCTCACCAGAAGGACACGCCTGGTTCGCCACCCCCGCCGGACTCGGCCTCATCGAGCGGCGTCCCATGACACTCGCCCAAAAAGCCACGTTCTATGAAGAAGAGATAGAAAAATACATTAAGCGGACAGAATACGGTTATACCTCCGAAGTCCATCTGCCCAATCCAGGTGATAAAAGCAAAATCATTTATTCCGACAGCGACAACGATGGGCTCTGGACAAGTATGTATGGAGCGGGTGAGTGTTTCGCTTACGCCGTTACGAAAGATCCCCAAGCCAAAACCCGCGCCAAGCAAGCGTTTGAAGCGCTCCGATTTCTCAGCGCAGCCCCTGTGGGTGGAGAAGTGAAACAACAACCCGGATTTGTCGCCCGAACCGTCGTTCCCACAACCGAGCCTGATCCAAACCAACGCGGAGGTAACACGATCGAAGGCATGAAACAAACACGCGCCCAAGGAGACGCGCTGTGGAAAGTCTATTCTCCCAGGTGGGTGCTCACAAAGGATAAAAAATACTGGTACAAAACCGATACAAGTTCGGATGAACTCGATGGCCATTATTTCTTTTATCCCCTCTATTACGATCTCGTAGCCGATACGCCGGAAGAAAAAGAACGGGTGCGAGAAGTGGTCCAAAACATCACCGATCACTTGGTCCGAAATGATTATCGCCTGATCGACCACGATGGAAAACCAACGCGCTGGGCGATATACTCTCCAGCCTCCCTTAATCATAACCGCAACTGGCAAAATGAACGCGGCCTGAATTCCCTCAGCATCCTCTCTTATTTAGCCGTAGCGGAACACATAACAGGCGATCCAAAATATGGAAAAGCGTCCCTTGAACTGCGGGAAAAACACGCCTTCGACACGAACGCGATGGTTGCTAAAATTCAACGCGGTATCGGTTCCGGCAATCAATCCGATGATGAAATGGCCATCATGAATTTCTATAATCTTATCCAATACACAGAGGATGAGGAATTGCGCGAAGAGATGACATACGCCTTCTATCAATACTGGATTCTCGAATTTCAGAGATGAATCCATTCTTCAACTTCGCCTACGCCGCCTGCGGAATTCACGCCACGTATGAAGATCCTTGGGGAAAAAACGATCTTTCCCCCTGGGATGGATGGCTGCATGACGCGGTTTCGACATTAAAAGGATTCCCCTTAGACCGGGTACAATGGGCGCGGCGCAACGACCATCGTCTGGATTTGATCTCCCTTTCCCGATACGCCGCCTCCGATCCGTATGGACGATTGAGCCGTCCCAGAGGATACCGGGTAAACGGAAAAGTTCTCCCCGTTCAGGAACGCTTTTTCAACCATTGGAATACGGATCCCTGGACGCTGAATTACGGCGGAAACGGCCATGGATTGGCCAGTGGAGCCGTCTTCCTGCTTCCCTATTACATGGGACTCTACTACGGTTTTATTGAATAAAAGAAATTAGAAACGAGTGGATTTGACAAATAACAAAAGGGACGCGAAACCAGCGCCCCTTTTCTTTCTCCTTACAGGAAATGCAGGATTATTCTTCTTCGGGCGGAACGTATCCCACCAATTGAATGTAGGACATCGGCGCGCCGTCATTGGGGCGTGGTCCCAATTGAAAGATCTGCGTGTACCCCCCCGGGCGCTCTTTGAATTCCGGCGCGATCTCATTAAACAACTTCCGCACGATCAATTTATCGCCGATCTTTTTCGCAACCTGCCGGCGGGCGTGTACGGTGTCGGTCTTCGCGGCCGTAATCAACCGTTCGGCGTATCGCCGCAGTTCTTTACTTTTCGCTAACGTAGTCTTGATTCTTCCATGACGGAAGAGAGCGGTCGCCTGATTCGCGAGCATCGCTTCTTTATGCGAAGAAGTGCGTCCTAGTTTTCGTCCTGCTTTGCGGTGATTCATGATTATACTATTCTCCAAAAGTTTTTGCTATACGTTTTTAAAACCTGACGGCGTATACATTAGATGTAAGCATATCATCCTTGAGAGGAATCCATAACCACGTCAATGTCTATTCTTCATCTTCACCAAATTCGTCCGCGCCAGGCATCGCTTTTTCAAACTCTTCATCATCCAGATCCTCCTCTAAGATCGCTAGAGGTGTCTGTTTTGGAGGAGTGGATCCGCTTTTGAGCTGAGAGATATCCATCCCCAGCCGGAGATTATATTTCGTCAGTACTTCGCGTATTTCCGTTAAGGACTTTTTTCCGAAATTCCGGTACTTCAGCATTTCGCTTTCCGTCTTCTGCACAAGTTCTCCGACGGATTTAATGTTTGCGGCTTTGAGACAATTGAACGAGCGGACGGAAAGTTCCAGCTCTTCCACACCTTTTGACAGATATGGATTGACGACTTCTTCTTCCTCATCCTTCCCTTCCAAAGGCGCTTCATCCTCATCGGGGAAGTAAATGAAGAGCATCAAGTGGTCCTTCATAATCTTCGCCGCAAAGGCGACTGCGTCCTTCGGTGTATTGGCGCCATCCGTCCAAACCTCCATGATGAGGCGGTCGTAATCCGTGATGTCCCCGACACGGGCATTTTCCACCGTATATTTCACCCGCTCGATCGGAGTAAAAATCGCATCCATCAGGATCGTATTAACAGGATACGTGTCGGCCTGTTTGGCCTGCCGGTCGGAGGATAGATACCCACGCCCAACATCCACGTACAATTCCATCTCCAGCTCCCCATCTTTATCGAGAGTGGCGATGTGTAGATCGGGATTCAAAATCTCAATATCGGGATTCGCTTCAATCTGCGCGGCGGTGATTTCACCTTCCCCTTTAGATTGAAGATACAGAGTAACAGGTCCATTCCGAAAATTCTTGACTCGCAGCCGTTTTAAATTAAGTATGATATCCGTGACGTCTTCCACGACACCCGGAATGAAAGAAGCCTCTTGGAGAACACCTGTGATTCGTACGGCTTTCACTGCCGATCCCTGAATGGAAGAGAGTAAAACACGTCTTAAAGAATTACCGAGTGTGGTTCCAAAGCCGCGTTCCAAGGGTTCAAGAACAAACTTGCCATACCGTTCTGTGTATGTTTCTTGATCGAACAGTATTCGACCAGGCATCACAACCGGTTTAAATTTCATGGGTTACTTTTCTCCATTTGGCTTGCAGAATAGTATCGAAAGGCGATCTATATATCCCATCCGGTCGCTGGATCGCTACGGCGCCGGTCTTCGAATCTCGATTCCCAGCCTATAACGCAACTCAACCGAATGGTTTTCTCAGCCAAAATTGATAAATACAACAGTCTTACAAACCGGATTCAAGAAATCCACTTAGGGACATTTTTGATTTTTACATTCCCCAAATGATGTGTTACTTCGAATACAATTCGACGATCAGATGTTCCTTGACGGGAAGCCCGA